>NZ_CP149798.1:1065000-1420000 GCF_037940415.1 Streptomyces sp. f51 | reverse complement strand
ACAGTCTGCCGGCTGTGAGGCGAGTCAGAAACCGTTGATGTAGGCGAAGGACATGCGAAAGGTCCGGCGTAGAGGGTAAGACCCCCGTAGTCGAAACATCAACGGCTCGTTTGAGAGACACCCAAGTAGCACGGGGCCCGAGAAATCCCGTGTGAATCTGGCGGGACCACCCGCTAAGCCTAAATATTCCCTGGTGACCGATAGCGGATAGTACCGTGAGGGAATGGTGAAAAGTACCGCGGGAGCGGAGTGAAATAGTACCTGAAACCGTGTGCCTACAAGCCGTGGGAGCGTCGGGCAAGCACTTGTGCTTGCCTCGTGACTGCGTGCCTTTTGAAGAATGAGCCTGCGAGTTTGCGGTGCGTTGCGAGGTTAACCCGTGTGGGGAAGCCGTAGCGAAAGCGAGTCCGAACAGGGCGATTCAGTAGCGCGCTCAAGACCCGAAGCGGAGTGATCTAGCCATGGGCAGGTTGAAGCGGCTGTAAGAGGTCGTGGAGGACCGAACCCACCAGGGTTGAAAACCTGGGGGATGACCTGTGGTTAGGGGTGAAAGGCCAATCAAACTCCGTGATAGCTGGTTCTCCCCGAAATGCATTTAGGTGCAGCGTCGTGTGTTTCTTGCCGGAGGTAGAGCACTGGATAGGCGATGGGCCCTACCGGGTTACTGACCTTAGCCAAACTCCGAATGCCGGTAAGTGAGAGCGCGGCAGTGAGACTGTGGGGGATAAGCTCCATGGTCGAGAGGGAAACAGCCCAGAGCATCGACTAAGGCCCCTAAGCGTACGCTAAGTGGGAAAGGATGTGGAGTCGCAGAGACAACCAGGAGGTTGGCTTAGAAGCAGCCACCCTTGAAAGAGTGCGTAATAGCTCACTGGTCTAGTGATTCCGCGCCGACAATGTAGCGGGGCTCAAGCGTACCGCCGAAGTCGTGTCATTGCAGCAATAGGGCCAACGCCCGCTGTGATGGGTAGGGGAGCGTCGTGTGCCGGGTGAAGCCGCGCCGGAAGGCAGTGGTGGACGGTTCACGAGTGAGAATGCAGGCATGAGTAGCGATACACACGTGAGAAACGTGTGCGCCGATTGACTAAGGGTTCCTGGGTCAAGCTGATCTGCCCAGGGTAAGTCGGGACCTAAGGCGAGGCCGACAGGCGTAGTCGATGGATAACCGGTTGATATTCCGGTACCCGCTGTGAAGCGTCAAACATCGAGCCCATTAATGCTAAGGCCGTGAAGCCGCCCTGATCTCTTCGGAGTTGAGGGGAGTGGTGGAGCCGCCGACCCAAGGTGGTAGTAGGTGAGTGATGGGGTGACGCAGGAAGGTAGTCCATCCCGGGCGGTGGTTGTCCCGGGGTAAGGGTGTAGGCCGTGTGATAGGCAAATCCGTCACACATCAAGGCTGAGACCCGATGCCGAGCCGATTGTGGTGAAGTGGATGATCCTATGCTGTCGAGAAAAGCCTCTAGCGAGTTTCATGGCGGCCCGTACCCTAAACCGACTCAGGTGGTCAGGTAGAGAATACCGAGGCGTTCGGGTGAACTATGGTTAAGGAACTCGGCAAAATGCCCCCGTAACTTCGGGAGAAGGGGGGCCATCACTGGTGATTGGATTTACTCCATGAGCTGGGGGTGGCCGCAGAGACCAGCGAGAAGCGACTGTTTACTAAAAACACAGGTCCGTGCGAAGCCGTAAGGCGATGTATACGGACTGACGCCTGCCCGGTGCTGGAACGTTAAGGGGACCGGTTAGTCACTCTTCGGGGTGGCGAAGCTGAGAACTTAAGCGCCAGTAAACGGCGGTGGTAACTATAACCATCCTAAGGTAGCGAAATTCCTTGTCGGGTAAGTTCCGACCTGCACGAATGGCGTAACGACTTCTCGACTGTCTCAACCATAGGCCCGGTGAAATTGCACTACGAGTAAAGATGCTCGTTTCGCGCAGCAGGACGGAAAGACCCCGGGACCTTTACTACAGTTTGATATTGGTGTTCGGTTCGGCTTGTGTAGGATAGCTGGGAGACTGTGAAGCTCGGACGCCAGTTCGGGTGGAGTCGTCGTTGAAATACCAGTCTGGTCGTGCTGGATGTCTAACCTGGGTCCGTGATCCGGATCAGGGACAGTGTCTGATGGGTAGTTTAACTGGGGCGGTTGCCTCCTAAAGAGTAACGGAGGCGCCCAAAGGTTCCCTCAGCCTGGTTGGCAATCAGGTGTTGAGTGTAAGTGCACAAGGGAGCTTGACTGTGAGACCGACGGGTCGAGCAGGGACGAAAGTCGGGACTAGTGATCCGGCGGTGGCTTGTGGAAGCGCCGTCGCTCAACGGATAAAAGGTACCCCGGGGATAACAGGCTGATCTTCCCCAAGAGTCCATATCGACGGGATGGTTTGGCACCTCGATGTCGGCTCGTCGCATCCTGGGGCTGGAGTCGGTCCCAAGGGTTGGGCTGTTCGCCCATTAAAGCGGTACGCGAGCTGGGTTTAGAACGTCGTGAGACAGTTCGGTCCCTATCCGCTGTGCGCGTAGGAATATTGAGAAGGGCTGTCCCTAGTACGAGAGGACCGGGACGGACGAACCTCTGGTGTGCCAGTTGTCCTGCCAAGGGCATGGCTGGTTGGCTACGTTCGGGAGGGATAACCGCTGAAAGCATCTAAGCGGGAAGCCTGCTTCAAGATGAGTATTCCCACCCCCTTGAGGGGTTAAGGCTCCCAGTAGACGACTGGGTTGATAGGCCAGATCTGGAAGCCCGGTAACGGGTGGAGGTGACTGGTACTAATAGGCCGAGGGCTTGTCCTCAGTTGCTCGCGTCCACTGTGTAGTTCCCAGACAACGAACGGTTGTGCTGGCTGAACAGTTCCACTTAATCAATTGAAAAGTGTGCTTGTTCGCTGCCCGTTCGAGGCCTCGTTTCATCACGAGGCGTCTGACAGGGTTTCGGTGGTCAAAGCGTGAGGGAAACGCCCGGTTACATTCCGAACCCGGAAGCTAAGCCTCACAGCGCCGATGGTACTGCAGGGGGGACCCTGTGGGAGAGTAGGACGCCGCCGAACTAAATTTGGAGGACCCTTGGTCCCAGCGACTCGCTGGGGCTGAGGGTCCTTTTTTGTTTTGCCGAAGCGCGCCGGGTACCCGGCTGCGCGAGAATGACTTGCGGTACCGAAGACAGGAGTCACCCCATGTCCACCAACTCTCCCGACGAGCGACCGGAGCGCGACCAGCGCCGTCGTGACAGTGGTGACCGCGGTGACTACCGCGGCGGCCCTCGCCGAGACAACGACCGTGGTGGTTCCGGCCGCCGTGACGACAACCGCGGTGGCGACAACCGCGGCGGTGGTGACCGTGGCGGCTTCCGTCGCGACGACAACCGCAGCGGCGGCACCGGCGGCAGTGGCGGTGGCTACCGTGGCCGCGACGACCGCCGCGAGGGCGATCGGGGCGGCCGGCCGCCGTTCCGCCGTGACGACCGTCCGAGCGGCCCGCGCCGCGACGACCGCGGTGGCGCCGGCGGCAGCGGCGGTGGCTTCCGCCGGGACGGGGACCGCCCCGCCTTCAACCGCGACGACCGGCCCAGCAGCCCGCGTCGCGATGACGACCGCGGTGGATTCCGCCGTGACGACCGTCGTGACGACAACCGTGGTGGCGGCGACCGTGGCGGCTTCCGCCGCGACGACAACCGTGGTGGCAGCAGCGGTGGCGGCTTCCGTCGCGACGACCGTGGCGGCAGTGCCGGCGGCTACCGAGGCCGTGACGACAACCGTGGCGGCAGCAGCGGTGGCGGCTTCCGCCGTGACGACAACCGCGGTGGTGCCAGTGGCGGTGGTTTCCGTCGCGACGACAACCGTGGTGGTGGCAGCGGTGGCGGCTTCCGCCGTGATGACCGTGGCGGCAGTGCCGGCGGCTACCGAGGCCGTGACGACAACCGTGGCGGCAGCAGCGGTGGCGGCTTCCGCCGTGACGACCGCGGTGACTTCCGACGGGACGACCGTCGTGACGAGCGCAGGGGCGACGACCGTGGCGGCTTCCGCCGCGACCCCGACCGTCCGGCCTTCCGCCGTGACGAGCGCCGTGACGAGCGCCCCAGCGGCCCCCGTCGTGACGACGACCGCGGTGGGTTCCGTGGAGACTCCCGTCGCGACGAGCGCCCCAGCGGCCCGCGTCGCGACGACGACCGCGGCGGCTTCCGCCGTGACGACAACCGGGGCGGCGGCGACTTCCGCCGTGACGAGCGCAGGGGCGACGACCGTGGCGGCTTCCGCCGCGACCCCGACCGTCCGGCCTTCCGCCGTGACGAGCGTCGCGATGAGCGCCCCAGCGGCCCCCGTCGTGACGACGACCGCGGTGGGTTCCGTGGAGACTCCCGTCGCGACGAGCGCCCCAGCGGCCCGCGTCGCGACGACGACCGCGGCGGCTTCCGCCGTGACGACAACCGGGGCGGCGGCGACTTCCGCCGTGACGAGCGCAGGGACGGCGACCGTCCGCCCTTCCGCCGCGACGACCGTGGAGACTTCCGTCGTGACGAGCGCCCCAGCGGCCCGCGTCGTGACGACGACCGCGGCGGCTTCCGCCGTGACGACAGCCGTGGTGGCAGCGGCGGCGGCTACCGGGGCCGGGACGACCACCGTGGTGGCAGCAGCGGTGGCTTCCGCCGTGACGACCGCGGCGGGCGCCCCGGCGGCTTCCGCGGCCGTGACGACCGCGGGGGCGACGACCGGCGTGGTGGCGGCCGTTACCGCGACGAGCGGGACCGGGACCGTGAGCCGATCAAGCGCCTGCCGATCCCGGACGACGTCACGGGCGAGGAGATCGACCAGGACGTGCGACAGGAACTCCTGAGCCTGCCCAAGGGGCTTGCCGAGGACGTCTCCCGCAACCTGGTGATGGTCGCCCGGCTCATCGACGAGGACCCCGAGACCGCCTACGCGTACTCGAGGATCGCGCTGCGGCTGGCCTCACGTGTCGCGGCCGTGCGCGAGGCGGCCGGCTTCGCCGCGTACGCGAACCAGAAGTTCAGCGAGGCGCTCGCCGAGTTCCGCGCCGCGCGCCGGATGACCGGTGGCGTGGAGCTGTGGCCCGTGATGGCGGACTGCGAGCGCGGCATGGGCCGGCCCGAGAAGGCGCTGGAGATGGCGGGCGCGCCCGAGGTCCAGAAGCTGGACAAGGCGAGCCAGGTCGAGATGCGGCTCGTGGCGGCCGGCGCCCGGCGTGACATGGATCAGCTGGACGCCGCCATCGTCACCCTCCAGAGCCCCGAGCTGGCTTCGAACTCCGTCCAGCCCTGGACCGCGCGACTGCGGTACGCCTACGCCGACGCGCTCCTCGCCGCCGGACGCGAGGGCGAGGCACGCGAGTGGTTCGCCAAGACCGTCGAGTCCGACAAGGACGGCAGCACGGACGCCTCCGATCGTCTCGCCGAGATGGATGGCGTCGAGTTCGTCGACGCCCTCGTCGAGGACGACGAGCCCGTGAGCGTGACCGCGACCGACGCCACGCCGGAGATCCACGCCCAGGACGACGACGAGGACGACGACGAGGACGAGATCGGGTCCGAGACCAAGGACGCGATCACGGACGACATCGACGACGTCGACGACCTCGACGAGGACGAAGAGGACGAGGACAAGGACGACGAGGACGACGCTCCTCACCGTCCGCAGAGCTGACGCCGGACACCGGCACAAACACGTGGGCGGCAGGACACCGGAAGGTGCTCCTGCCGCCCACGTGGCGTTTCCGGGGGAGTTCCCGGGAGCCGGGTGCCTCAGGGAGTGAGCGCCCGCAGGACGAGACCGGACGCCGGCTTCGGCCCGAAGGACGTCGACTTGCGCGGCATCGTGACCCCCTGGCGGGCGAGTTCGCGTACGACCTCCTCGTGGACCGGGTGCATCAGCACGGCCGTGCCCCCGTCGTGCTCCGCCTTCTCGACCGTGGCGGTCGTGTCGTGGATGTACGCGATGTCCGCGGGGGAGTCCTCGGGGATGCCCCACACATGGTCGAGAAGGGTGGCGTGCAGCACCGTGGCGTCCAGCGCGCGCCAGGCCTCCGGGTGCCCGGCCGGGATCGTACGGGCGAGGAGGTCGGGCGAAGGGCGGTCGACGAGGTGGAAGGCGCCGTCGCCCGCGAGGAGGAACGCGTTCCCCTCGGCCGCAGCCGCCGCGAGGGCCTCCAGTGCCTCGGCGAGGGGCACGTCGAGGTGGCGTACGCGGAAGGAGTCCCCGAGCGCGGCCAGCGCCTCGGCGACCGGCAGACGGTGCAGCAGACGGTGGATCGCCCGGACGCGCAGCGGATAGCGGGCGGTGTCCACCAGGAGGACCAGACCGTAGTCCCAGGGGCTCGGGGAGGGGTGCTCCGCGCGTAGACGCAGATACGTGGCCCAGCGGTGGTGGCCGTCGGCGATCAGGGCCTGGTGCCGGCCCAGGTCCGTGCGGATCTCCGCGAGCTCCGCGGGGTCCGTGACCGCCCACAGACGATGGCTGATGCCGTCCTCCGTGGTGGTGCACAGCAGCGGCGGCAGGGCGACGGTGCGTTCGATGACGGCGCCGGCGCCGCGCCCGGAACCGTTGCCGCGATAGGTCAGCAGCAGGGGTTCGAGGTTGGCGGACGTGGCGCGCATCAGGGCAGCGCGGTCCGCGATGACGTGCGGCATCACGTCCTCGTGCGGGAGCACCACACCGTCGGCGGGATCGGACAGCCGCAGATTGCCGATCACGCCCCGTTGCAGCAGGTCGCCGTCGCGCTGTTCGTACACGTACAGGCCGGGCTCGGGATCGGCGGCCAGGACGCCCTCCGACAGCCAGCGGCGCAGCGTGTCGGCCGCCTGCCGGTTGCGGGCGGCCGGGGTGCCGTCCTGGGGGAGGATCAGCCGGACGATGTTGTACGGGTCGGCCGATTCGAGTTCGAGGAGTCCGTCGGGCCGCACGATCACGTCGTAGGGCGGGGACGTCACGGCGGCGAGACTGCCGACCCGGTCCGGGTCGTAGCGCAGGCCTCGGAACGGGGTGAGTTCGAGGCCGCTCCCCGCCGGTGTCGCCTCCTCGGGACCTGCATAGTTCATTGGGGCATCGTAAGTGTGTCGGTGGCATGAGCGATGATCGGGGGAAAGGGATCTAACGAGGAGCGATGCGCAATGAGCCAGACCGTCAGGACGCGGCCCGAGGGCAGTGGGCAGGCGCTGAGCGAGGCGTACGACACCGCGCTGCTTGACCTGGACGGTGTGGTGTACGCGGGCGGTGAGGCGATCGCGCACGCGGTGGACTCACTGGCGACGGCGCGCGCGGGCGGGATGCACCTCGCGTACGTCACGAACAACGCGCTGCGCACCCCGGACGCGGTCGCCGGGCACCTCACGGAGCTGGGCATACCGACGGTGGCCTCGGACGTCATCACCTCGGCGCAGGCCGTGGCCCGGCTCATCAGCGAGCAGGTTCCGGCCGGGGCGCGTGTCCTGGTGATCGGCGGCGACGGGCTGCGGGTCGCGCTGCGCGAGCGCGGGCTGGAACCGGTCGACTCGGCGGAGGACGAGCCCGTCGCGGTGGTCCAGGGGTACGGCGGTCCCGATCTGGCCTGGTCCCGTTTCGCGGAGGCGTCCTACGCCGTCGCGCGGGGGGTTCCCTGGTTCGCCTCCAACACGGATCTGACGATTCCGGGCGCGCGCGGGATCGGGCCCGGCAACGGAGCGGCCGTGGAGGTCGTCCGGATCGCCACGGGTGCCGAGCCGCAGGTGGCGGGCAAGCCGCTGCCTCCGATGCACCGCGAGACGATCCTGCGGACCGGGGCCGAGCGGCCGCTGGTGGTCGGGGACCGGCTGGACACGGACATCGAGGGCGCGTTCAACGGAGAGGTGGACTCGCTGCTCGTCCTGACCGGTGTGACGGACGGCGCCCAGCTGCTCGCCGCACCGCCGAAGCACCGTCCGACGTACGTCGACGCCGATCTGCGCGGGATGCTCACCGGGCAGCCCGAGGTCGTCGAGGCAGGCGACGGCTTCCGCTGCGGCGGCTGGACGGCGACGGCGGGCGGCGAGGAACTGGAGCTGACGGGCGAGGGCGAAGCCCTCGACGGCCTGCGGGCGCTGTGCGCGGCGGCGTGGACGGCCGCGGGTGAGGGCTCGTGCGAGCTGAACGGCGGGAAGGTGCTGGCGCGGCTGGGGCTCTAGGGCGCGGAGGGGCTCCAGGGCGCTGCCGGGGGCGTTGACCTGGGCCTCGGTGGGGTGTGAGGGTGCGGGGCCATCGAACGCGATGCGAGGGTAGGCTAACCTAACCTCGTGTTGGTCGACAGTCCTCCTGAACAGCGCGCGGAAACCGCCCCCGCGCCCCCAACCCGCCGGGCGATACGGACCCTTGGGCTCCTCGTCTCCGTGGGCGTCCTGCTGCTGGTCGCGCTGGCGAGCATCGCGATCGGCGCGAAAGCGCTGCCGCCGGCACAGGTGTGGCACGGCCTGTTCCACGACTCGGGGACGTACGCGGACGTCGTGGTCGGTGACCGGATCTCCCGCACCGTGCTCGGGCTGCTGGTCGGCGCCGCGCTCGGGCTGTCCGGTGCCGTCCTCCAGGCGCTCACCCGCAATCCCCTGGCCGACCCCGGCCTGCTCGGGATCAACGCGGGCGCGTCGGCCGCCGTCGTCACCGCGATCACCTACTTCGGCGTCACCTCGCTGACCGGCTACGTCTGGTTCGCCTTCCTCGGCGCGGCCGCAGTCGGTGCGCTGGTCTGGTTCCTGGGCGGCAGCCGGGGCGCGACCCCGGTGCGGCTCGCGCTCGCCGGAACCGCCATCAGCGCCGCGCTGTACGGCTATCTGCAAGCCGTGATGATCATGGACGACGCGGCCCTCGGCAAGATGCGCTTCTGGACGGTCGGTTCGCTGGCCTCGGCGACCGACGCGACGATCGAGCAGGTGGCCCCGTTCCTCGCCGTCGGCACGCTTCTCGCGCTGGCCCTCGCCCGGCCGCTGAACGCGGTGGCCATGGGCGACGACACCGCCCGCGCGCTCGGCGCCCACCTGAACCGCACCCGCGCGCTGTCCATGGCCGCCGCGACCGTGCTCTGCGGCGCGGCGACCGCCGCCTGCGGACCGATCGTGTTCGTCGGACTCATGGTCCCGCACGCCGTCCGCTCCTTCACCGGCCCCGATCTGCGCTGGATCCTGCCGTACGCCACCGTCCTGTCGCCCGTGCTGCTGCTCGGCGCCGATGTCCTGGGCCGGATGGTCGCCCGTCCGGCGGAGCTCCAGGTCGGCATCGTCACGGCGGTGCTCGGCGGTCCGGTCTTCATCTTTCTCGTACGGCGACGGAGGACGGCGCAGCTGTGACGACCCCACCTGTCCGAAGCATCCGAAGCGCCCTCGGGCGGCGCGCCCCGGGCCTTCCCGCGCGCCGCGTCCGGGCCCTGCGCACCGCGGGCGGGCTGTCCGTCCGGTTCGACCTCCGCGCGTTCACCGTGGTCGTCCTGCTGCTGCTGGCCGCGGTCGTCGCGAGCGTGGTGCTCATCGGCACCGGCGACTTCCCGATCCCGGCCGCCGACGTGCTCAGGACCCTGGCCGGCGACGGCAGCCCCAGCCAGGAGTTCATCGTCAACGACCTGCGGCTGCCGCGCGTACTCGTCGGGCTGCTGGTGGGGGCCTCGCTCGGGCTGGCCGGAGCGCTCTTCCAGTCGATCTCCCGCAACCCGCTCGGCAGCCCCGACGTGCTCGGCCTCGGCCAGGGTTCCACGGCCGGCGCACTCGTCATGATCGTCCTGTACTCGGGCAGCGCGACCGAGGTCGCCTTCGGGGCGCTCGTCGGCGGCCTGCTGACCGGGCTCGCCATCTATCTGCTCGCCTGGAAGCGGGGCGTGCACGGCTACCGCCTGGTCCTGGTCGGCATCGGCGTCTCCGCGATCGTCACGGCGGTCAACGGCTACCTCCTCACCAAGGCCGACCTCGTCGACGCGGCCCGCGCCGTCGTCTGGATGACCGGCTCCCTCAACGGCCGGGACTGGGCCCAGGTCTGGCCCCTGCTCATCATGTGCGCCGTCCTCGTCCCCCTCGTCCTCGGCAACGCGCGCGGGCTGCGGATGATGGAGATGGGCGACGACGTGTCGTACGCCCTCGGAGTGAGCGTCGAGCGGACGCGGCTGCTGCTGATGGTGGCCGCCGTGCTGCTCACCGCGGGTGCCACCGCCGCCGCGGGCCCGGTCGGCTTCGTCGCGCTCACCGCGCCGCAGCTGGCCCGGCGGCTCACCCGGTCGCCGGGACCGAACCTGACGGCCTCGATGTGCATGGGCGCGACCCTGCTGATCGTCGCGGACTGGGCCTCACAGCGGGCCTTCGGCGCCGACCAGCTGCCGGTCGGCGTGGTCACCGGTGTCCTCGGCGGCCTCTACCTGCTGTGGCTGCTGGTCACCGAACGCAAGGCGGGCCGGATATGAGCCGCCCGGCGAAGGCCACCCCCGTGACCGCGGACGAGAACACCCCAAGGAGCACTGTGAACCGCCTGTCCGCCGAGAACGTCACCCTCGGCTACGACCAGCGCGTCATCGCCGAGAAGCTGTCGGTGGAGATCCCCGACCGCTCCTTCACGGTGATCGTCGGCCCGAACGCCTGCGGCAAGTCCACCCTGCTGCGCGCCCTCTCGCGCATGCTGAAGCCGTCGTCCGGGCGGGTGCTGCTCGACGGACAGGCGATCCACTCGATGCCCGCGAAGAAGGTGGCACGCACCCTCGGGCTGCTGCCGCAGTCGTCGATCGCGCCGGAGGGGATCACGGTCGGCGACCTCGTCGGCCGGGGCCGCTACCCCCACCAGGGCCTGCTGCGCCAGTGGTCGGCGGAGGACGAGCGGGTGGTCAGGGAGTCGATGGCCTCGACCGGGGTCGCCGAACTCGCCGACCGCCATGTCGACGAACTGTCGGGCGGCCAGCGCCAGCGCGTGTGGATCGCGATGGCGCTCGCGCAGCAGACGCCGCTGCTCCTGCTGGACGAGCCCACGACCTATCTCGACATCCAGCACCAGATCGACGTCCTCGACCTGTGCGCCGAGCTCCACGAGACGCAGGGCCGCACCCTAGTCGCCGTGCTGCACGACCTCAACCACGCGGCCCGCTACGCCACCCACCTGATCGCCCTGACCGGCGGCGAGGTCGTCGCCGAGGGCGCCCCCGGCGACATCGTCACGGCCGCGCTCGTCGAGGAGGTCTTCGGGCTGCGCTGCCAGGTCATCGACGACCCCGAGACCGGTACGCCGCTCGTGGTGCCCGCGGCCCGCGGGGCCAGGGTCCGCGCCGGCGCGGCCGCTACAGAAGCGTCCTGAGCCGGAGCAGGTCGCGCAGGCCCGCCTCCAGCTTCACCCGGCCCGAACCCCAGGCCTTCGCGAAGTTCAGCTCGCCGTTCACCATCGACACCAGATCGTCGCCCTTCATCGTCAGGCGGATCTGGGCCCGCTCGGGGGGCGGGCCCTGGAGGGTGTCCAGCACCTCGATCCGGCCGCCCCTGAGGCGGCCCACGAAGGTGATGTCCAGGTCGGTGATACGGCAGCTCAGCGAGCGGTCGAGGGCCGCGGCGGCCCGTACGTCCCCGTCGGCGCCCGCCATGTTGTCCGAAAGTTTGTCGAGTGCGGTGCGGCACTCCTCAGTCGTCGCCATCGTGATCGACGGTACCGCAGCCCTTCGCGGTAGCGTCGGGGCATGAACGACTCAGTCCCCGAGGGCGGGCTCCCCGAGGCCGCGACCGCGGGAGGGCCCGTCCCGCCCGCGGAGGCGGAACCGGCTCCCGTGTACGACCCCGCCGCACCGGCCCCGCTGAACGTCCCGCGGGTCCCCACGGGCGACCCCGGTGTCGACGCCGGGCTCGACCGGCTGGCCGACGCCGACGACCTTGCCACGGACGGACACCTGGAGGTGTACGAGGATGTGCACCGGGGACTGCGCGACGCGCTCACCGCGCTCGACGTCCGCCCGGGAGGTCCGGCTCCCTCCGGCCGCCCGGCCGGCGCCCCGCAATGAGATCCTTCGGGACACCCGGGGAATCCGCCGGGGCGCCCGGAGGGACCCCAGGGGAACCTGAGGGACACCCCTTTCCATCGCCGTACGACCGCAGGAGCTGATCCGAACGTGGCAGGAGTGGCACGCCGCCGCCTCGACGCCGAGCTGGTCCGCAGGAAGCTCGCCCGCTCGCGCGAGCACGCCGGACAGCTGATCGCCGCGGGCCGGGTCAGCGTGGGCAAGACCCTCGCGACCAAGCCCGCCACCCAGGTGGAGACCGCCGCGGCGATCGTGGTCAGCAAGGACGACAGCGACCCCGACTACGTCTCGCGCGGCGGGCACAAGCTCGCCGGCGCGCTCGCCGTCTTCGGGCCGCAGGGCCTGAAGGTCGAGGGGCGAAGGGCGCTGGACGCCGGCGCGTCCACCGGCGGCTTCACCGACGTCCTGCTGCGCGCGGGCGCCGCCCACGTCGTCGCCGTGGACGTCGGTTACGGACAACTCGCCTGGTCTCTCCAGAGCGATGAACGCGTCACCGTCAAGGACCGTACGAACGTACGCGAGTTGACGTTGGAGGCGATCGATGGGGAGCCCGTGGACCTTGTTGTCGGGGATCTGTCCTTCATCCCGCTCGGATTGGTGCTGCCCGCCCTCGCGCGGTGCACGGCGCCGGATGCCGACCTGGTGATGATGGTCAAGCCACAGTTCGAGGTGGGGAAGGACCGGCTGGGCAGCGGCGGTGTCGTGCGCAGTCCGGAACTGCGCGCAGAGACGGTGCGCGGTGTGGCGGGGCGAGCCCGGGAGCTGGGGCTCGGAGTGAAGGGCGTGACAGCGAGCCCGTTGCCCGGACCGTCGGGCAACGTCGAGTACTTTCTGTGGCTGCGTGCCGGGGCACCCGAACTCGACCCGGCCGACGTTGACCGTGCAGTGGCGGAGGGGCCGCGTTGACACAGACCCGAGCTCGTACTGTTTTCCTGCTGGCCCACACCGGGCGGCCGGCAGCCATCCGCAGCGCCGAACTGGTCGTCCAGGGGCTGCTGCGTTCCGGGATCGGCGTACGGGTCCTGGCGGCCGAGGCGGCCGATCTGCCGCTGCCGCACGAGGTGGAACTGGTCCAGGAGGCGACTCCGCAGTGCCTCGACGGCTGCGAGCTGCTCATCGTCCTCGGCGGTGACGGAACGCTGCTGCGCGGCGCCGAGTTCGCGCGCGCCTCGGGCGTGCCGATGCTCGGCGTCAACCTCGGCCGGGTCGGCTTCCTCGCCGAGGCCGAGCGCGACGACCTGGACAAGGTCGTCGACCGGGTGGTCACCAGGGCCTACGAGGTCGAGGAACGCATGACGGTCGACGTCGTCGTGCACCGCAACGGCGACATCGTGCACACCGACTGGGCGCTGAACGAGGCGGCCGTGCAGAAGGTGTCCGCCGAGAAGCTCCTCGAAGTGGTGCTGGAGATCGACGGGCGGCCCGTCACCGGGTTCGGCTGCGACGGGATCGTCTGCGCGACCCCGACCGGGTCGACGGCGTACGCCTTCTCCGCGGGCGGCCCCGTGGTCTGGCCCGAGGTCGAGGCGCTGCTGATGGTGCCGATCAGCGCGCACGCCCTGTTCGCCAAGCCGCTGGTGACCTCGCCCGACTCGGTGCTCGCCGTCGAGGTGCTGCCGCACGTCCCGCCGGGTGTGCTGTGGTGCGACGGCCGGCGGACGGTCGAGCTGCCGCCGGGGGCGCGGGTCGAGGTACGGCGCGGGGCCGTTCCGGTGCGGCTGGCCCGGCTGCACCACGCGTCCTTCACCGACCGGCTCGTCGCCAAGTTCGCCCTCCCGGTCTCCGGGTGGCGCGGAGCGCCGCACTAGGAACCGCGGAGCGCCGCACGGGGAACGCGGTCCCGGCACCCGGATTCCGTCCGGGCGCCGGGCCTCTTCGCGCGGTCCGCCGCCGAACGAGACGACCCCCCGAAAGTAACGCTCGGTTCTCTTTGCGGGGGGCGGCGTCGCACGGTGGCGGGAAAACCTCGTATGGTCGGGGACGTGTTGGAGGAGATGCGGATACGGTCGCTCGGAGTCATCGACGACGCGGTCGTCGAGCTGTCACCCGGCTTCACCGCCGTGACCGGTGAGACCGGCGCGGGCAAGACGATGGTGGTCACCAGTCTCGGGCTGCTGCTGGGCGGGCGTGCCGACCCGGCCCTCGTACGGATCGGCGCCAAGAGCGCGGTCGTGGAGGGGCGGATCAGCGTACCCGCGGGCGGGACGGCCGTCGTACGGGCCGAGGAGGCGGGCGCCGAACTCGACGACGGTGTGCTGCTCATCAGCCGTACCGTTTCGGCGGAGGGGCGTTCCCGCGCGCATCTGGGCGGACGCTCGGTGCCGGTGGGCGTGCTCGCCGAACTCGCCGACGAACTCGTCGCGGTGCACGGCCAGACCGACCAGCAGGGGCTGCTCAAGCTGTCCCGGCAGCGGCAGGCCCTGGACCGGTACGCGGGTGACGCGGTCGCCGTGCCGCTCGCCAAGTACGCGGGCGCCTACCGCCGGCTGCGGGCGATCTCGGCCGAACTGGACGAGATCACCACCCGCGCCCGCGAACGGGCCCAGGAAGCCGACATGCTGCGCTTCGGACTCGACGAGATCGCGGCCGTGGAGCCGCGCGCGGGCGAGGACGCGGAGCTGGCGGCGGAGGCGGAGCGGCTCGGGCACGCGGAGGCGCTGGCCTCGGCCGCCACGGCCGCGCACGCCGCGATGGCGGGCAATCCCGAGGATCCGGAGGGCATCGACGCGGCCACGCTCGTCGCGGGCGCCCACCGGGCGCTGGAGGCCGTACGGTCGCACGACGCGGCCCTCGCCACGCTGTCCGGGCGGATCGGGGAGATCGCCATCCTGCTCGGCGACGTCGCGGGCGAACTCGCGGGCTACGCCGACGACCTCGACGCCGACCCGCTGCGGCTCGCGGCGGTCGAGGAGCGCAGGGCCGCGCTCACCCAGCTCACCCGCAAGTACGGCGAGGACATCGACGCCGTGCTCGCCTGGGCCGAGCGCGGTGCCGAGCGGCTCACGGAACTCGACGGGGACGACGACCGGCTGGAGGAGCTGACCGCCGAGCGGGACGCGCTGCGCGGCGAACTGGGCGGCCTCGCCCAGGCGCTGACGGACGCCCGTACGGAGGCCGCCGAACGGTTCGCCGCCGCCGTCACCGCCGAGCTGGCCTCGCTCGCCATGCCGCACGCGCGCGTGTCCTTCGAGCTCCGGCAGACCGACGACCCGGAGGGCGTGGAGGTCGGCGGACGCCCCGTGGCCTACGGTCCCGCCGGTGCCGACGAGGTGGAACTCCTGCTCGCCCCGCACCCGGGGGCGCCGCCGCGGCCCATCGCCAAGGGCGCGTCCGGCGGTGAGCTCTCGCGCGTGATGCTCGCGGTGGAGGTCGTGTTCGCGGGAACCGACCCCGTGCCGACGTATCTGTTCGACGAGGTCGACGCCGGTGTCGGCGGCAAGGCCGCGGTCGAGATCGGGCGCCGGCTGGCGAAGCTCGCCCGGAGCGCGCAGGTCGTGGTCGTCACGCATCTGCCGCAGGTGGCCGCGTTCGCCGACCGGCAGCTGCTGGTCGAGAAGACGAACGACGGCTCGGTGACGCGGTCCGGTGTGAAGGTGCTGGAGGGCGAGGAGCGGGTTCGCGAACTGTCCCGGATGCTCGCCGGCCAGGAGGACTCCGAGACGGCCCGGGCCCACGCCGAGGAGCTCCTGGCCACGGCCCGGGCCGACGCCTAGTGCTCTGACCGCGTTGGTTCGCCGGGTTGGTGGTCGTGGCGGTTGGATGTGGGGTGACGTCCGATCCGACCGCTGGAGGCGCGGTGGCCGAGCCTGTCCGTGTGCGCAGACTGACCGACCAGGAGGGGCAGAAGCTGCAGCAGATCGTGCGCCGGGGCAGCACGAGTTCGGTGCGCTATCGGCGGGCGATGATGCTGCTGGCTTCGGCCGGCGGGAACCGGGTGCCGGTAATTGCCCAGCTGGTGCAGGCCGACGAGGACACCGTCCGCGACGTGATCCACCGGTTCAACGAGATCGGCCTGGCCTGCCTGGACCCTCGGTGGGCGGGAGGCCGTCCCCGCCAGCTCAGCGATGACGACGAGGACTTCGTCATCGCGACGGCCACCACCCGCCCCACCAAGCTCGGCCAGCCGTTCACTCGCTGGTCACTGCGCAAACTCGTCGCCTACCTGCGCAAAGTGCACGGCCGGGTGATCCGTATCGGCCGCGAGGCGTTACGGTCTCTGCTCGCCCGCCGCGGCGTCACCTTCCAGCGCACCAAGACCTGGAAGGAGTCCCCGGACCCCGAACGGGAGGCGAAGCTGGACCGGATTGAGGAGGTCCTGGACCGCTTCCCCGACCGGGTGTTTGCCTTCGACGAGTTCGGACCGCTCGGGATCCGGCCCACCGCGGGCTCGGGCTGGGCGAAACGGAAGCATCCCGACCGGGTGCCGGCCACCTACCACCGCACCCACGGGGTGCGCTACTTCCACGGCTGCTATTCCGTCGGCGACGACCGCCTGTGGGGCGTCAACTGCCGCAGGAAAGGTGCCGCGAACACGCTGACCGCGCTGAAGTCGATCCGCGCCGCCCGGCCCGACGGTGCACCGATCTACGTGATCATGGACAACCTGTCCGCCCACAAGGGCACGGACATCCGTCGTTGGGCGAAGAAACACAAGGTCGAGCTGTGCTTCACCCCGACCTACGCCTCGTGGGCGAACCCGATCGAGGCCCACTTCGGACCACTGCGGCAGTTCACCATCGCCAACTCCCATCACCCAAATCACACCGTCCAGACAAGGGCCCTGCACGCCTACCTGCGCTGGCGCAACGCCAACGCCCGCCACCGTGACGTCCTGGCCGCCGAGCGCAAGGAACGCGCCCGCATCCGCAGTGAGAAGGGCATCCGCTGGGGCGGACGCCCCCTCAAAACTGCAGCGTGATCGCCCTTCCCGCCGAGTGCGCAGCTCCTTGTGAAAGGCTGGGAGCATGATGGGCGGACGGTCCGAGAACCCAGAACTCTGGGCGTTCCTAGAATCACTGCACTACGGCGACATCCTTTCCGGCACCGTCACAGCGATCGAACGGTTCGGCGTGTTCGTGGCACTGGACGACGGCCCCGACCACCCGGTCTTCCCCGGCGTCGGGTTCATCACGATCCCCGAACTGTCCTGGCGGCGCATCGAAACCACCTTCGACGTTGTACAGGTCGGACAGCACGTCTCAGCCGAGTTCCTCCAGTTCGACACATGGAACCTGGAGGCCAGACTGTCCTTGCGGGCGACACAGCCGGACCCCTTCCAAACATTCGCCGACCGCACCGCGGTGGGGCAGAAACTGCACGGACGGGTCACCAAACTGATTCCGTTCGGCGTCTTCGTCCAGGTCGCCGACGGGATCGAGGGACTGGTCCACCTGCGAGAGCTCGCATCGACGCCCGTGGAAAGTCCGTCAGATGTCGTCCAGGCCGGCGACGAGGTCACGGTCGTCGTCACAGAAATCGACCGGGAGCGACGCAGGCTGGTTCTCTCTCGACGATAAAGCTCCTCCGACCACTCGTGGCTCCCGCATGTTCCCGCGACGGTTCCTCACACCAGCGTTCCTGAGCATCTGAGCGCCCGCTCGGCGCAAGGAAAACCCCGCTCCAACCCGGTGGACCTAGGCGGTCACAGCACTAGCCGGCCGGCCCGCCCGGGGGCTCCGCCCCGGACGCCGCTCCTCGAACGCCGGAGGGCCGAATTCTCCCTCGCCGGGACTGCGGCGGGGGAGTGCGGTGTCCCGGGTGCGCCGTTCGGTGCGCGGGCGCACCCTCGGTACGGCGTGGCGGAGGACCCGCGGGAACCCGTTCGGCTCGGGTCGGCCCGCGGGGCGCGGGGAGTCACGCGCGCCGCACGGGTTCCAACGGGACCCCCTCTCCCCGGAACGGACCATTCATCACTCGTGCGGGTGATCGTCGTCGCCGGGTTGCCTTGTCTGACGTGCCCTCGTCGTGATGGCGGTGCCGGAACGCCCGGGCGGCCTGGCATCCTTGGCGTAGTACGCGGTGCACGACGTGCGGTGTCCCTTCCTCCGCACGATCCTTCTGTACGTTTCCTCGTGACCGTCCGACGCCGAACCAGGAGCCCCGGCCACGTGAGCCACGTGAGCAGCCACTCACCGCACGGCCAGTCGCCGCTGCGCACCGTGCAGGTGCTCGGCGGGGCGAGCGCGGGCAGCAGCGCGCACGTGCGGTCGCTGGCGGCGGGCCTGGTCGCCCGAGGGGTCCGGGTCACCGTCTGCGCTCCCGCCGAGGCCGACCTCGCGTACGGCTTCACCGGGGTCGGCGCGCACCACGTCCCCGTGCCCCGCAGCAGCGACCCCGCCGCCGTGTCCGCGCTGCGGGCCGCCTGCGCCGACGCCGATCTCGTGCACGCGCACGGGATCCACGCGGCGCTGCGGGCGGTACTGGCGCTCAGCGGGCGGAGCGTCCCCCTGATCGTCACCTGGCACACCCGCTCGCAGGCCGACGGCGCCCGGGCCCATCTGCTGCGTCTCCTGGAGCGCCGGGTCGCCAGAGCCGCCGCCGTCGTGCTCGGTACCTCCTCCGACCTGGTGGACCGGGCCCGCAGGAGGGGAGCCAGGGACGCGCGGCTGGCCGCGGTGGCGTTCCCGGCGCCGCGCCCGCCCGCCGAACCGCTGGACCTCGACCCCTCCCGGCACAAGGCACGAGCCGAACTCGGCGCGACCGAGGGCCCGTTGCTCATCGCGGTCGGCTCCCTGGACCGGCACCGCGGCTACCACACCCTCCTCGACGCCTCGCGCGCCTGGTGCCGCCTGGACCCGGTGCCGCTGCTGGTCGTCGCGGGGGAGGGGCCGCTGCGCCCCGTCCTCCAGCGCCGGATCGAGGACGAGGAACTGCCGGTCCGGCTCATCGGGAAGCGCGAGGACGTCACGGAACTGCTGGCCGCCGCCGACCTCGTCGTGCTGCCCAGCAAGTGGGAGTCGCGCTCGCTGCTGGCGCAGGAGGCCCTCCACGCGCGCGTGCCGCTGGTCGCCACCGCCGTCGGGGGCATCCCCGAGACGGTCGGTGACGCGGCCGAGCTCGTCCCGTACGGGAACGCGAAGGCACTGGCCGACGCGGTCGTCCGCCTGCTCGCCGATCCCGAACGCCGTGAGGTGCTGCGGGAGAAGGGTGCCCGGCAGGCCGCGACCTGGCCGACCGAGGACGAGACGGTGGCCCAAGTGCTCAGCGTCTATGACGAGTTCACCCGGTTCCGGCCGCTGGTCTGACGCCCGCGGGCGGCGCTCAGGGAACGTGTCTGCGTGCGCGCAGCGCCAGGCTCAACGCCAGTACCGTCTGCGGGTCGTCCAGGTCCATGCCCAGCAACTCGCCGATCCGGGCGAGGCGGTTGTAGAGGGTCTGCCGGTTGAGATGCAGTTCGCGGGCGGTCTCCGCCTTGCGGCCCGCGTGCGCCAAGTACGTCTGGAGGGTGGGCAGAAGGGGCGGCTTGGAGCGGACGTCGTGGTCGCGGAGCGGGCCGATCGCGCGCTCCACGAAGGCGGCCAGATCGGGGTGCTCGCGCAGCCGCCACAGCAGCAGGTCGATGTCCAGCCGCCGGGCGTCGTACCAGGGGCGGTCGGACAGGCCCTGCGCCGCCGTGGCCGTCTCCGCCGCGTGCCGCAGTCCCGCCGACGCGGCCGCCCAGCCCCCGGCGACCCCGACCACCACCACCGGCGGCTGCGCCCCGGGCCGCTGCATGCCCGCGCGCTCCACCCCGGCGCGCAGCGCCGCGGCGACACGGTCCGCGACGGCCCCTCGCTCCGACTCCGAACGCAGGCCGAGCAGCAGCGGGACCCGCCCCTCGACGGGACGCACGCCGAGCAGCACGGGCACGCCCACCGAGGCCAGCTCCTCGGCGACGGCGCGGGCCAGGACCGCCCAGCCGCCGCCGGGCGCGAGGCCGTCGGCGAGTCGCATCACGACCGGCAGCAGCGGGCCCGCGCCGGGCTTGAAGCCGAGCACACGGGCCTGCGCGGGCGCGTCCTCGGCCTCGATCCGGCCCTCGGCGAGATCGGTCAGGAAGTCGCCGCGCCCCCGCGCCGCCAGTTCCTCCTCCTGGCGGGCCTGCATCAGCACGACGGCCAGGATGCCCGCGGCCCGTTCGGCGGCGATCCGGTGCACCGGGGCGACCGGCGCGCCGACGGGCAGGAGCACCAGGCGGGCCCGGACGGAGCCGGTGCCCGGGCCGCCGCCGGGGACGTCCACCAGCGTGGTCCCCGCGGGCGGCTCCTCCTTGTGCTGGCCGCGCATGCCCTCCCAGACCTGGAGCGGGTCGGCGGCCGCGGAGCCGGCCCCGGCCGCGTAGAGCAGCTGTCCGTCGGCGGTCTCCAGGAAGACCGGGTTGCCGCTGAACTCGGCGAGGATGCTCAGGACCTGGGGCACCCCGCCACCGCCGAGCAGTGCCTCGGTGCAGCGGCGGTGGACCTCCTCGGCCTGCTGGAGCAGGGCGTAGTGGCCGTTGACGATCTCGGTGTGGATCTCCTCCGTGACCGTCACGAAGGGAACCTCGCGGTGCAGCTGGACCAGCGGCAGCCCCGTGGAACGCGCCGTCTCCACGAGCGCGGCCGGGAGCCGGGTGAAGCGCGGGCCCAGCTCGACGACGAGGGCCGCGATCCCCCGCTCGGCGAGGGTGCGAACGAACGCGCGCTGGTCGGCGGGGCGGGTGCCGAGGCCGTATCCCGTGGTCAGCAGCAGTTCGCCGCCCTTGAGCAGCGAGGCGATGTTCGGCACCTCGCCCGCGTGCACCCAGCGCACGGTCCGGTGCAGCCGGTCGGCCCCCGCGATGATCTCCGGCAGCCCGCTGCGCAGTCCGGGCAGCTCAAGGGCCCGCTGCACGGTGATTCCGGCGCCTTGGGTGTCGTAACGGCTGTCCATGCAGCGGACGCTACCCGCGGACGGCTTCCGGGGGCATCTCCGGGTCGTGACGGGCGACGGGGGAGACCGCGGGAGCCGTCCGCGGGAGGTGCCGGGACGAGTGCCCGGGGGTCAGGCGCCGGCCGGGACCGGGGGGATGTTGTGGTTGAAGCGGAACACGTTGTCGGGGTCGTACTCGGCCTTCACCGCGGCCAGCCGCCGGAGGTTGTCCTCGCCCAGGCCGGCTCTGACGCGATCCGTGCCCTCGTCGCCGATGAAGTTCAGATAGACCGCGCCGGTGCTCCACGGCCTGACGTCCTCGCGGACCTTCCTGACCCAGTCCACGCACCGCTCGTCGTCGGCCGGGTCCTCCCAGATCCCGAAGGGGTGCACGGCCCAGGGCGCGTCGCGGTAGGGGACCGGCCAGCGGGTCGGCCCGGAGGCGATGGCGCCGCCCTGGGGGAACAGCACGTGCTGGGTGCCGGTGGGCACCGGCATGGCGTCGCCGAGTGCGCAGAAGACGTCCACGAAGTCGTCGGGCGCGCCGGTCAGATACTCCGCCGACCAGTAGTTACGCCATCCGGGAGGGTCGTCGATCATGCACTGGAGGTCGGCGTAGGGCAGGGCGGTGACGATCTCGACCTCGTGCGGCAGCGCCAGCAGCGGCTGGGCGATCTTGCGCATGTCGTCCTCGCCGCCCGCGTACGCGACGAGCGCGCCGCACAGCCGCGTGCCGACCAGGTGCCCGGGCACGAACTCCTCGGGCGGCGCGGTCAGGTAGAGGACGCCCCCGCTCGCCTCAGGGGGCCCGTTCTCGATGATCTCGCGGTAGACGCGTACGACGTCGGGGCCACTGTCCGGGAGATACATGACCAGCGCCATGGAGAACTCGGGCAGCGGGTGCAGCTTGAGGGTCAGCGCGGTGGCGACCCCGAAGTTCCCGCCGCCCCCGTGCAGGGCCCAGAACAGCTCCGGGTTCTCCTGGTCGGTGGCGCGTACCGGCGTGCCGTCGGCGGTCACCAGTTCGACCCCGAGCAGATTGTCGACGGCCAGGCCGAGGGACCGGTCCAGCCAGCCGGTGCCGCCGCCGAGGACGTAGCCGCCGACACCGGTCGTCGAGGCGCGCCCGCCGGTGGTCGCGAGGCCGTAGGGCTCGGTGGCCCGGTCCAGATGGGTCATCAGGGCCCCGCCCCCGACCCGGACGGTCTCGGACCCGGGGTGGACGGTGACCTCGTGCATTCGGCTGAGGTCGACGACGAGACCGCCGTCGTTGAGCGACATCCCGGCGACGCTGTGACCGCCTCCGCGTACGGCGATCGGCAGATCGAGGTCACGCGCGAAGCGCACCGCGCGGGTCACGTCGGCCTCGCTCTCGCACCGCGCGATCACCGCGGGCCGCCGGTCGATCATCGCGTTGAAGATCGTCCGGGCCTCGTCGTACCCGGGATCGTCCGGGGTGAACACAGCACCGGTGAGACCTGCGCGGAGCGCGGCGAGGGCCGCGCCGGCCTTCGAAAGGGGAGCCATGGAAGCCGCCCCCTTCCATGAGGGGACAGGACTCCTTCCAGGCTAGGCGGGTACGGCGCCCGGGGCGCGTCGGGGAGCCACGGCGCCCCACGCGCCCCGCACGGACCGGCTCAGCCGCCGTACGCCCCGCTCGCCGTCAGCCGCAGGGCCGTGTCGATCAGCGGGACGTGGCTGAAGGCCTGCGGGAAGTTCCCGACCTGGCGCTGAAGACGCGGGTCCCACTCCTCGGCCAGCAGACCGAGGTCGTTGCGCAGGGCCAGCAGCCGCTCGAACAGCTTGCGGGCCTCGTCGACCCGGCCGATCATCGCGAGGTCGTCGGCCATCCAGAACGAGCAGGCGAGGA
This sequence comes from Streptomyces sp. f51, assembly GCF_037940415.1. Lineage (NCBI taxonomy): Bacteria > Bacillati > Actinomycetota > Actinomycetes > Kitasatosporales > Streptomycetaceae > Streptomyces > Streptomyces sp. f51. The sequence goes on along the minus strand of NZ_CP149798.1, from coordinate 1,397,282 downwards.
AGGCGCCCTCGTCGCCCTCCAGGCCGTCCACGCCCGCGTGTTCGCCCGAGGTCGGGTAGCGCAGGATGAAGCCGTCGGAGGTGGACAGTTCGCGCTGGATCGCCTCGATGGTGCCGATCACCCGCTTGTCGTCCGGCGGCAGGAAGCCCATCTGCGGGATGAGCAGCAGGGAGGCGTCCAGCTCCTTCGAGCCGTAGGACTGCGTGAAGGTGTTGCGCTCCGGGTCGTAGCCCTTCTCGCAGACGTCCCGGTGGATGTCGTCGCGCAGTTCGCGCCACTTCTCCAGCGGGCCGTCCGCGTCACCGGACTCGACGAGCTTGATCGTGCGGTCGACGGCGACCCAGGCCATCACCTTGGAGTGCACGAAGTGCCTGCGCGGGCCCCGGACTTCCCAGATCCCCTCGTCCGGCTGGTCCCAGTGCGTCTCCAGGTAGCGGATCAGCTTCAGCTGGAGGAGCGAGGCGTAGTCGTTGCGGGACAGGCCCGTCATGTGGGCCAGGTGCAGGGCCTCGGTGACCTCGCCGTACACGTCGAGCTGGAGCTGGTGCGCCGCGCCGTTTCCGACCCGGACGGGCGCCGAACCCTCGTACCCGGGAAGCCAGTCGAGTTCCGCCTCGCCCAACTCCCTTTCCCCCGCGATGCCGTACATGATCTGGAGGTTCTCCGGGTCGCCGGCGACCGCGCGCAGCAGCCATTCGCGCCAGGCGCGGGCCTCCTCGCGGTACCCGGTGCGCAGCAGCGAGGAGAGGGTGATGGCCGCGTCGCGCAGCCAGGTGTAGCGGTAGTCCCAGTTGCGTACGCCGCCGATCTCCTCCGGCAGGGAGGTGGTGGGCGCGGCGACGATGCCTCCCGTGGGCGCGTACGTCAGGGCCTTGAGGGTGATCAGGGAGCGGACGACGGCCTCGCGGTAGGGGCCGTGGTACGTGCACTGGTCGACCCAGTCGCGCCAGAACTCCTCGGTCGCCTCGAGCGACTGCTCCGGTTCGGGCAGCGCGGGCGGCTGCTTGTGCGAGGGCTCCCACGACACGGTGAACGTGACCGTCTCGCCCGGCGCCACCGTGAAGTCGGCGTAGGTGGTCAGGTCCTTGCCGTAGGTCACGCAGTCCGTGTCGAACCAGACCGAGTCGGGTCCCGCGACCGCGACCGTGCGGCCCTCGTGCCGGCGCACCCAGGGCACGACACGGCCGTACGAGAACCGCATGCGCAGCGTGGAGCGCATCGGCACCCGGCCGCTGACGCCCTCGACGATCCGGATCAGCTGCGGCGCCCCGTCGCGCGGGGGCATGAAATCGGTCACCCGGACCGTGCCCCGCGGGGTGTCCCACTCGGATTCCAGGATCAGCGAGTCGCCGCGGTACCGGCGGCGCGTGGCCGCGGGCGGCTGCGCGTCGGCGGCGTGCGCGGGGCCGAGCCGCCAGAATCCGTGATCCTCGGTGCCGAGCAGTCCCGCGAAGATGGCATGGGAGTCGAAGCGGGGCAGGCACAGCCAGTCGACTGTGCCGTCCCGGCAGACCAGCGCGGCTGTCTGCATGTCTCCGATGAGTGCGTAGTCCTCGATGCGCCCGGCCACGTGCATCTCCAGTCGAACGGCCACGGCGCCCCTGCACGGGGCGGTCGCTCTTGCGGTCAAAGGGAACGTAGGTACTGCAAAACAGTAGGCAATGGGATGAGGTGTCCGCGGAACGTCGCTGATGGGGGACGTCCGCCGTGCGTCGCCGCGAAGCGTCAGGTGTCGGTGCGATGGGCGATGCGATTGTCGTCTCGAAACGAACTGACAGGCCCTCTTTGTTCCGGTTACGTGCGGGATGGTGCCGTGTGCCGGAGGGACTCGGCAGCGAGTGTCCGAGCAGGATACGACGCACGTGGAAGATCCGCGTGCCGCTCCGGGCAACCCGGCTGAGCCGATCGAGTGAGCGGTGTGTGGGCCGTGTGCCCGGCGGGGTGCCCGGGTGTGCGCGGAGCGTGGCCGGAAGCGGCCTCCTCCGGTCGCTGATACCCTGGTAGCCCGTGGACCGGTGGGCAAGAAACCCCCGAACCGCAGCGACGGCAACCCCCGGAAATCCCCGGGCCCCACGCCGGCACGCACCCCAGACCGACCACGGGAGCCCCCTCTTGGCCATGCCGCCCAGTGCTTTTCGAAACAGCACAGCCACGACGACCAAGCACATCTTCGTCACCGGGGGTGTCGCGTCCTCCCTCGGGAAGGGCCTGACCGCCTCCAGCCTGGGCGCGCTGCTCAAGGCACGGGGTCTGCGCGTCACGATGCAGAAGCTCGACCCGTACCTGAACGTCGACCCGGGCACCATGAACCCGTTCCAGCACGGTGAGGTGTTCGTCACCAACGACGGCGCCGAGACGGACCTGGACATCGGGCACTACGAGCGCTTCCTCGACGTGGACCTGGACGGCTCGGCCAACGTGACCACCGGTCAGGTCTACTCCACCGTCATCGCCAAGGAGCGGCGCGGCGAGTACCTCGGTGACACCGTGCAGGTCATCCCCCACATCACCAACGAGATCAAGCACCGCATCCGCCGTATGGCGACCGACGACGTCGACGTCGTCATCACCGAGGTCGGCGGCACGGTCGGCGACATCGAGTCCCTGCCCTTCCTGGAGACGGTCCGCCAGGTCCGCCACGAGGTCGGCCGCGACAACGTCTTCGTCGTGCACATCTCGCTGCTGCCCTACATCGGCCCGTCCGGCGAGCTGAAGACCAAGCCGACCCAGCACTCCGTCGCGGCGCTGCGCAACATCGGTATCCAGCCCGACGCGATCGTGCTGCGGGCCGACCGCGAGGTCCCCACCGCCATCAAGCGCAAGATCTCGCTGATGTGCGACGTCGACGAGGCCGCCGTGGTCGCGGCGATCGACGCCAAGTCGATCTACGACATCCCGAAGGTCCTGCACACCGAGGGCCTCGACGCCTACGTCGTGCGCAAGCTGGACCTGCCGTTCCGTGACGTGGATTGGGCGACCTGGGACGACCTCCTGGACCGCGTCCACAACCCGGTCCACGAGATCACCATGGCGCTCGTCGGCAAGTACATCGACCTGCCCGACGCCTACCTCTCGGTGACCGAGGCGCTGCGCGCCGGCGGTTTCGCCAACAAGGCCCGCGTCAAGATCAAGTGGGTCACCTCGGACGACTGCAAGACCCCGGCGGGCGCCGCCAAGCAGCTCGGCGACGTCGACGCGATCTGCATCCCCGGCGGCTTCGGCGACCGCGGTGTGTCCGGCAAGGTCGGCGCGATCCAGTACGCCCGCGAGAACCGCATCCCGCTGCTCGGTCTGTGCCTCGGCCTCCAGTGCATCGTGATCGAGGCCGCGCGGAACCTGGCCGACATCCCCGACGCCAACTCCACCGAGTTCGACTCCGGCACCGGCCACCCGGTCATCTCCACGATGGCCGAGCAGCTCGACATCGTGGCGGGCGAGGGCGACATGGGCGGCACCATGCGCCTGGGCATGTACCCGGCCAAGCTCGCCGAGGGCTCGATCGTGCGCGAGGTGTACGACGGCAAGGAGTACGTCGAGGAGCGCCACCGTCACCGCTACGAGGTGAACAACGCCTACCGCGCCGAGCTGGAGAAGAAGGCGGGCCTCCAGTTCTCCGGAACGTCCCCGGACGGCAAGCTCGTCGAGTACGTCGAGTACCCGCGTGACGTCCACCCGTACCTGGTCGCGACCCAGGCGCACCCCGAGCTGCGCTCCCGTCCGACCCGGCCGCACCCGCTCTTCGCGGGCCTGGTCAAGGCCGCGGTGGCGCGCAAGACGGGCAAGTAGCACCAGGGTTGTACGGTGACCGGGGTGCGTGTCGGCGGGTGTTCCCGCCGGACGCGCACCCCGGTCCCGTCACCCGGACCGGCTTCTTTTTGCGCGTGTGGGAGGACAGGCCATGACGATCAAGGACACCCCCGAGGAGTGGGAGGTCCGGGCGACCGAGACCCCCTTCAAGGGCAACAAGACCTCGGTGCGCACCGACGACGTGGTCATGCCCGACGGATCCGTCGTCCGCCGGGACTACCAGGTCCACCCGGGCTCCGTGGCCGTGCTCGCCCTGGACGACGAGGACCGGGTGCTGGTCCTGCGCCAGTACCGCCACCCGGTGCGCCAGAAGCTGTGGGAGATCCCGGCGGGCCTGCTCGACATCCCCGGCGAGAACCCGCTGCACGCCGCCCAGCGCGAGCTCTACGAGGAGGCGCACGTCAAGGCGGAGACCTGGCGGGTGCTGACCGACGTCTACACCACGCCCGGCGGCTGCGACGAGGCCATCCGGATCTTCCTGGCCCGCGATCTCTCCCAGGCGGAGGGCGAGCGGTTCGAGGTCGAGGACGAGGAGGCCGACATGGAGCTGGCCCGCGTCCCCCTCGACGACCTCGTCGCCGGTGTGCTCGCCGGTGACCTGCACAACAACTGCCTGGTCGTGGGGGTCCTCTCGCTCGTCGCCGCGCGCCGGGGCGCCGGACCGGACGCCCTGCGCCCGGCCGGGGCGCCGTGGCCCGCGCGCCCCTTCGAGGCCTGACGCCGGCTCCGGGACGGCCGGTCCGTTCCGTCGCCCCGCTCCGGACGGTCGTATACGCCCGTCCGGGGCCACCGGTCCTACGATCGCCTGATCCGATCGAGGGATGTCCCCGTCGTGCTCCGTCCGAATCGTCGCAGAGCGTGAACTAGGCTCTGGAAAACGCCCGTACCGGAGTCCCGGCGGGCTTGCGCGTGCAGTGGAACGGGAGCGTGGCCCGTGGCGGATCAGGCGGTGGACGACGGCGGCACCAAGGTGGCGCCCACGGGGCAGCGCCCGGCTGCCGGGTCCGCTCCCACGGAGAGTCAGTTCCTGGGCCGTACAAGAGAGTTGAAGGAACTCCGGGCGGACATCGAGCGGGCAGGACTCGACACCATCGCCGGCCGGAAGGCCCCCCGCGCGCGGGTGCTCCTCATCGCCGGCAAGCCCGGCTCCGGCCGCACCGCGCTCGCGGCGAGCCTCGCCGCACAGGTCGCCGAGAGTTACCCCGACGGCGTCCTGAGCGCCCGGCTCACCGAACCCGACGGCACGCCGGTGCCCACCGAGGCCACCGCGCGGGAACTGCTCACCGCCCTCGGGCTGACCGCACCTCCCGGAGCCGGCGCCGACGAGCTCTGCGAGCGGCTGCGCGAGGCCCTCGCGATCCGGCGGGCGGTGCTGCTGCTCGACGACGCGGCCGACGCCGAGCAGGTCGACGCGCTGTTGCCCGACTCCCCCGACTGCCTGGTCGTCGCCGTCTCCGGCGGGCCGCTGACCGGGATCGCGGACGTCCGGCCCTGCACCCTCGGCGGCCTCGACACCAAGTCCGCCCTCGAACTCCTCGGCCACTTCACCGGCTCGGTGCGCATCACCGTCGACCCGCTCGCCGCCGAAGGGCTGGTCGAACTGTGCGCGGGCCAGCCGACCGCCCTGGTGCTGGCCGGCGGCTGGCTCGCCGCGAGACCCTCCGCCGCCGTCGCCGACCTCGCCAAGCAGCTGCGCACCGAGGGCGGGGACGGCTCCCCGATGGAGCGCGTCTTCCGGCTCTCGTACGCCTCCCTGCCGGGCGCCGCCGCGCGTATGCTGCGCCTGCTCTCCCTGGCCCCCGCGGGCCTCGTCGACCCGCACACGGCCTCCGCGCTGGCCGGCTGCTCGGTCCAGTCGGCGCACACCATGCTGGACGAGTTCGTCGGCCTGCGCCTGCTGCGGGCGGTCCCCTCGCAGCTGCCCCAGTACGAGGTCCCCGGCTGCCTCCAGCCGCTGCTCCGCGCGCTCGTCGACACCCACGACCGGCCCGCCGAGGTCCAGCTGGCCCGCGCCCGGATGCTGGAGCGGACCGTACGGCTCCTGGTGTCCTGCCGCGCGATCACCGAGACCGACAGCTCCCCCGCCCGGGAGCGGCTCGCCGGGATGCCGCGTGCCCTGCGCTTCGCCGGACCCCGGGCCGCGGAGGACTGGCTGCGCGTGCGCAGGCCCGCGCTGCTCGCCTCGGCCCGGCTGGCCGTCGCCGACGGCGAGCTCGACACCCTGGCCCGGCGCCTGATGGCCGCCCTGGTGCGGGCGATGGCCGCGCACTTCGGCACCCGGGCCGCCGCGCCCGACCTGTACGGCATCCACCGTCTCGTCCTGGACGTCGCCGAACGCCGCGACCTGCCCCGCGAGAAGGCGGCGGCCCTGCTCAATCTCGCCGACCTGGACGCGCAGACCGGCCGCAGGACCGGCGCCCTGGCCCGCTACCGGGCCGCGCTCGACGCCGGACGCGAGGCGAACGACCCCTACGCGACCGGCCGCGCGATGGAATCCGTAGGCGGTGCCCACCAGGAACTCGGGGACCACGACCGGGCCGCCGACTGGTACGGCAGGGCGCTCGCCCAGCGGCTGGCACGCGACGAGCGGGTGGACGCCGCCCGGCTCTACGGGCGCATCGCCGCGGCGCACACCTACGCGGGCCGCTACGGCGAGGCCCAGGTCAACTGGCGCGCCGCGGTCGCCTGGCACCGCAAGAACGGCGATGTCGCCTCCCAGGCAAGGGCGTTGAGCGAGATGGCCCGCGTCCAGGAGTACGCGGGACGCCCCGAGGAGTCGCTGCGCACCTGCCAGGAGGCCGTCGAGTGGGCGCGCCGCGCGGACGACGTACGTCTCCAGGCCGCCCTCCAGGTCAGGCTGGCCGACACCCTGGAGCGGCTCGGCGACCCCGCGGCCGCCGGGCTGCACCGAGCGGCGGCCGAGCGCATGCTGGGAGATGAGCTGCTGGAGAGCACATCCGGCCTGGAACACGACGCTAACGCCTACGAAATCCGCAGTGCATCCGCTGAAGATTGATGCATTGAAAGGCTAGACAGAGGGAATCCCTTCATTAGACTGGCTCCGCCGCGTTCTTCCGTGGTGTCTCCCGGTGTGCTCCCGTACGTCGGGTATGACATGCATTGCCTGGCTTGCATCGCCTCGGCATGCATAGCCCCAGAGCCCTCTGAGTCAAGGACCGTGATCGACGTGAAGGTCGGCATCCCCCGCGAGGTCAAGAACAACGAGTTCCGGGTGGCCATCACCCCGGCAGGCGTGCACGAGCTCGTGCGCCACGGCCACCAGGTCTTCGTCGAGCAGAACGCCGGCGTCGGCTCCTCGATCACGGACGAGGAGTACGTCTCCGCAGGCGCGCAGATCCTGCCCACCGCCGACGAGGTCTGGGCCACCGCCGACCTGCTGCTGAAGGTCAAGGAGCCCATCGCCGAGGAGTACCACCGCCTCCGCAAGGACCAGACGCTCTTCACCTACCTGCACCTGGCCGCCTCCCGCGAGTGCACGGACGCCCTCCTGGAGTCCGGCACCACGGCCATCGCCTACGAGACCGTCGAGCTGCCGAGCCGCGCGCTGCCGCTGCTCGCCCCGATGTCCGAGGTCGCGGGCCGCCTCGCCCCGCAGGTCGGCGCCTACCAGCTGATGCGCGCCAACGGCGGCCGCGGTGTCCTGCCCGGCGGTGTCCCCGGCGTCCTGCCGGCCAAGGCCGTCGTCATCGGCGGTGGCGTCTCCGGCTGGAACGCCGCGCAGATCGCCATCGGCATGGGCTTCGACGTGACGCTGCTCGACCGCGACATCAACAAGCTGCGCGAGGCCGACAAGATCTTCGGTACGAAGGTCAAGGCCGTCATGTCCAACTCCTTCGAGCTGGAGAAGGCCTGCCTGGAGGCCGACCTCGTGATCGGCGCCGTGCTGATCCCCGGTGCCAAGGCGCCGAAGCTGGTCACCAACGAGCTGGTCTCGCGGATGAAGCCCGGCAGTGTCCTTGTCGACATCGCGATCGACCAGGGCGGCTGCTTCGAGGACTCGCGTCCCACCACGCACGCCGAGCCGACCTTCCCGGTCCACAACTCGGTCTTCTACTGCGTCGCCAACATGCCCGGCGCGGTCCCCAACACCTCGACCTACGCGCTGACCAACGCCACGCTGCCGTACATCGTCGAGCTCGCCAACCGCGGCTGGACCGAGGCGCTGCGTCGTGACAACGCGCTGGCCAAGGGTCTCAACACGCATGACGGCAAGGTTGTTTACCGCGAGGTCGCCGAGGCCCACGGGCTGGAGCACGTCGCGCTGGAGAGCCTGCTCGGCTGACTTTGCCGATGGCTCCATGAGTCGACATTTTCGGTCGACTCGGCGCCGACAAAAGGCGATACGTCAACACGGGTCGTCAACACCGCTCACCAGGCCGGACCTTGCCCGACAAGGTCCGGCCGGGTGTGTGTCGGGTCACTTTGCGGCACTCGTTCAACTCGCCACGAACGTAACTCTTCAGCCGATTCGCACACCGGTGAAACCTGCCGTGCGACGGCCTTACGCCCTTGACAGAGGGATGTTCGGTTGCCGACACATCGGGTCGGGTCCGGCGGATTGTGTTGCTGCGGAGCGGTGACACGCCATAGAGTCGCCAACCGTCGGCATGGTGCCACGCTGACCTATCGAGAAGTTTCCTGGTCACCAAGGAGGTAAGACGACTTGTGAATGAGTCGACATTTACTCCCGGGGGTGGTCAACCAGGAATGCCGGCGCGGGGCCAGGACCCCACGGGGCTCGAGGCTGTCGGCTCCGTCGCTGTCCGCACCTTCGCAGCCCACCAGAGTCCCCGGACGACTCAGACAGCACACCCGAGCATGGATGGCCATCACGTGAACGCCATGGCCGGCAACGGAAGTGGCGAGAACCACACCCACTTCGCCGACTACGACGAACTGCCCGAGGGGCACTTCTACGACCCCGACGCCGAGTACGAGCCCGATCCGGAGTACGCGGCCACGCTCGCGCCCGACGCGGCCCGTCAGCGCCGTGAGCGCATCGGCCCGACGGGGCGCCCGCTGCCCTACTTCCCGATCCCGGGTCCGCTGACCAGTCACGGCCCCGCGACGATCATCGCGATGTGCAACCAGAAGGGCGGCGTGGGCAAGACCACGTCGACCATCAACCTGGGGGCCGCGCTCGCGGAGTACGGACGCCGGGTGCTGCTCGTCGACTTCGACCCGCAGGGCGCGCTGTCCGTGGGACTCGGCGTCAACCCGATGGAGCTCGACCTCACCGTCTACAACCTGCTCATGGAGCGGGGCATGGCGGCCGACGAGGTGCTCCTGAAGACGGCGGTCCCGAACATGGACCTGCTGCCCAGCAACATCGACCTGTCCGCCGCCGAGGTTCAGCTGGTGAGCGAGGTCGCCCGCGAGTCCACGCTCCAGCGCGCCCTGAAGCCGCTGATGGCCGACTACGACTACATCGTGATCGACTGCCAGCCCTCGCTCGGCCTGCTGACCGTGAACGCGCTGACGGCGGCCCACAAGGTGATCGTGCCGCTGGAGTGCGAGTTCTTCGCGCTGCGCGGTGTCGCCCTGCTCACCGAGACGATCGAGAAGGTCCAGGAACGGCTCAACCCCGAGCTGGAGCTGGACGGCATCCTCGCCACGATGTACGACTCCCGCACGGTGCACAGCCGTGAGGTGCTCGCACGCGTCGTCGAGGCGTTCGACGATCACGTCTACCACACCGTGATCGGCCGGACCGTCCGCTTCCCGGAGACCACGGTCGCCGGTGAGCCGATCACCACCTACGCCTCCAACTCCGTCGGCGCCGCCGCCTATCGCCAGCTCGCCAGGGAGGTGCTCGCCCGGTGTCACGCCGAGTGAGTCTGCCGGGGGCCGACGAACTGTTCCGTACCACCGGGGGCATGGCGCTCCAGGCATCCAGCCCCAACCGCCGGACCAACGGCGAGGCCCGGGTGCCGGCTCCGGCCGGCGAGGGCGACGCGGCGGCCGGGGAGGACACTCCCCAGTCGGTGCCCGTCCAGGGCGGTGACGGCGAGGGCGACGAACACGTCGCCGCCGACGCCGACCCGTCCGGCGCGGGGGAGTCGCGCAGCAGGGGCGGCGCCCCGGACCGTTCGGGGCGCGGCCGGCCGCCGCAGGAAGGTTCTGCCGCCACCTCGGCCTCCGTGCAGTCGTCCCGCAAGCGGGCGCGCGCCGCGAACCGCCGGCCCAGCGGGCGGGAGCGGCACGACGAGAAGATCACGGTGTACGTGTCCGCCGAGGAACTGATGGACCTCGAACACGCGCGCCTGGTGCTCCGCGGCGAGCACGGTCTCGCCGTCGACCGCGGGCGGATCGTCCGCGAGGCGGTCGCCGTGGTCCTCGCGGACCTGGAATCGCGCGGCGAGGCGAGCATTCTCGTACGGCGACTGCGCGGGCGGTAGCGGTAGCCTTCGACGGCTATGACCTCGAACGTCCCGCCCCCGTCAGCCGCCTCCGGCGGTCGTCGGCGTGCGCTGGGGCGCGGCCCGGGAACGCCACCGGCGCCTCCCGAGCCACCCGAGACCGCGGAGCCGTCCGAGACCGCGGACCCGTCCGAGCCGCCCGAGACCGCGGACCCGTACGGGGACCCGGTGACGGCGGAACATTCCGCGGAACCGGCGACGGCGGAGCTGTCCGGGGAATCCGTGCCCGCGGCGCCGACCGGGGCGCCCGGGCGTCCGGAGCCGACCGAGACACCCGGGGGTGCCGAGCCGTCCGAGGTGTCCCCTGCGTCCGACACCGGCGCCGTACGGACCGCCGATCACCCGAAGACCCCCGCCGAGGCGCCCGAGGCGCCCGTGGAGGGCTTCGCGGCACCCGCGCGCCCCGATGGGCCGGTCGAGCGCCCCGAGGCGCCCCAGGGCGCCCCTGAGACCTCCACGGCCCCGCCCCCCGATCCCGAGGCGCCCCCCGCCGGCTCGGGGGACGGTGTCTTCAAGGTGCGCCTCTCGAACTTCGAGGGACCCTTCGACCTGCTGCTCCAGCTGATCTCCAAGCACAAGCTCGATGTCACCGAAGTGGCGCTGTCCAAGGTCACCGACGAGTTCATGGCGCACATCCGGGCGATGGGCCCCGACTGGGACCTGGACCAGACGACCGAGTTCCTCGTCGTCGCGGCGACGCTGCTCGATCTGAAGGCTGCCCGGCTGCTGCCCTCCGCCGAGGTCGAGGACGAGGGCGACCTGGCCCTGCTGGAGGCACGCGACCTGCTGTTCGCGCGGCTGCTCCAGTACCGCGCGTACAAACAGATCGCGGACATCTTCAACGCGCGCCTGGAGGAGGAGGCCCGCCGCTACCCCCGTACCGTCGGCCTGGAGGCGCAGTACGCCGAGCTGCTGCCCGAGGTGGTCATCAGCATCGGCCCCGAGGGCTTCGCGAAGCTCGCCGTGAAGGCCATGCAGCCCCGGCCCAAGCCCCAGGTGTACGTCGACCACATCCACGCGCCGCTCGTCAGCGTGCAGGAACAGGCCGGGATCGTGGTGGCACGGCTGCGGGAACTCGGCGAGGCCAGCTTCCGCTCGCTCGTCGAGGACACCGACGACACCCTCACCGTGGTCGCCCGCTTCCTGGCCCTGCTGGAGCTCTACCGGGAGAAGGCCGTCGCGCTCGACCAGGAGGAGGCCCTCGGGGACCTCCTGGTGCGCTGGACGGGCGGTGAGGGCGAGGGGACGCCTCGGGTGACCGACGAGTTCGACCGGCCGGCGGAAGCGGCGAAGGACGAGACGCGCCGTGGCACCGGGAAGGCCGGCACCGAGAAGGCCGGCACCGGCAAGAGCGGCACCGAGAGGGACGGCACCGAGAAGGAGAAGTCGTGAGCGAGGAGACCACCGGCGCCCCCGCGGGGCCGCCCGCCGTCGCGGACCTCGATCTCGGGGCCGCCCTGGAGGCCGTCCTCATGATCGTGGACGAGCCGGCCACCGAGGAACACCTCGCCAGGATCCTGGAGCGGCCCAGGCGGCAGGTCGCGGACGCGCTGCGCGCCCTCGCCGACGAGTACACCGTCCAGGGCCGCGGATTCGAACTCAGACTGATCGCGGGCGGCTGGCGTTTCTACTCGCGTCCCGCCTACGCGAGCGCCGTCGAACGCTTCGTCCTGGACGGTCAGCACGCCCGGCTCACCCAGGCGGCCCTTGAGACGCTCGCGGTCGTCGCGTACCGCCAGCCGGTCAGCCGGTCGAGGGTCTCGGCGGTCCGCGGAGTCAACTGCGACGGCGTGATGCGCACCCTCCTCCAGCGCGGTCTGGTGGAGGAGGCGGGCACGGAACCCGAAACAGGTGCGATCCTGTACACGACGACGAACTACTTCCTGGAGCGAATGGGCCTGCGTGGTCTGGACGAGCTCCCGGAGCTCGCGCCCTTCCTCCCCGAGGCGGACGCGATCGAGGCAGAGACGCTGGAAGGGGTCCCGTCGTTCGATCCGGACGCACCGGATGCAGACGCAGACGACACGACGACGACGGAACTTTGATGCGAAGCAGTGGCAGCGGCAGTGGCAGGAACAGCGGGCGCGGCAACCCGCGCGGAACCGGCGGGAGTGGCGGTTCGCGTGGCAGCGGCGCGCCCCGCGGGGCCGGCGGGGGCGGTGGCTCGCGCGGCGGAAGCGGTGGCGGCTCCCGCGGCGGAAGCGGCGGCGGTTCGCGCGGCGGAAGCGGCGGCGGCTCCCGCGGTACGGGCGGCGGCGGCTTCCAGCCGAGGAGTTCGGCGGCGGGGCGTGACGACCAGCCGAAGCGTCCCAGCAAGCCCCGTCCCGAGGAGCGTCGCTACGACGTAGGCCCCGGGGGCTCGCACGAAGGCCCGAAGTCCGGGCGCGGCGCCTCGGCGCGCGGTGGTGCCAAGGGCGGCCCCAAGCAGGGCCAGCAGCGCGGCGGCCGCACCGAGCCCGCCCGCTCGCGCGAGTACGAGACGCGGGCCGAGGAGCGCAACCGCGACCGGTACGCGGGCAAGCCGGAGATCAAGCTGCCCAAGACCTTCCCGGGCGCCGAGGAGGAGGGCGAGCGCCTTCAGAAGGTGCTCGCGCGCGCCGGCTACGGCTCGCGGCGTGCCTGCGAGGAGCTGGTCGACCAGGCCAGGGTCGAGGTCAACGGCCAGATCGTGCTGGAGCAGGGTCTCCGGGTCGACACGGACAAGGACGAGATCAAGGTCGACGGCCTGACCGTCGCCACGCAGTCGTACCAGTTCTTCTCGCTGAACAAGCCGGCCGGTGTCGTCTCCACCATGGAGGACAACGAGGGCCGCCAGTGCCTCGGCGACTACGTGACGAACCGCGAGACGCGGCTCTTCCACGTGGGCCGGCTCGACACCGAGACCGAGGGTGTCATCCTGCTCACCAACCACGGCGAGCTGGCGCACCGGCTGACCCACCCCAAGTACGGCGTGAAGAAGGTCTACCTCGCGCACATCGTGGGCCCGATCCCGCGCGACCTGGGCAAGCGGCTCAAGGACGGCATCCAGCTGGAGGACGGTTACGCGAAGGCGGACCACTTCCGGGTCGTCGAGCAGACCGGCAAGAACTACCTCGTCGAGGTGACCCTGCACGAGGGCCGCAAGCACATCGTGCGCCGCATGCTCGCCGAGGCCGGCTTCCCGGTCGACAAGCTGGTGCGCGTCGCGTTCGGCCCGATCACCCTGGGCGACCAGAAGTCGGGCTGGCTGCGCCGTCTGTCGAACACCGAGGTCGGCATGCTCATGGCCGAGGTCGGTCTCTGATCCCTCCCGCTCGTACGACGGCCGGTCCCGGAGTTTCTCCGGGACCGGCCGCCGTGTTTCCGCCTCGGCCCAAGGAGTCGCAACTTCCCTGACCGAGAACCTTGTTGACACCCACCGCTCCCTTTATAGTCGTAGTGACCATGGTCAGGTTGACCATAAAGGGAGAGGTGCGGGGTGGAGACAGGGGAGAGCCGCACGCCCGGGGGCGCGGCACCCGAGGGCTACGACAAATACGCCTTCGAGCCCTTCGCCGTCACCGTCGACCTGGCCGTCCTGACCGTGCGCGCGGGCGCCCTCCAGGTCCTGCTCGTCGAGCGGGGCACGGAGCCCTACGCCGGCAGCTGGGCCCTGCCCGGCGGCTTCGTCCTGCCCCGCGAGTCCGCCGAGGAGGCGGCCCGGCGTGAACTCGCCGAGGAGACCGGCCTGTCGGACCTGACGGGCCTCCACCTGGAGCAGCTGCGCACCTACAGCGAACCCGGCCGCGACCCCCGTATGCGGGTCGTCTCCGTCGCCTTCGCCGCGCTGCTGCCCGACCCTCCCGAACCGCACGGCGGCGGCGACGCGGCGCGGGCCCTGTGGCTGCCGTTCGACGACCTCGGCCCGCTCGCCTTCGACCACGACCGGATCCTCGCCGACGCCCACGACCGCGTGGGCGCCAAGCTCGAGTACTCCTGTCTCGCCACGTCCTTCTGCCCGCCCGAGTTCACCCTCGGAGAGCTCCAGCACGTCTACGAGACGGTGTGGGGCACCGTCCTCGACCGGCCCAACTTCCGCCGCAAGGTCCTCGCGACGCCCGGATTCGTCGAACAGGTCCCCGGCGCCGCGCGCCTCACCGGCGGCCGCGGCAAACCCGCCGCCCTCTACCGCGCGGGCGGCGCCAAGGTACTGCACCCACCCCTGCTGCGTCCCACCTCGTAAGGACGGCCCCGATGACCAGCACGACCCTCACCAAACGCGCGGCCACCGGCGCCCTCATCGGCCTGGCCCTCGGCGACGCGCTCGGGTTCCCCACCGAGTTCAGCACCGTGCCCGCCATCCTCGACAAGTGCGGCCCCTGGCCGCAGATGGCGCTGCCCCGCCCCGCGATCGTCACCGACGACACCCAGATGACCCTGGCGCTGGCCCACGGACTGCGCACCGCCATGGACCGCGGACTGCTCGGCCCGCTGCGGATGGAACGGCCGGTGCGCGAGGAGTTCGTGAACTGGTACCAGTCGCCCGAGAACAACCGGGCCCCCGGCCGCACCTGCCTGGTCGCCTGCGAGCTTCTCAAGGACGAGAAGCGCCGCTGGCAGGAGGCCAGCCAGACCGGTTCCAAGGGCTGCGGCGCCAACATGCGCGTGGCGCCCGTCGGACTGGTCGGCGGACTCAGCGACGAACAGCGCGCGGGCGCCGCCCAGTTGCAGGCCGCGCTCACCCACGGCCACCCCACCGCGCTCGCCGCCTCCGACCTCACCGCCCACACCGTGCGACTGCTCTCCCAGGGCACACGGCCGGCCGAGCTGATCGGCCTGCTGCTCTCGTACGCGCACGAGAACCGGCACCGCTACCACTCCCGCTGGCTCGGCGACCTGTGGACCTTCTGCCACGACGCCACACCCGAGCAGTACATAGCGCGCGGCTGGGACGAGTGCATCGCGGTCCTGGAGAACCTCCGTCTGGCCGTGCGCACGGCCTCGCCCGAGGCCGACCCCTGTCTGGCCACCGGCGAGGGCTGGATCGCCGAAGAGGCGTTCGCCACCGGCCTGCTGTGCTTCCTGATGTTCGCCGACGAACCCCTGACCGCGCTGCGCCGGGCCGCCTGCACCTCGGGCGACTCCGACTCCATCGCCTGCCTGACCGGCGCCTTCGCGGGCGCCCACCACGGCTCGGACGTCTGGCCGGCCGAGTGGGCCGACCGCATCGAGTACCACAGCGACCTCATGGCGCTGGGGGCCCTCTGGGATGCTTGATCCATGACAGACGTCCCCGGCATCGGCGCCGACCTCGCGAGCGTGGTGCGCGAACAGCCCGACCCCGTGCTCTTCGCCACCGTCTCCGGGGCGCACCTGTACGGCTTCCCCTCGCGCGACTCCGATGTCGACCTGCGCGGTGTCCACGTGCTGCCGACGGCCGATCTGGTGGGGCTGCGCGAGCCGGAGGAGACCCGGTCGAGGATGTGGGTGCGGGACGGGACCGAGATGGACCTGGTCACCCACGACCTGCGCAAGTTCGTCCGGCTGATGCTGCGCCGCAACGGCTACGTCCTGGAGCAGCTGCTGTCGCCGCTGGTCGTGCACAGCGGCGACGGACACCGTGAGCTGATCTCGCTCGCCCCCGGGGTCGTCACCCGCCATCACGCCCACCACTACCGCGGGTTCGCGGCCACGCAGTGGCGGCTCTTCGAGAAGAGCGGCGAACTCAAGCCGCTGCTCTACACGTTCAGGGTGCTGCTCACCGGCATCCACCTCATGCGCAGCGGCGAGGTGCAGGCCGATCTGCCCACGCTGGCCGGGCAGATCGCGTCCCCCGCGTACCTCCCGGACCTGATCGCCGCGAAGGCGGAGCGCGAGCACGGGGCCGCCGACGTCCCGCACGCGCGCGTGGAGGAGGACGTGGAGCGGCTGCACGTCCTCCTCGACGAGGCGCAGGACGCCTCGACGCTCCCGGACGCCCCCTCCGCGTACGACGCCCTGGACGCCTTCGTCGTCAGGGCCCGCCTGGACGGAATCACGGGGTCCTGGACGGCGTCGGGGGAGCGGACGGCGTCCTAGCCGTCCCCGGCGGGGTCCTGGAGCGCCGAGGCGCGGCGGACCCGGATCAGGAAGTCCTGCACGCGAGCGTGGTCCGGCTCGGGCGGGAGCGGGCTGCGGTGGGCGGCCTCGTCGCTCTCGGCCGCGAGCCGGACCATCCGGCGTTCGACCTCGGGCCAGGGCACCTCGCCCCGCTTCACCGCGAGCAGCGGCTCGCGCCGGTCCGTGACGTCGATCGTCAGGGACCCGGTGCGCAGCAGATCGCGCGCACTCGTCAGCAGGCGCAGCAGATGCATGGCGTGCTTCCAGCGCGGCGCGCCGTGCGAGCGGACGTCGGCCTCCAGCTTCCTGCGCTGGCCCAGGGCGTAGCGGGTGAAGGTCTCGTGCGCCTGGCGGGAGAGGAACGCCCCGCGCAGGGCGAGGAGTTGGCGGCCGGTGTCGTCGGCGTACTCGACGAGCGGGGAGTGCAGGCACTCCAGGATGTTCGGGTTGGCGCGCAGCGCGAGGGCGCAGAACCGCTCCAGTTCCCAGCTGAACTGCTCCGGCGCCGGGCCCTCGACGTGCGTCGGCGGTTTCTCGAACCGCCAGAACAGCGCGGTCGGGGCGAGGAAGACGCCCCGGAGGTCGGTGTCGCTGTCGTCCGTGGCCAGGCCGAACGCGCGTGAGCCCATCACACAGGAGTAGACCGTGTGGTCCCGCACCAGGGAGAGCCCGGCCGCCGGGGCCGGCGAGGGGGCGGGAGGCGTCCGGGGTGTTCCAGGTGCCTGCGATGCCAGGGGTGCCGGGGACTCGGAGCTCATGTCCGGAGCGTACGGGCCCGTTCACGCCAGGCGGATCGAGTTTCCCTCCACCGTGATCTTCTCCGCGGGCAGCGGGCGCGGCGCGGGACCGGCCTTGACCGCACCGTCCTCGACGCTGAACCTGCTCCCGTGGCACGGGCAGTCGATGGTCCCGTCCGCCACCTTGTTCACCAGGCACCCCAGATGCGTGCAGATCGCCGAGAAGGCCTTGAAGTCGCCCTTCGTCGGCTGGGTGACCACGATCTTGCGGTCGGTGAAGACCGTGCCGCCGCCGACCGGGATGTCGCCCGTCGTGGCGAGTTCCCCGCCGCCCGAGGTGTTGGGGGACGCGCTGGAGGAGTCGCCGCCGCTGCCGTACTGGCTGCACCCGGCGAGCAGCGCGGACGCCCCCGTGGCGAGGATCACCGTGCGCCGCGTCGAGGGGTTGGTCATGTCGTCACTCCGAACGTACGGAAGAACCAGAAGGCGGAGGTCAGCCAGATGGCGGTGAGCACGGCGAAGACGAGGCCGCCGATGACCGGCAGCAGCCAGCCGGGCAGGCGCTCCGAGCGGAGCAGCAGCATCTTGGCACTGAAGGCACCGAAGAAGAAGCACCCCAGGAGCGAGTGCCACATGACCCGGGTGCTGTACGTCTGATAGCCCAACGCGTACAGGCAGTGCACCGCGACGGGCACCGTCACCAGGAACGCGATGCGCCCCGACCACCGGTGCAGTGCCGCCGACCATCCCGGGCCCGGCAGCTTTCCGTACATCATCAGCGCCGAGACGAGCTGGACGAGCGCGAAGAAGAACGCCGTCGTCGCCAGCCAGGACTTCACGGCACCGGTACTGCTGAACCCGGCGAGGTCGAAGGCCGTGCCCGTGGGGTCGTGGACCTTGCCGTAGACGCCGAGGCCGACCGCGACGGCCGCGGCGACCAGGGCCGGGACCAGATAGCGCGCCGCGCCGGGACGGTCGTGGCCGGGGGGCGGGGGAGGGAAGCCCTGGGTGGCGGCGTTCGGGTCCACGGTCATGAACGGCTCCTGTGGCAGAGGAGGTCAGGGGGTGACAGGACGGGCGGTGATCTTCTGGCCGTCGATCGTCACGGCGCCGGTCTCCGGGTCGATCTCCGGTGCCGCCGAGGGCGTGCCGTCGCGCTCCACGACGCCGACCTGCTTCCCGCCGGGCAGCACGATCCAGCCGCCGTCGACCTTCGCGCCGCGCACGGTGGCCGTCGCCCGGTACAGGCCGGAGGGCCGAACGGCCCGGTCCGCCGTGAAGGCGTACCGCTGCCCGCCGACGTCGGCGGTGCCGCGGATCAGCTCGTGGCCCCGGAGGGTTCCGTTCAGCTCGTCGCCGTTGCCGCCGGTGAGCTTCATGCTGCCGTCCTGCGCGACGTCGCCCTTCAGCCAGGACTCCTTGTCGTGGCCGTCGCAGAAGTACGCGATCGCCCTGCCGCCGCGCAGGGAGACGGCGACGGCGGAGGTGTCGTCGTCGGTGCGGCCCGCGTAGTCGCCGTTGGCGACGGCGGTGCGGGACGGCGAGGGGCTCGGCGGCGGGCTCACCGGGGGAGAGGCGGAAGCGGCCGGGGCGGTGGCCGACACCGAGACGCCGGGCGACGCCGGCCGGTACGGGTTCGACGTCCCCTTCGCCCCCGTCGTCACGTCGAGCGTCAGCAGGATCACACCGAGCACGAGCCCCGCGAGGAGCGTCAGCAGGGGTCCTGGTCGCTTCATCCGGTCCTCCCCCGGGGCGGGTCTCCTGCCATGAGAGCGGACGGGCGCGCCCGCGTCCAGAGGCGCACGGGCGCGTTCGCGCCCGAGGTGAAGGAATGGGGCGATTCGGGTGACATCGACACGGCCGGGCGGCCGGTGCGGGCCGCGACGGGCGCCCGGTGCCCGTCTCGTCAGGCGGGCGCCGCGCACCCGCGCCCGGAGGGCTGACTACGCTGGTGTGACACGACACGCACACCGATCGGCACAGATCAGCGAGGAGCATCACCGTGGCGGTACGAGCGGTCCGGGGCGCCGTCCAACTGGAACGGGACGAGGCCGGGCACATGGACGAGCAGGTCAGCGAGCTGCTCACCGCCATCCTGGAGCGCAACGCGCTCACCACGGACGACCTGATCAGCATCTGGTTCACGGCGACGCCCGATCTGCACAGCGACTTCCCGGCCGCGGCGGCGCGCAAGCTCGGCATCGTCGACGTCCCGCTGATCTGCGCGCAGGAGCTGGACATCGACGGCGCGATGCCCCGGGTCGTCCGCGTCCTCGCGCACATCGAGTCCGACCGGCCGCGCGCCGACGTCGTGCACGTCTACCTGGGCGCCGCGGGCGCGCTGCGGAAGGACATCGCCCAGTGAGGACCGCCCTCGTCATCGGAACCGGGCTGATCGGCACGTCCGCGGCCCTCGCGCTCGCCGCCCGCGGCGTCGTCGTCCACCTCGCCGACCACGACCCGGAGCAGGCCCGTACGGCGGCGGCGCTCGGCGCCGGCACGGACGAGACGCCCGAGGGTCCGGTCGACCTCGCGATCGTCGCCGCACCGCCGGCGCACGTGGCCGCCACCCTCGCGGACGCCATGCGCCGCGGCCTCGCCCGCGGCTACCTGGACGTCGCCAGCGTCAAGGGCGGTCCCCGCCGCGAGCTGGAGGCGCTCGGCCTCGACCTCACCGCGTACATCGGCACGCACCCCATGTCGGGCCGCGAGAAGTCGGGTCCGCTGGCCGCGAGCGGCGACCTCTTCGAGGGCCGGCCCTGGGTGCTCACCCCGACCCGGGACACGGACACCGAGGTCCTGAACCTCGCCCTGGAACTGGTCTCGCACTGCCGTGCCGTGCCCGTCGTCATGGACGCGGACGCCCACGACCGCGCCGTGGCGCTCGTCTCCCACATGCCGCACCTGGTGTCCAGCATGGTCGCCGCGCGCCTGGAGCACGCGGAGGAGACGGCGGTACGCCTGTGCGGGCAGGGCATCCGCGACGTGACGCGGATCGCGGCCTCCGACCCCCGGATGTGGATCGACATCCTCTCCGCGAACCCGGGCCCCGTCGCGGACCTCCTCGCGGACGTCTCCGCCGACCTGGACGAGACGGTCCAGGCCCTGCGCGCCCTCCAGTCCTCGGACGAGGCCAAGCGCCGCGAGGGCGCCGGCGGGATCGAGGACGTCCTGCGGCGCGGCAACGCGGGCCAGGTCCGCGTCCCCGGCAAGCACGGCTCCGCGCCGCGCGTCTACGAGGTCGTGGCCGTCCTCATCGACGACCAGCCGGGACAGCTCGCCCGCATCTTCGCCGACGCGGGGATGGCCGGGGTCAACATCGAGGACGTACGCATCGAGCACGCGACCGGTCAGCAGGCCGGCCTCGTGCAGCTGATGGTGGAGCCCAAGGCGGTGCCGGTGCTCGGCGCGGCCCTGCGGGAGCGGGGCTGGGCCCTGCGCCAGTGAGACCGGCGCGGGGGCGCGGCGGCCGCCACCGCCGCCGCGAAGGGCCGCCGCACCGCCCCCGGGAGGGCCGCCGGGAAGGGCCAGTAATACGGGGTCCGCGGGGCCGGTAACCTTGTGCGGGGCGCGCTCGCGCCCCGCAGAGACCTCCACCCCGCACCAGGAAGGTGTTCCCACCGTGGAAAACGGCGCCGCCCGTACCGCTCCGGCTGTGATTGTCGCCATCGACGGCCCCTCCGGCACGGGCAAGTCGAGCACCTCGAAGGCCGTGGCCGCGAAGCTGGGTCTGAGCTACCTGGACACCGGGGCCCAGTACCGCGCGATCACGTGGTGGATGGTCAGCAACGACATCGACATCACGGACCCCTCCGCGATCGCCGCCGCCGCCGGCAAGCCGGAGATCATCTCCGGTACCGACCCGGCCGAGCCGACCATCACGGTCGACGGGACCGACGTCGCCGGACCCATCCGCACGCAGGAGGTCACCTCCAAGGTCAGCGCGGTCAGCGCCGTCCCGGAGGTGCGCGCCCGCATCACCGAGCTCCAGCGCGCCCTCGCCGGGTCCGCGGCGGCCGGCATCGTCGTCGAGGGCCGGGACATCGGCACCACCGTGCTGCCCGACGCCGACCTGAAGATCTTCCTCACCGCCTCCCCCGAGGCGCGTGCCGCCCGGCGCAGCGGTGAGCTGAAGGGCGCGGACATCGACGCGACGCGCGAGGCGCTGGTCAAGCGCGACGCGGCCGACTCCAGCCGGAAGACCTCCCCCCTCGCCAAGGCGGACGACGCGGTCGAGGTGGACACCTCCGACCTCACGCTCCAGCAGGTCATCGAGTGTGTCGTCACCCTCGTCGAGGAGAAGCGGGCCGCCGCGTGAGCGCACCCTCCGCGAGACGCGCCGAGGTCGGTCGCCGCATCGGCGTCGGCCTGATGTACGGGCTGTGGAAGCCGCGCGTGCTCGGCGCCTGGAAGGTCCCGGCGACCGGTCCCGCGATCCTGGCCGTGAACCACGCGCACAACATCGACGGACCGATGGTCATGGGCGTCGCGCCCAGGCCGACGCACTTCCTGATCAAGAAGGAGGCGTTCGTCGGCCCGCTCGACCCGTTCCTGCTGGGCATCGGCCAGCTGAAGGTCGACCGCGAGATCGCCGACCGCGCCGCCATCACCGACGCCCTCGGCGTCCTGGCGGACGGCGGAGTCCTCGGGATCTTCCCCGAGGGCACCCGGGGCGAGGGCGACTTCGCCTCGCTGCGGGCCGGTCTCGCCTACTTCGCTGTACGCAGCGGAGCGCCGATCGTCCCGGTCGCGGTGCTGGGAAGCACCGAGCGCACCAGCCGGCTGACGAAGGCGCTGCCCCCGCTGCGCAGCAGGGTCGACGTCGTCTTCGGAGACCCCTTCGAAGCGGGCGACGGCAGCGGCCGGCGCACGCGACAGGCGCTGGACGAGGCCACCGGCCGCATCCAGAAACAGCTCAGCGCCCACCTGGACAACGCCAGACATCTGACCGGACGCCGGGAAAACGCCGGGCGCCCCGCCGGGCGTTAGGCGACACTTAGTAGTGGATCACCCCGTTAACGGGTGGTCCACCGATCACCACGATGAACGACGAGGTACGGACTTCATGAACGACCACATCCAGCCCGACGGCTCGGCGGAACACGAGCACGGGGCGCTTGGCGATGCCGAGTACGCGGAGTTCATGGAGCTCGCCGCGGAAGAGGGCTTCGACGTCGAGGACGTCGAGGGCGCGATCGAGGAGGCGGGCCACGGCCCGCTGCCCGTCCTCGCCGTCGTCGGCCGCCCGAACGTCGGCAAGTCGACCCTGGTGAACCGCATCATCGGCCGCCGCGAGGCGGTCGTCGAGGACAAGCCGGGCGTCACCCGCGACCGCGTCACCTACGAGGCCGAGTGGGCGGGCCGCCGCTTCAAGCTCGTCGACACCGGCGGCTGGGAGCAGGACGTCCTCGGCATCGACGCGTCCGTCGCCGCCCAGGCCGAGTACGCGATCGAGGCCGCCGACGCGGTCGTCTTCGTCGTCGACGCCAAGGTCGGCGCGACCGACACCGACGAGGCCGTCGTACGCCTTCTGCGCAAGGCCGGCAAGCCCGTCGTCCTGTGTGCCAACAAGGTCGACGGCATGAGCGGCGAGTCCGACGCCTCGTACCTGTGGGCCCTCGGCCTCGGCGAGCCGCACCCGGTCTCCGCGCTGCACGGCCGCGGCACCGGCGACATGCTCGACGCCGTCCTGGAGGCGCTGCCCGAGGCCCCGGCGCAGTCCTTCGGCACCGCGGTCGGCGGCCCCCGCCGCATCGCCCTCATCGGCCGCCCGAACGTCGGCAAGTCCTCCCTGCTGAACAAGGTCGCCAACGAGGACCGCGTGGTCGTCAACGAGATCGCGGGCACCACCCGCGACCCGGTCGACGAGCTCATCGAACTCGGCGGCGTCACCTGGAAGTTCGTCGACACGGCGGGCATCCGCAAGCGCGTCCACCTCCAGCAGGGCGCGGACTACTACGCCTCGCTGCGCACGGCCGCCGCCGTCGAGAAGGCCGAGGTCGCGGTCATCCTGATCGACGCGTCCGAGACCATCTCGGTGCAGGACCAGCGCATCGTCACCATGGCCGTCGACGCGGGCCGCGCCATCGTCCTCGCCTTCAACAAGTGGGACACCCTCGACGAGGAGCGCCGCTACTACCTGGAGCGGGAGATCGAGACCGAGCTCGCCCAGGTGGCCTGGGCGCCCCGGGTGAACGTCTCGGCCCGTACCGGCCGTCACATGGAGAAGCTCGTCCCGGCGATCGAGACGGCCCTGGCCGGCTGGGAGACCCGCGTTCCGACCGGCCGTCTGAACGCCTTCCTCGGTGAGCTGGTCGCCGCCCACCCGCACCCGGTCCGCGGCGGCAAGCAGCCCCGCATCCTGTTCGGGACCCAGGCGGGCACCAAGCCCCCGCGGTTCGTGCTCTTCGCCTCCGGGTTCATCGAGCACGGCTACCGCCGCTTCATCGAGCGCCGGCTGCGCGAGGAGTTCGGCTTCGAGGGCACCCCGATCCACATCTCGGTGCGGGTGCGCGAGAAGCGCGGTACGAACAAGAAGAAGTGACGCCCACGGGCGAAGCGTGAGGGGCGGCTCCCCCCCTGGGGAGCCGCCCCTCATGTATGACCGCTCACGGACCCGCCGCTCAAAGACCCCTGCGCGGGGCGGGCGGCAGCGCGGCCGGGATGTGGTGCATCCCGGAGCCGTGCTGGCGCGCTCCCGGCTGCCAGACGGCCGTCGTCGTGGTGGTGTGCCCGTGCTGCGCGGCGATCTGCCGGGTCGTCTGCGCTCCCGCGCTGTACGAGCTGTAGGTGCCCGAGGAGCTGAACGAGTTGGAGCCCCGTCCGAGGATCCCGAAGGCCTTGAACTCCAGGTTCTCCTCACCGTGCCGGTCACCGGGCAGCGTCCTGAACGCTCTGATCCACTCGGCGTAGAGCGCGTCGTAGATCGGTGTGGCCGATGAGCCGCCCTGATGATGAGGGTCATGCACCGGCCGCGACGCCGTCACCTCTCTGCTCGGACGGTGGGAGGAGCCAGAGGCAGGGACCGGCTGGAAGGGCCGGTGGCCGGGGACGTCGTAGGTGTGCACGTACGTGCCAACGACCCCGCCGCCCAACGGATGCGGCCGGAAAGGTCATTTCGCGGTCCGTGAGGAGTGAGCGGCGCGCGTGGGGGCGCGGGACGCCGTACGGGCACCCTTGAGCGGCGGACGCCGACCGGGCTGCCCGCGGCTCTCCGCCATGCCCCGAAGCACCGCCGCACACACGCTTCCGCGCCGCCCCGAAGCACCGCCGCGCCGCGCCGTCCACGCGCTACTGCGCCGCGCCGGACCACATGCATCCGCGCCGCGCCGGACCACGCGCCTCCCGCGCCGCGTCAGACCACGCGCTACCGCGCCGTGCCGGACCACGCCCGCCTGACCGGCCACGCGCTACCGCGCCGCGGCGAACCGGGCGCCGCCGTGCCCTCACACCCTCCGCGGCTCAGCCGGCCTCCGGTTCATCGTGATTCCCGCCGGGCCCCGGC
Source organism: Streptomyces sp. f51 (assembly GCF_037940415.1). Taxonomy (NCBI): domain Bacteria; kingdom Bacillati; phylum Actinomycetota; class Actinomycetes; order Kitasatosporales; family Streptomycetaceae; genus Streptomyces; species Streptomyces sp. f51. The sequence goes on along the minus strand of NZ_CP149798.1, from coordinate 1,372,737 downwards.
CCGGCGGGACGTCTTCACGTGCCGGCGAGGGGCATCGCCGCCGCGACCAGCTGGCCGTTGGCGGCCGCCTTGTCGAGCGCGTCGCGCAGCAGGTCCTCCCGCGGCTGACGGCCGATCGAGCCGACCGGCGCCGCGAACAGGAGCACCTGCTGGAGCTTGTTCGCGGCGGCACGCCAGCTGTCGGTGACCTGGAGCGCCTGGTGGGCCTGCCACCAGGCGACGGGCGAGCCGCCGCCGGTGCCCGGCTGGAGCACGGCGTGCAGCTGGCCCGCCGCGAGCAGGACGGACCAGCCGTGCAGGACCGGCGGCACCGAGTTCAGCTCGGTCGCGGGCATGAAGCCCTGTTCGATCAGCAGGGGCAGGAAGTCGTCGCCGATGTCGGTCGAGCCCGGTCGCACGATCGGACCGGTCGGCTCGACGACGAGCGCCGGGTGCAACTCGCCGTTGATCAGGACGAGTCCGCTGGTGACCCCGAGCACGGCCTGCTCGGGAACGGGGTCGGCGGGCGCTCCGTCGGGGTGGATCGAGCGGACGGCGCCCTGGAGTTGTTCCTCGGTGACCTGCACGACCTGCGAGGGAAGGCAGGTGGCGTGGGCGAAGGCGAGGACGGCGGTCTCGTCGCCGATGAACAGGACGGTGCTGGTGCGCTCCTGTTCCGAGTCGCCCGGGGTGCGGCACGACGTGCAGTCGTAACTGCCGGGGGCGTTCTCTCCGGCGAGCAGCCGGTCGGCTTCTTCGTCGCCGATCTCGGCGCGTACGTCGTCGCTGACGTCGAGCATGCGCGGCACGGTGGCTCCTCGGGATGCGGTGCGTGGCGGTGCCGGGTGGCTCCCGGCCCATGAACCGGGGGTTCCCGGCTCTTGAAGATGTCAACGGGTGATCTGTGGCCGGAGTCACGCCCGAGAGCGAACGGAATCGAACCATCCGACGCCCAGGGTGAAGGCGCCCCCGGAATTGGTTACTCCCAGTCAACTTCCGGAAGGCCGGAGGAAGTTGACCGGGTGAAGTGAGTCACAGATCGCAACGGGCGAGGGTCGACAAATCCGGAAATCACCCAATGAAATGGGTGGCCGAAAATCGATGTTCCCTACGGTAACCGTTAACTGGCCTCGAATGACAAGGAGTTGGTTGATATCGGGGCGCCTCGCTCCATAGATTCCTCCGCCGTGTGCAACGAGCACCGCTCGGGTACGTCCGCCGGCCGATCCTTTCCGGGATCACAGCAGGCCGCCGGTGGACGGGTCGGAGCGCGACGGCCGCGTCCTACGCGCAGGCCATCGCGCCCCTTCCTGGGGGACCCCGGGTGTTTCGAGAGGGAAATACATGTCCGCATGTGCCGACAGCACCCACGGGAACGGCCGGAAGGCTCGTACGGCGAACAGGACACGGACGACGGCGGTCCTCGCCGGGGCGGCACTGCTCGCCCCGCTCGGACTGCTCGCCGCGACCGGTGACGCCGCCGCGGCCGACAGTGGGGTGTGGGACCGCATCGCCCAGTGCGAGAGCGGCGGCAACTGGCACATCAACACCGGCAACGGCTACTACGGGGGACTCCAGTTCTCCGCCGGCACCTGGCGCGCCTACGGCGGCACGGCGTACGCGCCGACCGCCGACAAGGCGTCGAGGAGCGGGCAGATAGCCGTCGCCAACAAGGTCCAGAGCGCGCAGGGATGGGGCGCATGGCCCACCTGCTCGGCCCGCGCCGGGGCCTACGGGAAGGCACCCGGCTCCTCGGGGTCCGGGCGGTCGACGGGGTCCTCGAGCGCCGAGGCGGCCTCGAAGCCGGCCCGGACGTCCGTCCCGGCGAAGCGGGAAGCGGCAAAGACGCCGTCCCGGGCGCCGGGCCACGTGAACCGCGGCGCGTCCCGCGGCGACTACACCGTCCGCGAAGGCGACACCCTGAGTGTCATCGCCGCGCGGCACGGGACCACCTGGCGGAAGATCTACGCCGCCAACACGTCCGTGATCGGCGGTGATCCCGACCTGATCGTGCCCGGGCAGCGGCTCGACATCTGAGCCACGCTCCCCCTCGTCCCGGGCGCGAGGCCCCATCCGGTCGTCCGACCGGGTGGGGCCCCGGGCGTGCCGGGCGCGGGCTGGGCGGGCGGGCCGGACGCGCTGCTTAGCGTGGCCCGATGCCACTCATGCCGTCCCGGCGTACCCCGCCGGCCACACCCACCGTGTCCCGGCCGTCGAGCGGACGTGTGCGGTACGCGGCCGTCCTCGCCGCCGTACTGGCCGCCCTCGTTCCCCGCACCGCGGAGGCCGCGGCCCCGCCCCCGCTTCCCGGTCCGGGCGCGCTCCGGGGAGCCTACGACTGCGCGAACGACGAGTGGCCCTGGACCTGTCTGGCCCAGTGCGAGAGCAGCGGCCGCTGGCACGCCAACACCGGCAACGGCTACTACGGGGGACTCCAGTTCTGGCAGCCCACCTGGATCCGGTACGGAGGGCTCGCCTACGCCCCCCGCGCCGATCTCGCCACCCGCGCCCAGCAGATCAAGGTCGCCGAGAAGGTGCTGGCCGACCAGGGCTGGGGGGCCTGGCCCGACTGCTCCAGGTCGTACGGACTCCAGGGTCCCTTCCACGTGGTGAAGACCGGCGAGACGCTCGCCTCGATCGCCCGCAAGTACCGGGTGAAGGGCGGCTGGCAGACGCTCTACAACGTCAACAGGAAGAAGATCGGCAGCAGCCCGGGCCGACTGGTCAAGGGCCTCAAGCTCGTCATCCCGAAGGCGGCGGGCGCCTCCCGTACCGGAGCCCCCGCGCTGTTCGGCCCGCCGCTGGATCCGGCCGCGCGCCGCTCCGTACCGCTGTTTCCCGGCCTTCTCCGCTGAACACGACCGCGCCGCGGCGCAGTTCATGGACGTACGTCGTCCGGCCCGGCAGTCCGCGCAGCGCCGGCGGCAGCCGTTGCTCGGCGACCACCACACACGCGTCGAGGGCGCCCAGGAGCGCGTAGGTCCTGGCCGCGACCGCCGGCGACATGCCCTGCGCCGGTTCGTCGACGAGCAGTACGCGGGCCCGGGAGGACAGGGCGCGGGCCAGGGCCAGCACGCGCTGTTCCCCGCCGGAGAGGGTGCCCGCCCGGCGGGGCAGGAGCGGTTCCAGGGACGGGTAGGCGTCCAGGGCGGCCGGGAGGCGTGCCGCTCCCAGTTCCAGGTTCTCGCGGACGGTCAGTGAGCCGAACACGGCCCGGCGGTCGGGGACGAGGCACAGCCCGCGCCCGGCCCGCTCGAACGCGGGCAGCCGCGTCACCTCGGCGCCGTCCCAGACGACGGCACCGGCCGACAGCGGCACGGTTCCGGCGAGGGCGCGCAGCACCGTCGTACGGCCGGAGCCGTTGCGGCCCAGCAGCACGGTGAGTCCGGGGCCCGGCGCGACCAGGCTCACGCCGTGCAGGGCCTCCAGGGGGCCGTAGCGCACGCGTGCGTCGCGCAGGGCGATGCTCATGCGCCGGTCCTCGTGTCCAGTACGCGGTCGGCGGGACCCGAGGCGACGATCCGCCCGGCCGCCATGACATGGACGGTGTGGGCCAGGCCGGCCACCAGATCGAGGTCGTGCTCGACGACCAGGAGGGCCGTGCCGTCAGCGGCCAGCGCCCGCAGCACCCGGGCCAGTGCCGCCACCTCGCCGGTGTCGAGACCGGCCGCGGGCTCGTCGAGCAGCAGGACGCGGGGGCTTCCGGCGAGTGCCCGGGCCAGCTCGACCCGCCGCAGCGTCCCGGTCGGCAGCCCGGCCGCGGGCAGCGATCGCACCGGTCCGTCGAGGCCGAGCAGCCGCAACGCCCGCTCCGCCGCCCCGGGATCGGTGATCCGGCCCTGTTCCGCGCCCACGCGCACGTTCTCCGCCACGGTCAGCGACGGGAAGACCGCCAGCTCCTGGAAGGTCCGTGCGATCCCCAGCCGCGTCCGCGCGTGCGCGGCCAGCCGGGTGATGTCCCGCCCTCCCAGCAGCACCTGTCCGCCCGAGGGGCGCAGTGTGCCCGCGAGACAGTGGAAGAGGGTGCTCTTGCCGGCCCCGTTGGGTCCCACGACCGCGGTGACCCGCCCCACAGGGACGTCGAGCGTCACCCCGTCCAGAGCGGTGAACCCCCCGTGCTCGACCCGCAGCCCCCGACCCTCCAACGGCCGGGCGCCCAGGCCGCCGACGCGCCCGGGCCCACCCACCCGCGCTCCCGCCCCGGCACCGGGCGCGGTGGTCCCCGGCCCGCCGGACGCGACGGGCACCGGGCCGGGCCAGGCGCCCTGTCCGGGGCCGGCCGCCGGCGTCGCGTCCGGCGGCTGCGCGGCCCCGCCGGCGTCACGGACGGTTCCACCACTCGCCCCCCGCGCCCCTGCCCGTGGCGCGCCTCCCGCGCCGCCCCTGGCGGACCCGCCGGCCCCCCGCGCTCCCGCCCCGGTGCCGGTGACCGGGGTCCTTCCGACGCCGGACCCCGCCCATGGTGCCGCCGCCGCGCGCAGGCGGGTGCGGGTGCGGACGCCCAGGGGGGTCAGGGTCGCGTGGTGGGTGGGGCGCAGGTGGGACAGCGTGGTGCGCAGTGCCTCGTACGGGCCCTCGGGGAAGCGGCCGACGAGGACGGCGAGGAGTCCGATCAGGGCCGCGGCCACCCCGCCACGGGCTCCCGCGTCGAGCCCGACCAGCAGAGCGGCGGCGACCAGCGCGCCGAGAACGCTGTCGGCGCCCAGCACGACGACCGCCGCGAACCACAGGAGACTGCGCACCGGGTCGTACTCGGTGGCGTCGAAGGCGCGCAGGCCCATGCCGAGCATGCCGCCGCCCAGGGCGGCCAGCGCGGCCCCCACGACGAACGCCGTCAGTTTCAGGGCCGGGACACGGACGCCCGCGGCCGAGGCGCCCGCCTCGTGGTCCCGCATGGCGGCCAGGGCCCGGCCCGTCCGGCCCCGGCGCAGCGTGTGCGCGGCGAGCAGGGCAGCCGCGAGCAGCACGAGTTCGAGCGCGTAGTACGCGCGGTCGCCGCCGAACCCGGCCGGGCGGTCCAGGGTCAGTCCCGCCACCGCGTACGGCTGCTCGAAGACGAACCGGCTGACGCCCACGCCCACCGCGAAGGTGGCCACCGCGAGCGCCAGTCCGTGCCGTTCGATGGCCGGCCACCCGGTCAGCAGACCCAGCGGGGCCACCAGCAGCACCGCCACCGCCAGCGCCGCCAGCTCGGGCAGCCGCGGCAGCCCCGGGAACCGCCCCGCGGCCAGCAGCGCCGTGAACAGCGCGCCCAGACCGGCGTACGCGGCCTGCCCCAGCGAGATCTGGCCGCCCCGGCCGGTGACCACGACGAGCGACAGCAGGACGACCCCCAGCGCGGGCACCTGCACCGACGTGGACAGGTCCGAGCCCGCGAACCCCAGGGGGAGCAGGAACAGCACGACGGCGACCACCCGGGTCCCGGGCGGTGCCGGCACCCGGGCCGCCGCCGGACGCGGGAGCGCGTCACGGCCGCCGATGCCGGGCAGCACGAGCGCGGCGACGAGGAGCGCGACCACGAACAGGTTGGCGCCGACCGCCTCCAGCAGCGGCTCCGCCCAGCCGGTGGGGTGCAGCCGGGTCAGCTGGCTCTGGGCGACACCGATGCCGAGCGCGACCAGGACGGCGACGGGCAGACTGCGCATCCGGGCCGCCACCGCGACCGCCATCACCTCGATCACCAGCAGCGGCAGACCGTACGGGTCGAGCCGCACGTACGGAGCGAGGAGCACGCCCGTCAGGCCCGCGGTGAACGAGCCGAAGGCCCAGCCCGCGGCGGCCACCCGGTCGGCGTCGACACCGCCGAGCACCGCGAGGGGGCGGTCGTCGACGACGGCCCGCGACTCCGTGCCGAAGCGGGTCCAGCGGGTCACCGCGCCCACGCCCGCGGCCAGCGCGACGGCCACCGCGAGCTGCCCCCACGGATCGGCCGACACCAGCGTCGGCGCGTCCGCCCTGGCCCCGGTGCCCCACACGAGCGCGGCGCCGCCCACCAACAGGACGAAGACGCCGATGCTCGCGACCAGGGTCTGCGCCGGGTCGCCGCCGCGCAGGGACAGCGGCCGGAACACGAAGCGCTCCAGGGCCGTCCCGATGGCCGGGGCCACCACGAGCAGCGTCACCGCGGCGGCCGGCGCGAGCGGCCAGCCCCATCCGACGGTGAACTGGCGCAGCAGATACGCGCACACCATCGCGATCGCGCCGTGCGCGAAGTTGAGGACCCCGGTGGCCCGGTAGGTGACGATCAGCCCGATGCCGGTGAGCGCCGCGGCGGCGCCGACCGAGAGACCGGCGAGGGTGAGGTCGTACGTCAGCGAGGACATCAGTCGTCCGGACCGGCGGAGGGGCCGTCCTCGGTGTCGGGTTCGCAGATCGGGCACGGCCCCAGGTCCCCGCTCGCCAGGACACGGGAGTCGGCCGGCACGGCCTCCGGCTTCCCCGCCACCAGCGGGCAGTCCGCGCGGTGGTACAGGGTGCCGCCCGGCACCATGAGCAGATCGCCGCTGACGGCCACGGGCGCGGTGGCCGCCGGCCCCGGTTCCCCGGCGTCCTCGGCCCCGGCGGCCACCAGCAGCCCGTACAGCTCCTCGACACGGGCCGCCGCCGAGGCGTTCCTGCCGTGGGCCAGCAGCACCGCGCCGGCGACGATCAGCGCGGCACCGGGCACCGTGCAGGAGGCGAGGTAGGGCAGCTGGCGCTCCGCGTACCGCTCGCCCGAGACGCCGTACCAGCCGATCACGCACAACACCGCTCCGGCGGCCAGGGCGGCCCAGCCGGCCCACAGGAAGGGGTGCACGCTGCGCGGTCGAGCTGTCCGCATCCGGACTCCCACACGTCGGGTATCTGTCCAAGTCAGCCGATGGCTTGCACTATGCCCCCTGGAAGCCGACCCTGAAAGCGACGGGCGCATTCGGCCCGGACCGACACCCGGTGGTGAGCCAGATGGTTCTCGGGAGCGACCTCAGGCGGGGGAACGTCAGGGCGATGGCGGGTGCGGCGGTCCTGGTCCTCGCCGCCGCCCTCACGGCCTGCGCGGACAACGGCGGCGGGAGTTCCGCGTCGTCCACACCCTCGGCGCAGCAGTCCACCAGCCTGCCCTCCGCCACGGCTCCGGCCGATCCGGCCGCGGCCCGGAAGGAGATCCAGCAGAACTGGGAGAAGTTCTTCGACCCTGCCGTCTCCGCCAAGGAGAAGCAGGCCGTCCTGGAGAACGGCGACCGGATGGCCCCGGTGCTCCAGGGCTTCAACGGCGACCAGCGCGGGCAGCAGGTGAAGGCCACGGTGAACAAGGTCGAGTTCACCTCCCCGACCGAGGCGAACGTGACCTACACGCTGACCCTGAAGGGCGCGACCGCCCTGCCGAACGCCTCCGGCACCGCCGTCGAGCAGAACGGCACCTGGAAGGTCTCCGTCAACACGCTCTGCGCGCTGGTCCAGCTGAGCGGCAACGGGTCGTCGAGCCCCGTCCCGGGCTGCTGACCCGCGGTGCGGCACACGGCGACCGGTGCCGCCGTCGCGGGCCTGCTGCTCCTGCTCGGCACGGCCTGCGGCAGCCGGCTCCCCGAGAGCGACTTCGAGAACCGGGCCACACCCACGCCCGCGCGGTCCGCCGAGCCGATCCGGGTCGGCATCATCAGCAGTGCCACCAGCCCCGTCGGCGCCGCCGCCTTCACCGGACCGCGCGACGGGGCGAAAGCCTTCTTCGACCGGCTCGACGCCCACGGCGGCATCGGCGGCCGGCCCGTCGAGGTGCGGGTCTGCGACGACGGCGGCAGCGGTGTCGGCGACAGCGCGTGCGTGCACCGGCTGATCGACGAGGACAAGGTCGTCGCACTCGTCGCCACCACCGCCCTCGACTACGCGGGCGCCCCCCAGGTGTCCCGAGCGGGAGTGCCCGACATCGGCGGCCAGCCCATCGGCGCCGCCTACGACACCTACCCGCACCTGTACGGGATCTACGGCAGCCTCGCACCGCGCCGGGGCACGCCCGGCTGGAACGGCGAGCTCTACGGCGGCACCGAGGTCTACCGCTACTTCAAGCGCGTCCACGGCGCCCGCACCGCCGCCGTAGTCTCCTACAACCAGTCCGCCTCCGCCGCCTACGCCCGGCTGGTCACCCAGGGGCTCAGGACCGAGGGCTACCGGGTCGTCACCGAACAGGTCGACTTCGCGCTGCCCGACTTCCGCGCCGCCGCGGCCGACCTCAAGGCCCAGGGCGCCGACCTCGTCTTCGACGCCCTGGACACCCACGGCAACGCCCAGCTCTGCAAGGCCATGGACGGCGTCGGCGCCCGTGTCATCGCCAAGGTCACCAACGTCCAGAACTGGACCTCCACCGGGCCCGGGGACTACAAGGACGCGCCGCGCTGCCGCAACGCGCTGTGGGCCACGGGGGCCGGCCGCAACTACGAGGACGTCGGCGACCCCGCCGTACGGGAGTTCCGCGACGCGACCAAGGGGCTGCCGGTCCACTCCCAGTGGCAGCTGGAGGGATGGGCCGCGGCACGGTGGTTCACGGACGCGGCGAAGTCCTGCCCTCCGTCGGGCGTCACGCGGGCCTGCGTCGACGCGTTCATGAACCGGGGCAGGCCCTACACCGCGGGCGGGCTGCTGCTCCCCGTCACCTACGAGCGGCTGCCCGAGCCGCCGAAGACGCGCCGGACCTGTCTGTCGGTGGCCCGCTGGCGCGACGGCAGGGGCTGGGTCACCCAGGGCGACATGAACACGAACTGCTTCGACGTACCGCAGATCGCCTACCGCCCCTGAGGAACGTCCCCTCGCGGACAGGAGTTGTCCGCAAGCACTGGCAGACTCGGCGCCATGCTGGAGACCTCCGCACGACTGCTGCGCCTGCTCTCACTGCTCCAGGCCCACCGTGAATGGTCGGGCGCGGACCTCGCCGGGCGGCTGGGCGTGACCGCGCGCACGGTCCGCCGTGACGTGGAGCGGCTGCGCGAGCTGGGCTATCCCGTCAACGCCACCCCGGGCACGGGCGGCGGCTACCAGCTCGGAGCGGGGGCCGAGCTGCCGCCGCTGCTCCTGGACGACGACGAGGCCGTCGCGGTGGCCGTGGGGCTGCGCACGGCGGCGGGGCAGGGCATCGAGGGCATCGGCGAGTCCTCCGTACGGGCGCTCGCCAAGCTGGAACAGGTCCTGCCCGGCCGGCTGCGGCGCAGGGTCGGCGCGCTGAACGCCTTCACCGTGCCGATGCTGCGCGGGCCGCTGCCCTCCGCCGTCGACCCGGCCGTCCTCACCGAACTGGCCAACGCCTGCCGCGACAGCGAGCGGCTGCGCTTCGAGTACCGCGACCACGCGGGCTCCGCGACCCGCAGGAGCGTCGAGCCGTACCGGCTGGTGTGCACCGAGCACCGCTGGTACCTGGTCGCCTGGGACGTCGACCGCGAGGACTGGCGTACGTTCCGGGCCGACCGCATCACGCCCCGGCCGCCGCACGGACCGCGCTTCACGCCCCGTACACCACCCGCCGACGACCTGGCCGCGTACGTCTCCGAGGGAGTGTCCGTCGGCGCCTACGCCAGGAACGCCGTGGTGCGGCTGCTGGTGCCGCTGGAGGAGGCCGCCGCCCGGATCTCGCCCTCGGCCGGGACCCTGGAGGCCGAGGGGGACGGCAGCTGCGTCATGCGCGCCGGGGCGGCGAACCTCGACGTCATGGTCATCCACGTGATGATGACCGGCTTCGAGTTCGAGGTCCTGGAGCCGGCCGAACTCCGCGACACGATCAGGACCGCCCGGGACCGGCTGTCCCGGGCGGTGGAGCGGCCGGGGCCCGAACGGCGGGGCCCGGAGGGGGATCCGGGCCCCGCCCCTGTTCCGTAGAGCGGGTCCCGCCGTGAGCGTGCGGGGGTTCTGTGTTCGAGGCGTGTATTTCCTATGCGGCGTCAGCTTCCGCGGTGCGCGGCGGAATCGGGCGGACCGGAATGGGGAAATTACCGCCGGGTACGCACCGCCGCACCGCGGCACGCATTTCGCCGGGCTATTGGGGAGTGTCCGGGCGGTCACTCCGAATTACGTTCGAAGGCGTGCGGAACACGGAAGCGGCCCCTCAAACGGGTGATGCAGTTCGCCGAAACACATGTCGTGATCCTGTGACAGAAGCGTGACCGGCGGGGTACAGGTGACGCTTCGTCGCCGATCGGGCTTCCCCGGCCCCGGCGTGCCGCCTACCGTGGCGGTCATGGCACCCATTCCCCCCTCGCGCGCAGAACCGCAGGACAGTCCGGAGAGCTATGTCGGCCTGGAGGCGAGCCGTGCGCAGGAACGCGCGCACGAGCAGGGCTGGCCCACGGTCCGCTCGCTGCCGCCCGGCGCGATCGTCACCATGGAGTACCTGGTGGGGCGGCTGAACTTCGAGGTCACGGACGGTACGGTCACCCGCTGCTGGAAGGGCTGAGCGCCCGGCGGCGGACGACGGCCCGTTCGGACCGGGTCCGCCGTGTCGGGGACGCGCGGCCCGAGGACGTGCGAAGGCCCCCGGCTCGACGAGCCGGGGGCCTTCGCGATGCGGGGAGAGGTGTGCGTACCGGCCCCGCGGTTCTCAGCCGCCCGTCAGCGGGCGGGCCGAGGCGGCACCGGCCGCCGCGCGGGCGGGACGGTCCGGGTGCGGCGGGCGGCGGCTGCCCGCCGGGGTGACAGGCGTGCGCTCCGAGCGGGCGGTGTGCGGGCCCGGGGCCAGGTGGACGGGGGACCGGGACGGGCGGGACGCGACGGGCTCGCGGGCCGGCATCTCGCCGTCCACCGCGGCGGGCCGCGGCGACAGGACCGGTGCGTGGACCGGGACGGGGGCCGTACGGCGGCCGCGACGGTCGCGCCACAGGTCGCGCAGCGCGAAGATCCCGGCCTCGGAGCGGGCGATCAGCGGCTCGCACCAGGGCAGCGCCAGCAGGATCAGCAGGCCGGCGGCCCAGCCCAGCAGGACATCGCTCAGCCAGTGCGTACCCAGGTACACGGTGGTGAGGCCGACGCCGAGCGAGGTCACGGCGGACAGCGCCGAGAGCCAGCGTCTGGCTCGCGGGGTCGACGCCAGATAGGCCAGGATTCCCCAGGTCACGACGGCGTTGGCGGTGTGGCCCGAAGGAAATATATCGCCGCCCAGGCCCATCTCGTTCGAGCCGATGGTGATGGCGTAGTGCGGGCCGAGGCGGCCCATGCCCAGCTTCGCGGCACCGACGGTGATGTTGAGCAGCAGCAGGGACGCGCCCAGGGTGAGCAGCGGGCGCAGGGTGTGCTGGCGCCAGGAACGCCAGCCCAGCCACGCGGCGACCATCACGGCGGTGGGGCCGCGCTGGCCGAGCACCACGTAGTAGTCCAGGAACGCGTGGATCTCCGGCCACTGCTGGTAGGGCCGGAAGAACATGACCTGCCAGTCGAACCGGACCAGCCACGACGTGATCGCCACGGCCCACACGATCGCCAGATAGAAGGCCAGGGTCGCCGCGAAGAGGACGGCCCTGTGCCGGCTCATCTTCGGCACATCGATGTGGGCCGGTCGTTCCGGCTCACGGTCCAGCCGGGCGAAGACCCGGTCCAGACGGGTGAGGTTTCGTTCGGTACGCACTCAATCGACGTTACAGCGAGTGAGCTGCGTTCCAGGCCGATTCACTCGGTTTGTGATGACGATGTGATGTGGGATTCCTCTCAGGATCATGTTCATTTCCAATGAATCGCTAATACCGGAACGGTGGAGCCTTCAATTCCATTGATCGCCGAGAGGCCTCGCGTTTATGGCACTTTTATATTCGTTCACCGGGTGATGGCGTGGAATTCGCTGCCCGCTCACCGGTCCGGAGCGGGCCGCCGCGCGGCGGGTCAGGGAGGCCCGGAGCCGTTCAGCCAGATCGCGCCGTACACCGCCGAGGCCACCGCCAGACCCCCGAGCACCAGCGCCGACCTGGAAGGACGCAGCCGGGCCAGGGCCCTCGCCGGAGGGAACAGAAGCGGGAAGGCGGGCAGCAGCAGACGCGGCTTCGAGCCGAAGTAGCTCGACGCGCACAGGGCGAGAGCGACGACGATCCCCGCGTAGACCAGGAGCGCCGGCGGCTGGCCCTGGCGCACGCACGTCACGTAGAGCCACAGGACCAGCACGACCCCGGCGATCAGGGCGGCGCCGGCCAGGGCCGAAGGGAACGAAGTGAACTTTTCGGCCACGAAGCGCCCGAAGGCGTACCCGCCGTCGAAGCCGTTCCGCCAGCCCGCCTGGACGTCGAGATAACCGAACGGGCCCCTGCCCGTGCGGTGCCCCACCCACAGCACGTAACCGGCGGCGCCGAGCGGCGCGATGATCATGGCCAGGGCGCGCCGCCCCCCACGCGCGCCGTCCGTCCGGGGCGTGCTCCCGCCGCGCCGGCGTTCTCCCACGAAGGATGTAATCGCCGCCACCCACAGCGCCGCCACCACCGCCACCCCCACCGGCCGCGTCAGCCCCGCCAGCGCGGCGAGCAGCCCGGCGGTCGCCCAGCGGCCGGTCAGCACCGCGTACAGCGACCACGCGGCGAGCGCCGTGAACAGCGACTCGCTGTACGCCATCGACTGCACGACGCCGACGGGCAGCACCGCCCACAGCAGCACCGCGCACACCCCCGTGCGGCCGCCGTGGACGTGGTCGGCGACCGCGAAGATCCCCCACGCCGCGGCGAGCGAGGCCACCGCGGAGACCAGCAGACCCGCGTCCGCGTACGACAGCGGTGACACCGCGTGCAGGAACCCCTCCAGCCAGGGCAGCAGCGGGAAGAACGCGAGATTGGAGTGCACGTCCCCGTCCGGGAGGCGGACCTCGTAGCCGTAGCCGAGCCCGGCGACCCTGGTGTACCAGAGCGAGTCCCACCGCTCCGACAGCAGCCGGTGCGCGCTCGCGCCGTTCGCCGCGCTCCACACGGCGAGCGTGACCAGACCCAGCGCGCGCACCGCCGCGTACCCGAGCAGGGCGGGCGCGGCTCTGCGCAGGGCGCCCCCGGGGGGCGTCTCGGCGGGACTCTGCGGATCGGTCACGGGCTCGATTATCGGCAGAGCGCGGAACCGGCCGGGTGTGTACGGCGTGTCGACATGCGGGCGGCGTGGCGTACACCACATGCCTGGTCAGCGAACGTGAGAGGTCCGCCACGTGTCCCCGGAGAGAACTCGCGTACGCTGACGGCTCACTCGCCTTTGCTGCGTGGGCCCGGGACTCCGCTCTCCGGGCCGCAGCCCCAGGGAGTCCCCACCCTGCGGATCCGCAGAACGCGAGGGAACCTCTGGAGGTACGTACATGTCCGGGACGACCACGGCCGCCGCGCGATGCCGTCGGGAGACCGGAGCCGGTGCCAACCGCTGGGTCGTCCTCGTCGTCCTGTGCGTCAGCCTGCTGCTGGTCGCCCTCGACGCCACCGTGCTCCACGTCGCGGTGCCCGCCGTCACCGAGGACCTGAAGCCCGGCGCGATGGAACTGCTCTGGATCGTCGACGTCTACCCCCTCGTCTGCGCCTCGCTCCTCATCCTCTTCGGCACGCTGGGTGACCGGATCGGCCGACGGCGGGTCCTCCTCCTCGGATACGCCCTCTTCGGCGTCGCCTCCGGCATCGCGGCCTTCTCCGGGAACGCGCAGCTCCTGATAGGCGCCCGCGCCCTGCTCGGCGTCGGCGGCGCGATGATCATGCCCGCCACCCTGTCGATCCTGCGCGAGGTCTTCCCCGACCGGCGCGAGCGGGCGCTGGCCATCGGCATCTGGAGCGCCGTCGCCGCCGTCGGCGCGGCGGTCGGGCCGCTCCTCGGCGGTTTCCTCCTCGAACACTTCTGGTGGGGATCGGTCTTCCTCGTCAACATCCCGCTGATGATCGTCAGTCTGCCGATCGGACGGCTGCTGCTGCCCGAGTCCCGCGGCGACCGCGACGGCCCCTGGGACGTGGTCGGGGCGCTCATGGCCGCCGCCGGCCTGTTCGGACTCGTCCTCGGCGTCAAGCGTCTCGGCGGCGGCGAGGCACCGCTCAGCCCCTTCACCCTCGGTTCCCTGCTCGTCGGCGCGGTGCTGATGGCCGCCTTCGTACGACGGCAGCGGCGGCGCCGGCATCCCCTTGTCGACCTGCGCCTGTTCGCGCGCCCGGCCTTCAGCACGTCGGTGGGCTGCATCGTGCTCGCGATGCTCGCGCTGGTGGGCCTCGAACTGATCGCCGCCCAGTACCTCCAGCTCGTACTCGGCCTCTCCCCGCTCCAGACCGGGCTGCGGCTGCTGCCGCTCACCGTCGCCGCGATGGCCGCGGGTCTCGCGGGGGCGAAGCTGCTGCGCAGGTTCGGGCCCCGCGCGATGGTCTCCTTCGGGTTCTGTCTCACCGCCGCTGCCGTGGTCACGCTCACGCTGATGGGGGGGAACGACAACACCGGGCTGCTGCTCTTCGGCTTCGTGCTGCTCGGCTTCGGCCTGGAGACCACGCTCTTCGGGGCGTACGAGTCCATGCTGAGCGAGGCCCCGCAGGCGCAGTCGGGCGGTGCCGCGGCGATCGGCGAGACCTCGTACCAGCTCGGCGCGGGCCTCGGCATCGCGCTGCTGGGGAGCGTGATGAACGCGGCGTACGCCCCCGGGCTGTCGTCCGTCCCCGGGGTCGGGAGGGCCGATTCGACGGCGGCGGCACACTCGCTGGGCGAGGCGTACCAGGTCGCCGACCGGCTCGGCGGTGCCTCGGGCGGCGCCCTGCGGCACGCCGCCCGTGACTCCTTCGTGCACGGACTGCATGTGACGCTTCTGGTGAGCGCGGGTCTGCTGCTGCTGGGCGCCGTGATCGCGCTGCGGCTGCCACGGGTCATGGACTGCGGGGCACCGGCGGCGGACGTGTCCGGGACCCCGGCCCCCGCGACGGACGCCGCCGGCCTCCCGGCGCAGACTCCGGCTCCTTCCGGCCGTCCGACTCCGGCTCAGTCCGGCCTCCCCGCTCCGGCGATCCCGGCTCCGGCGACGGCTGCCGGTGTCCGCTCCGCCGCCGCGACTCCGGCGCCCGCGACGGACCCCGCCGGCATCCCGGCTCCCCGGGACGTCGCCGGGACCCCGGAGACCCGGGTCTCCGCCTAGCCCACGGCTTCCGGGCCCGCCGAGCGGCGCCGCGGGTGCGGCGGCCCGGTCCTCGGGCGGAAAGGCTCGTCGTGCTCGCTCGCGCAGTTCCTCGCGCCCCCACGGCGCCCCCGCAGGGGCGCGAGGAACTGCGCGGCCGAGCGAAGACGGCCCGCGGCCCGCAAGCGGCAGCCCGCTGGGCGTACCCGGCCGGATGGGTTGCCGGGCCGTGCTACGGGGCGCCCTCGCAGGGGCGCGAGGAACTGCGCGGCGCCCGCGGGCGGCCCGCGGGCGCCCACGGTCCGCAAGCGGCAGCCCCGTGGGCGTACCCGGCCGGATGGGATGCCAGGCCGCGCTACGGGGCGCCCCCGCAGGGGCGCGAGGAACTGCGCGGCCGGCCGAGGACGGCCCGCAGGCGCCCGCGGGCCGCGCGTGGCAGCCCCGTGGGCGTACCTGGTGGGCGGGCCGCCAGGCCGAAGTGCCCTGGACTTGCGGCGCACCGCGCCGTAACGTCGGGCCGAGATCCTTAACTAGCGGTGCTAGTTGTCACCCCTGCCGGAGGCTGTCGTATGTCCGCGTCCTCGAAGCTGCCGCCCTTCGACCCCGCCGACCCGCTGGGGATCGACGACCTGCTGGACGCGGAGGACCTGGCCATCCGCGACACCGTGCGGACCTGGGCCGCGGACCGCGTCCTGCCGTACGTCGCCGACTGGTACGAGAAGGGCGAGCTGCCCGGCATCCGGGAACTGGCCAGGGAGCTCGGCGGCATCGGCGCCCTCGGCATGTCGCTCCAGGGATACGGGTGCGCCGGGGCCAGCGCCGTCCAGTACGGCCTGGCCTGTCTGGAACTCGAAGCGGCCGACTCCGGCATCCGCTCGCTCGTCTCGGTGCAGGGCTCGCTCGCCATGTACGCGATCCACCGGTTCGGCAGCGAGGAGCAGAAGCAGGCCTGGCTGCCCCGGATGGCCTCGGGCGAGATCATCGGATGCTTCGGACTGACCGAGCCCGACCACGGATCCGACCCCGCCTCCATGCGCACCCACGCCAAGCGCGACGGCGGGGACTGGGTCCTGAACGGGCGCAAGATGTGGATCACCAACGGATCCGTCGCCGGTGTCGCCGTCGTCTGGGCCCAGACCGACGACGGCATCCGCGGCTTCGTCGTCCCCACCGACGCGCCCGGTTTCTCCGCCCCCGAGATCAAGCACAAGTGGTCCCTGCGGGCGAGCGTGACCAGTGAGCTGGTCCTCGACGACGTGCGGCTGCCGGCCGACGCCGTCCTGCCCGACGTCGTCGGCCTGAGGGGCCCGCTCGGCTGCCTCTCGCACGCGCGGTACGGGATCGTCTGGGGTGCCATGGGCGCGGCGCGCTCCAGCTTCGAGTCCGCCGTCGCCTACGCGAAGACACGTGAGCAGTTCGGACGCCCCATCGGCGGCTTCCAGCTCACCCAGGCCAAACTCGCCGACATGGCCGTCGAACTGCACAAGGGCATCCTGCTCGCCCATCACCTGGGGCGCCGTATGGACGCGGGACGGCTCCGCCCCGAGCAGATCAGCTTCGGCAAGCTCAACAACGTACGCGAGGCCATCGAGATCTGCCGTACCTCGCGCACGATCCTCGGTGCCAACGGGATCTCGCTGGAATACCCCGTCATGCGGCACGCCACGAACCTGGAGTCGGTGCTCACGTACGAGGGCACCGTCGAAATGCATCAGCTCGTGCTGGGCAAGGCGCTCACCGGGCTCGACGCCTTCCGGTGAAGACCCCGGTCGTGAAGCCCCGGTGAGGCGGGGCCGGTGAGCGGCCCCGCCTCAGCTCTGGTTGAAGAAACCGTCCGTCTGACGGCCCGCGGCCTCGCCGCTGACGATCTCCGTGTGCGCCGGGGTCAGCAGGAAGACCCGGGTCGCCACCCGCTCGATGGTGCCGCGCAGGCCGAAGGTCAGACCGGCCGCGAAGTCCACCACCCGCTTGGCGTCGGCGGCCTCCATGGACGTGAGGTTGATGATGACCGGGACGCCGTCCCGGAAGAGTTCGCCGATACCGCGCGCGTCCCGGAAGCTGTCCGGGGTGACCGTACCGATCCGGCGGCCCTTCTCCTCCGCCGTCTCGGAAGCAACCTTCACCCGCGGGTCGGTGACCCACGCGTCGCCGGAGTCCTGACCCTCGGCGTAGTCGTCGTCGTAGTAACGCTCGTCATCGTTGTCGTCGACGAGGCCAAGCCAGGCACTCGCCTTGCGCACCGATCCCATGGACGCCTCCTCTCACAGCGGTCTTTCGTGCTTCCGCATCCCCATGGTCGTCCATGATGCGGATGTCGCGCCAAGTGGATAGACGCCGCGTGGGGGTTTCGTGACGGTACTGGTGCACAGCGAATCCGTCGAGAGCCCGCGCCCCCCAAGGGTCGTACGGGGTAAGGCTGCTGACTGAGAGTGAAATATGATTTCTCTCGGCGACCGGGTGACGAGCGGTGCGTACGGGTGAACGGAAGGGTCGATACGATGCCGGACTTCAATGTCGTACGGGTCACGGGGGAGTGTCGTGTTCGGAATCGTGAGGCCCTGCGTCCACCGGCTCGGTGAAGGGCTCAAGGCGCAGTGGATGGCGCATTTGTGCGGGCTGTGTCTCGCACTGCGCGGGGACCACGGCCAGTTCGCGCGGGTGGTCACCAACTATGACGGCCTGCTGATATCGGTTCTGACGGAGGCTCAGACCGCGAAGGCGGCGGGAACGCGGCGCACCGCGGGGCCCTGCCCCCTGCGCGGTATGCGGACCGCATCGGTCGCGCAGGGCGAGGGCGCGCGGCTCGCCGCCGCCGTCTCGCTGGTCCTCGCCTCGGCGAAGGTGCGCGACCATGTCGCCGACGGCGACGGTCTCCTCGCGCGCAGACCCGTCGCGCTCGCGGCGCGCCGGGTCGCCACGAGCTGGGGCAGGGCGGGCGCCCGGACGGGAACCGCCGTGGGCTTCGACACCGCGGTGCTCGTCGACGCGGTGGACCGCCAGATCGGGATCGAGGCGCTGGCCGGGCCCGGAACGCCGTTGCTGACGGTCACGGAACCCACCGAGACCGCCACCGCCGCCGCGTTCGCGCACACCGCGGTCCTCGCGGGCCGCCCCGGCAACGCCGCCGCGCTGGCCGAGGCCGGGCGGCTCTTCGGGCGGCTCGCCCATCTGCTGGACGCCGTGGAGGACAGGGAGGCCGACGCGGCGTCGGGGGCCTGGAACCCGCTCACGGCCACCGGGACCCCGCTCACCGAGGCCCGCAGGCTCGCCGACGACGCCCTGCACGGGATACGGCTCGCCCTGCGCGAGGCCGAGTTCACCGACAGCGGGCTGGCGCACATGCTGCTCGTCCACGAACTGGGCCGCTCCGTCGACCGCGCGTTCGGGACGTCGGGGTGCGGGCACACGGGGGGCGGAGCGCACGGCTCCGCCGGGTCCGGTGTCCTCCTCGACGCGACGGGCTCCGCACTGGTGCCGGGGCCCGAGGGGTCCTTCGGGCCGCCCCAGCACGGCGGGAACCCGTACGCCGGCGGTGGGAACCCCTTCGGCGGCGGCCCCGTCCTTCCGCCGCCTCCCGGCAAGCGCGGATTCTGGGCGGGCTGCGCCGCGGCCGTCGGGCTGTGCTGCACCTGCAAGGTGTGCTGCGCCGACCAGTACGAGGGCCCGTGGTCGCGCAAGAAGCGCGAAGGGTGCCTGAACAGCTGCGACTGCGACGGCGGTTGCTGCGACGCGTGTGAGTGCTGCGAGTGCTGCGAGTGCTGCGAATGCTGTGAGTGCTGCGACTGCGGATGCTGACCGCGCGCGGGGGCGATGTCCCGTCATGACACGGGGCCGCTCCCGTACCCCGGTCAGGCGAGCCCGTGTGCAAGGGTTGATCACATGACGACGGACGCACCCGAGGACTGGAAGCGCTGGCAGGAACACCGTGTGGCGACGGTGTCCGCGCCCTACGGCCCGCTCGCCCTGATCGCGACCCACTGGATCGAGGACTATCCGGAGGGGCGACTTCCGGACATCCCGGGGCATTGGGCCGTCAAGGGCGACGGAGTGGCTCTGACGGCGCTGGCCGAGGAAGGGCTCACGGTCGACGGCGAGCCGTTCACCGGCGACATCGTGCTGGACGCGGACTACGGACCGGCCGGCGACGCCCGCCTCGGGCGCGGAGGGCGGCGGTTCGTCGTGCTGGTGCGCGAGGAGATCTGGGGCGTCCGCGCGTACGACCCCGAGTCGCCCGCCCGGAAGGCCTTCGCGGGCATCGAGGCGACCCCGTACGACCCGCGCTGGTCGGTGCCCGGACAGTTCACCCCGTACGGCGAGGGCCGTACCGTGCGCGTCGAGAACGCCGACGGGGTGACCCGCGGGCTCCCCCTCGGCGGAGTCCTCGCCTTCACCCTGGACGGCCAGGACCTCACCCTCCAGGTGTCGGTGGAGAGCGACGGCTCGCTGTGGGCCGTGTTCGCCGACACCACCAGCAGGGACGGCAGTTATCGCTTCCGGTTCCTGCGGCCGGCCGCGCCCGACGCCGAGGGACGCACGACGGTGGACTTCAACCGGACCCTGCTTCCGCCGTGCGCGTTCGCCGATCATTTCGTCTGCCCGTTCCCGCCGCCCGGGAACACGCTGCGCGTCGCCGTCGCCGCGGGGGAGCGCCGACTGGCCTGAGGCTCCCGGGACTTCCGGGGGCGCGCGGGACATCCGGTGCCTTCAGTGGTCCGATGATCAACCTCCGTTGCATGAGGGCAAGTTGAACGCTGCACGGCCGAAAGGCGCCCTTGCGTCTGTCGGCCGCGCAGCCGAATACTCCCCCTCAGCGCCTTGTCAGGGGCATGCCTTGTTCGGAATCCGGACGAGCGGCTCCCGGCTGCGCCTCACGGGCCCCGACCCCACGAGATGGGGCCCCTAACTTCCCTTCGGAGGAATGAAACGTGAGGATCAAGCGCACAACCCCCCGCGGCGGCATCGCGAGACGGAGCCGGCTGATCGCCGTGGCCACCGGACTCGTCGCCGCGGCAGCGTTCGCGGTCCCCAGCGCGAACGCGTCCGACGCCCACACGTTCAGTGCGACCCAGCTGAGCAGTGCCGGGAAATCGGTGCTCAAGTCCGACATCGCGGGCACCGCCTGGGCGGTCGACGCCAAGACGAACCGCGTGGTCGTCACCGTCGACAGCACGGTCTCGAAGGCGGAGATCGCGAAGATCGGGCGCGAGGCGGGCGGCAACGCGGCCGCCCTCACCATCAAGCACACACCGGGCACCTTCAAGAAGCTGATCACCGGCGGCGACGCCATCTACGGCGGTTCCTACCGCTGTTCGCTCGGTTTCAACGTGCACAGCGGGAGCACCTACTACTTCCTGACCGCCGGCCACTGCGGTCAGGTCGCCTCCACCTGGTACTCCAACTCGGGGCACACCACGACGCTGGGCACGAACGTCAGCTACAGCTTCCCGACCAACGACTTCGCGCTGGTCCGCTACACCAACTCCTCGGTCGCGCACCCGAGCGCGGTCGGCAGCCAGACGATCAGCAGCGCGGCCACGCCCAGCGTGGGCACGACGGTCTACCGGCGCGGCTCGACCACCGGTACGCACAGCGGCAAGGTCACCGCTCTGAACGCCACGGTCAACTACGGCAGTGGTGACGTCGTCTACGGCATGATCCAGACCACGGTCTGCGCCGAGGGCGGCGACAGCGGCGGCCCGCTGTACGGCGGCAGCGTGGCGTACGGTCTGACCTCCGGCGGCAGCGGCAACTGCACCTCCGGCGGCACGACCTTCTTCCAGCCGGTCACCGAGGCGCTGAGCTACTACGGCGTGAGCGTCGGCTGACCTTCCGGTCGCGCGACGGACCGGCCGTTCATCGACTCGTCGACTCCTCGACCGGTCGATCCACCAGGCCGGCACCCCCCACGGGTTTCCGCGCGACCGGACCCACGGCAGACCGAACGGCGGGCGAGCCCCCGCACGCAACCGGCGTGCGGGGGCTCGCCTTTTTCATGTCACCCAAGGGCGATTTCAAGACACCCCAGGTCCCGCCGACCGTGACGATGTTATGTGCGCGCTGTGTTTGCGGTGCGAATCCCCGGGTGTGACCACGCATGGTCAAGACGTAGAACGCGTACGGCTGTTGTCGTACGGACGTCCTGAAGTCGACCTTGTGTGTTCCCTGTGCGTCTCGGAATAGTGGTCCGAGGAACAACTGACATGGACGCGACGGTACGGACTTTTCGCCGTGCTCGGAGCCCGTGTCCCAACGCCTTCAGGTCCCGGGGGGTCCCCACAACCTCCCGGACCGACCCCCCACAGGAGGACGTGAGTTGAAGCACCGACGTATATCCAAGAGGCCTGCGCTCGTGACGGGTGCGGGCATCGCCGCGCTGGTCGCCGCCGGAGTGACGTTCCAGACTGCGAACGCGAGCGAGGTCCCGAAGAACCCCGAGCCGCACACCCTCTCCGTCACGGCGGCCGGAAAGCTCGCCTCGACCCTGGGTGAGGACCTGGGGTCCGGCGTCGCGGGAACGTACTACGACACGAAGTCCCGGCACCTCGTCGTCAACGTGCTCGACGAGAGCGCGGCCGACGCGGTCGCGGCGGCCGGGGCCAGGCCGAGGATCGTCGAGAACTCCCTCGCCGAGCTGACGAGCGCCCGCGCCACGCTCAAGAAGGACGCGACCGTCCCCGGTACGTCCTGGGCGACCGACCCGCGGACCGACAAGGTCGTCGTCACCGCCGACCGCACGGTCTCCGACGCCCAGTGGGCCAGGCTCGCCAAGGTCGTCGACGGTCTCGGCGCCAAGGCCGAACTCAGGCGGACCAAGGGGGAGTTCAAGCCCTTCATCGCCGGTGGTGACGCCATCAGCGGTTCCGGCGGGCGCTGTTCGCTCGGCTTCAACGTGGTCAAGGGCGGCCAGCCCTACTTCATCACCGCCGGGCACTGCACCCAGGCGATCTCCACCTGGTCGGACTCCAGCGGCAAGCAGATCGGCACGAACGAGCAGTCCAGCTTCCCCGACAACGACTTCGGCCTGGTCAAGTACACGGCGACCACGGACCACCCGAGCGAGGTCGACCTCTACAACGGCTCCACGCAGCCCATCACCAAGGCGGGCGACGCCACCGTCGGCATGAAGGTGACCCGCAGCGGCTCCACGACCCATGTGCACGACGGCACGGTCAAGGGTCTGGACGCCACCGTGAACTACGGCAACGGCGATGTGGTCAACGGTCTCATCCAGACCGACGTCTGCGCCGAGCCCGGCGACAGCGGCGGCTCGCTGTTCTCCGGCGACACCGCGATCGGCCTCACCTCCGGCGGCAGCGGGGACTGCACCGCGGGCGGCGAGACCTTCTTCCAGCCGGTACCCGAGGCGCTCTCGGCCTTCGGGGCCCAGATCGGCTGACGGCCGCACCGGGCCCGCCGACGGCCTTCCCGGCCGGCCTTCCCGGGAGGGCGGAGCCCCGTCCCCGCGCGTGTCGCGGGGACGGGGCTCCCGGCGTTCGCGCAGGTGGCACCGGGTCCGGGCGGATGTCGTACAAGCGTTCGAGAATTGGTCTATGGTGGGGGTGAGATAGATGGGAACGAATGTTCGAGAGCCGTAAAGGCTCACAGGTCGGGAGGTGTGCGTGCCGGGATTCACGCATCTGCACACCGCCTCCGGGTTCTCCCTGCGGTACGGGGCCTCGCACCCGGAGCGCCTCGCCGAGCGCGCCTCCGAGCGGGACATGGACGCCCTCGCGCTCACCGATCGGGACACCCTCGCGGGCTCGGTCCGGTTCGCCAAGGCCTGCGCGAAGGCGGGCATCCGGCCGCTGTTCGGCGTGGACCTGGCGGTCGGCGAGCCCGTACGGGGAGAGCGGCGCCGCACCCCGGTGCGCGGCGGCGCCTTCGTCGACGAGTCGGCACCCCGTGCGACCTTCCTCGCCCGGGACGGCGCCGACGGCTGGGCCGACCTGTGCAGAATCGTCACGGCGACGCATGCGGGCGGCAAGGCGGACGGCCCCCCGCTGCTGCCCTGGTCCGACAACCACGCCGAAGGCCTTGTCGTGCTACTCGGCCCCGGCTCCGACGTCGGCCGCGCGCTCGCCGCGGGCCGCCCCGACCGCGCGGCCACGCTGCTCGCGCCCTGGCGGGAGATCTACGGCGACGCCCTGCGCCTCGAAGCCGTCTGGCACGGCCGCCAGGGCACCGGCCCCGGCTCCCTGCGCCTGGCCGCCCGCACGGTCGGCTTCGCCGCCGAGCAGCGGGTGCGCCCCGTGCTCAGCAACGCCGTCCGGTACGCCGACGCGGGACTCGGCCCCGTCGCCGACGTCCTGGACGCCGCCCGCCGGCTCGTCCCCGTCGACCCCCGGGGCGAACTGGACTCCGGCGAGGCCTGGCTCAAGGACGAGGCCGCCATGCTGGCCGCCGCCGAACGGATCGTCGAGGCGGCGGGCTACCGCCGTGACACCGCGCTCCGGCTGCTCGAACAGACACGGGCCACCGCCGCGGCCTGCCGTGTCGACCCCGAGGGCGACCTCGGCATCGGCGGCGTCCGCTTCCCGGAACCGCGTCTCGTCGGCGCGGACCGGCGTACCGCCCAGCGCGTCCTGGCCTCCCGCGCGGCGGCGGGCATGGTGCTGCGCGGCTACGCGGGCCGGCGCGCCTACTGGGAGCGGATGCACCACGAGCTGGACATCATCGCCCACCACAACTTCGCCTCCTACTTCCTGACGGTCGCTCAAGTGGTGGACGACGTCAGGGAGATGGGAATTCGGGTCGCGGCCCGCGGTTCGGGGGCCGGCTCCCTGGTCAACCATCTCCTCGGCATCGCGCACGCCGACCCCGTCGAGCACCGGCTGCTGATGGAGCGCTTCCTGTCCAAGCGCCGCCCGGTACTGCCCGACATCGACATCGACGTGGAGTCCGCCCGCCGTCTCGAGGTCTACCGCGCGATCATCGGCCGGTTCGGCACCGAGCGGGTCGCGACCGTCTCCATGCCCGAGACCTACCGCGTCCGGCACGCCGTCCGTGACGTGGGCGCCGCCCTCTCGCTCGACCCGGCCGAGATCGACCGGATCGCCAAGGCGTTCCCGCACATCCGGGCCCGTGACGCCCGCCTGGCCATGAAGGAACTCCCCGAACTGCGCGAGCTGGCGGGGGAGAAGGGCAGATACGGCAAGCTGTGGGACCTCGTCGAATCCCTCGACGCCCTTCCGCGCGGTATCGCCATGCACCCGTGCGGGGTGCTCCTCTCCGACGCCTCCCTGCTCGCCCGTACGCCGGTCATGCCGACCAGCGGCGAGGGCCTGCCCATGTCGCAGTTCGACAAGGAGGACGTCGAGGACCTCGGCCTGCTGAAGCTCGACGTGCTGGGCGTGCGGATGCAGTCCGCGATGGCGCACGCGGTGGCCGAGGTGGAGCGGGCCACCGGCGACCGGCCGGACCTCGACGCGGTGGCGCCGGGCGACCCCGCGACGTACCGGCTGATCCGGTCCACCGAGACGCTGGGCTGCTTCCAGATCGAGTCGCCGGGGCAGCGCGACCTGGTCGGACGGCTTCAGCCCGCCACCTTCCACGACCTCGTCGTCGACATCTCGCTCTTCCGGCCGGGGCCGGTCGCCGCCGACATGGTGCGGCCGTTCATCGAGGCGCGGCACGGCCGGGCGCCGGTCCGCTACCCGCACCCGGATCTGGAGGGGCCGCTGAAGGAGACGTACGGGGTCGTCGTCTTCCACGAGCAGATCATCGACATCGTCGACATCATGACCGGCTGCGGACGCGACGAGGCGGACCGGGTGCGGCGCGGGCTGTCCGACCCCGAGTCGCAGGCGCGCATCCGGTTCTGGTTCGCGCAGCACGCGGCGGTGAAGGGGTACGACGCCGAGACCATCGCGCGCACCTGGGAGATCGTCGAGGCCTTCGGGTCGTACGGCTTCTGCAAGGCGCACGCCGTCGCCTTCGCCGTCCCGACCTACCAGTCGGCGTGGCTGAAGGCCCACCACCCGGCCGCCTTCTACGCGGGGCTGCTGACGCACGACCCCGGGATGTACCCGAAGCGGCTGCTGCTGGCGGACGCGCGGCGGCGCGGGGTGCCGATCCTGCCGCTGGACGTGAACCGGTCGGCGGTCGCTCATCGTATCGAACTGGTGTCCGACCCGAAGGGGGATGGTTCCACCGGTTCCGCCGTCTCCCGTGGCCGGTGGGGCGTCCGGCTGGCGCTCTCCGACGTGCACGGCATCAGCGAGGCCGAGGCGGCGCGGATCGCGGACGGGCAGCCGTACGCCTCACTGCTCGACTTCTGGGAACGGGCCCGGCCGAGCCGGCCGCTCGCCCAACGGCTCGCGCAGGTCGGCGCGCTGGACGCGTTCGGCGCCAACCGCCGTGATCTCCAGCTGCACCTGACCGAACTGCACCGCGGGTCCCGGGGCGCGGGCGGCGGCCAACTCCCTTTGTCCGGAGGGCGGAACACCGCCTCCGCCGGGCTGCCCGACCTGTCCCCGGCGGAGCGGCTGAGCGCCGAACTGGGCGTGCTCTCGATGGACGCCTCGCGCAATCTGATGGACGACCACCGCGCGTTCCTCGGGGAGTTGGGCGTGGTCACGGCCCGTCGGCTGCGCGAGGCACGGCACGGTGAGACGGTCCTGGTCGCGGGTGCCAAGGCGGCCACCCAGACCCCGCCGATCCGGTCCGGCAAGCGGGTCATCTTCAGCACGCTGGACGACGGGACGGGCCTGGTCGACCTCGCCTTCTTCGACGACTCCCACGACGCCTGCGCCCACACCGTCTTCCACTCCTGGCTGCTGCTCGTACGAGGAGTGGTCCAGCGCCGCGGCCCGCGCAGCCTCAGCGTGGTGGGCGCGGCGGCCTGGAATCTCGCCGAACTGGTCGAGTTGCGCGCCGAGGGCGGCCTCGACGTGGTGGCGGCGCGTCTGGCCGAGCCCGCGCCGGAGCGGCAGGGGGAGCCGGGCGGTCCGGGGGAGCCGGGGGAGTCCGGGAGCCGGACGATCCGGATGTCCACGGGGTACGAGATGAATCCCTGGGCCGATCTGCGTCCCGCGGGCGAAGGGCCCGCGGGGGGAAAGAAGTTGTGGCACCAGAGCCCGGGGAGTGCGGGATGACCGTCCTTTGTGTACGTTTCCAGCTGCCGTCGATGCACGAGGCCGCCCTGCCCCGGCTCCTCGGCGTCCTGGGGGAGTTCACCCCCGTGGTCGAGGCGCTGCCGCCCGACACCGCCCTGCTCGATCTGCGGGGCGCCGAGCGGTACTTCGGGCGCGGCGCCGTCGAGTTCGCCTCGCTGATCCGGGTGCGGACCCTCGCCCTGTACGGGATCGACTGCGTGATCGGCGCAGGGCCCGGACCGATGCTCGCGCGGATGGCGCTGCGGGACGCCGTACCCGGAGTGCCCCGGGTGGTGTCCCAAGAGCCGGACGCCGTAACGGAGTTCCTCGCCGACCGGCCCGTCGCCGCGCTGCCAGGCGTCGGCGGCGCCACCGCCCGCACCCTGTGCGAGTACGGCCTCGACACCATCGGCAAGGTCGCGGCCGCGCCCCTGTCCACGCTCCAGCGTCTCACCGGCGTCCGGCCCGGCCGCGAACTGCGCGAGAAGGCGTCCGGCGTCGACCGCGGCCGGGTCGTACCGAACGCCACCTCACGCTCCCTGGCCGCCGAACGCACCTTCCCGCACGACGAGTTGGATCCCTCCGGGCATCGCAGGGCCCTGCTCTCCGCGACCGAGGAACTCGGCACCCGGCTGCGTTCCCTGGAGAAGGTCTGCCGCACGCTGACCCTCACCGTGCGGTACGCCGACCGCTCCGCGACCGTCCGCGGCCGTGCTCTCAGGGAGCCCACCGCCCACTCCTCGACGCTGACCGGCACCGCGTACCGCATGTACGAGGCGCTCGGCCTCCAGCGCGCCCGGGTCCGGGTGATCGCGCTGCGGGCCGAGGGGCTGACCCCCGCGGCACAGGCCTCCCATCAGCTCACCTTCGACCCGGTCGACGAGAAGGTCCGCCGGATCGAGGAGGTCGCCGACCGGGCGCGGGCCAGGTTCGGCCCGCATGTGATCGGCCCGGGGACGCTGGCCGCGTGAACGGCGTCAGTTGGCCCAGGGCGGAGTGAGGGACGAGCCGTCGGCCAGCTCGGCCCGGAGGCCGACGGACGTGGTGACCCAGGCGAGCGCGGTCTCCTGGGCCGGGTTCTCGATGCCGAAGGCCACGCCCGGGGTGACGATCACGGTGTCGCCCGAGGAGACCCGCTCGGTGCTGCCGCCGAGCGTGACCAGCAGCTCCCCGGAGAGGAGCAGGAAGATCTCCTCGCGGTCGACGGTGTGCACGGGGGCCTGATGCCCCGCGGGGATCTCCACGCGCCAGGCGCACAGCTCCTTGCTGCCGCTGCGGGGAGAGGCGTACGAGAGGAAACGGCCGCCGTGGATCTCGTGGACGACGGCTTCGGACGAACGGACGACGGGCACGGGGGCCTCCAGGATCAGGGTTCGCGGGGCGGTCGGGCGCTCGACATATGGTCAAGTTGCTTGACTATGTTCTGCGAGATTATGGTCAAGCAGCTTGACTGAATAGTCAAGGGTGTTTCAATGCGTGCGTGCAGAATTCCGAGGCCATGGCCCTGTCCGCCGCCCTGCTCGCCGCCGCCGGCGAGCTGACGCAACGTATCCACGAAGGTGTCGTCGCCCGCGGATTCGAGGGGTTGCGGCCCGCGCACGGCTTCGCCTTCGCGCGGCTCGCGCCGGACGGGGCGACCGTCACCGACGTCGCCGCCCATCTGGGGGTCACCAAGCAGGCCGCAAGCCAGCTCGTCGAGGAACTCGTCCGCAAGGGGTACGTCGAGCGGCGGCCGCACCCCGAGGACGCGCGGGCCCGGCTCGTGGTGCTGACCGAACTCGGGTGGGCCTGCACCCGCGCGGCGGAAGAGGCGGCCGCGGACGCCGTGGGGGCGTGGGTCGAAGTGCTGGGCGAGGGTGAGATGCGCGCGTTGCGCACGCGTTTGACGCGTATCGCGCCCTACGGTCCGATCAGGCCCACCTGGTGACGTTCCGTCACCGGTGGTGACCGGCGTGGTTATCACTGGAAGTTTTTACTGACGCGTAACTTCACACGTCTGCTACTCGACCGTAACTTGACGAGTGAACAGCATCCTCGTGATCCGGATCACAGGGCGTACACCCCCACAACTCCCTTGAGCCGCAAGGAGATCACCCGATGCTGCCCTGGAAGCGAGTGCTCAGACCCCTGGCCGCGCTGCTCCTGACCGCCACGGTCGCGATCGTCCCCGCCGCCGCAGCACAAGCTGATTCCGCCCCCAGCAGTGGCTGGAACAACTACTCCTGCAAGCCCTCCGCCACACACCCGCGTCCCGTCGTGCTCGTCCACGGCACCTTCGGGAACTCCGTCGACAACTGGCTGGCCCTCGCCCCCTACCTGACCAGCCGCGGGTACTGCGTCTTCTCCCTCGACTACGGGCAACTGCCCGGCGTCCCGCTCTTCAACGGCCTCGGCCCGATCGACGCCTCGGCCGCGCAGCTCCAGGTCTTCGTCGACAAGGTGCTCGCCGCGACCGGCGCCGCCAAGGTCGACCTGGTGGGTCACTCGCAGGGCGGCATGATGCCCCGCTACTACCTCAAGTTCCTCGGTGGAGCGGCCAAGGTGAACGCCCTCGTCGGCATCGCCCCCGACAACCACGGCACGAACCTCAACGGGCTCACCAACCTGCTCCCGTACTTCCCCGGGGCCAAGGACCTGCTGTCCGCGGCGACCCCCGGACTCGCGGACCAGATCGTCGGCTCCGCGTTCCTGACCAAGCTCAACGCGGGCGGCGACACCGTGCCCGGCGTCCACTACACGGTCATCGCCACCAAGTACGACGAGGTGGTCACCCCGTACCAGTCCGAGTTCCTGAGCGGATCCGACGTCCACAACGTCCTGTTGCAGAACCTGTGCTCCCTGGACCTGTCCGAGCACGTGGCCATCGGGATCCTCGACCGGATCGCGTACCACGAGGTGGCGAACGCGCTCGACCCGGCGCACGCGTCCACCACCACCTGCGCGTCCGTGTTCAGCTGACCGGCTCGGCGGACCACTCGTCCATGGTGGTCCGCCCGAGCATGCCGGCGTGATCGTCCGTCCGTCCGTGCTCCGCCCGCATGCGGAGCGCGGACGGCGGACCACGCCGCCGGGGGCTGTCCGGCCTGAGCCGCCGGTCAGCCCCCGGAGTCGTTCCGGCCTTCCGGCCTGGTCTTCCGGCCTTCCGGGTCCCTCGGGTCCTCGGGTACTCCGGGTCCCTCGAGCCTTCTGGTCGTCCTAGCGCCCGTGTCCGTGTCCGCGACGGCTGCCCGGTGTCGCGCGTCGCCGCACCGAGGCGAACAGCGCCGCGGCACCGAGCGCGAGCGCGGCGGCACCGCCGATCGCGACGTACGAGGTGGAGGAGTCGCCGCCGGTCTCGGCGAGGCTCCGGGGCGAACCGGCGGCCTCCGGCCGGCTCTGCGCGGAGTCCGCGGACCCGGCGGAATCGGTGGTGTCCCGGGTCTCCCCGGCCGGTTCGCCCGACGCGGTGTTCCCGGCCGCATCGGCCTCGGCCGCGTCCGAACCCGCGGCAGGCTCCGCGGAGGCGCCGGCGTCCTCGTGACCGTTGCCGTGATCGTGGTGCACGGTCGACTTGCCGTTGCCGTCCTCGATCTGCCTCTCCGACGGAGCCGAGGCGCTCGGCGCGGGAGCGCTGCCGCCGCCCGAGCCCGAGCCCTTGCCGCCGCCCGCGCCCCCGAACGCCACGTCGGAGCAGGAGTAGAAGGCCTCCGGGCTGTCCCAGCGCTGCCAGACCGCGTACAGGAGCTGCTTGCCCGAGCGCTCCGGGAGTGTGCCGGAGAACGTGTAGAAGCCGCCCGAGGCCGTCGGGTCGGTGGCCGTCGCGACCGGACGCGCCAGGTCGAGATCGCCCCAGGCCAGCGGTCGCGACGGGTCGTAGCCCTGCTTGGTCATGTAGACCTTGAACGTGCCCTTGTGGGGCGCGGTGACCCGGTACCTGAAGGTGTACGGGCCACTGCTCACGCGCGTCGCGGGCCAGTCGGAGCGCGCCAGGTCGAGCCCCTTGAACTCGGCGTTGCCGGCGCTGCACAGCTTGCCGTCCGGGATCAGCTGTTGGTGCCGCCCGTTCGCGTCGCCGATGCGGATGCCGTTCCAGTCGTACAGCGCCTGCGTTCCGCCCGCCGCGACGGCCGCCTTGCACGCGGCCGACCTCGGGTTCTCCGGGCCCTCCGCGTAGCACTGGGACACCCGGCTCACCGGGTCCCCCATCGAACCGTGCGCCGAGGCCGGCACCGCGGCCAGCGCGGACAGGGCGAGCGGTGCGACACCGAGGACGGCGACGCCGGCGGCCTTGCGGCGTGCGGACATGGGGAACTCCTCGAACGGTCCTGATACGTGGGGCGAGTCCCCGCACGGCGCTCCGTGCGGGGATCCCGTGGGGGATCCCGTGGGGGTGATCAGAAACTAGCCCGAAGAAACCGAGGAATCGCCTGCTGGAGCCGGGGGACGGAGATCCTTATGGTGGCTTTAAGGGAGTGCTGAGACTGCGATCAGGTAGGTGGGGTGTGGGTATGGGCCCGGTGTCCGGAGGGGCCGTCGAGGGGTTTGGGGTGCGGGGGGCCGTTGCTGCTGATGTGCCTGCCGTGAAAGCCGTGATCGATGCCGCGTTCCAGCCCTATGTGGAGCGCATCGGGCTCGTGCCGGTGCCCATGGAGGCGGACCACGCGGCGAACGTGGCGGCGGGGCGGGTGTTCGTCACGGGGGAGCCGGTCCTCGGGCTCGTGGTCGTCGAGGAGCGCCCCGACCATCTGTACCTCGACATCATCGCGGTCCGGCCCGAGGCGCACGGCCGGGGCATCGGCGGGCTGCTGCTGCGCTTCGTGGACGCGCACGCGCGGGCGCTCGGGCTGGACGAGATCAGGCTCTACACCAACGCGATGATGTGGGAGAACCAGAAGATCTACCCGCGGTACGGGTACGAGACGACCGACCGGCGCATGAACGGGCCCTACGACCGGATCCACTACCGCAAGCGACTGGTCTGACGCGGGCCGTCGCGGGCTGCCGGGGCCCGCTGGGGCTTTCGGCACGCGTTCGGCGACGGCCCGCGGTGGCTCAGCCGTCCGGCCACCAGGTGCGCGCGATGTCCTTCCGGACCTCGGGGCGCTCGGCCGGGCGCTCGTCGGGCTCGTCCCGTACACGGCGGGATTCGGGCTTTCTCAGGGGCTTCTGCATGGTCACACGGCGCATGGCTGCCTCCTCGTGTCCACCTGAATCCGCGGTTGTACGGAGGTAGACCGTTCCGGGGAGAGTTCCTCATCGGTCGCGAAATGTCTGTGGCGCCGGTCACCCTCGGGCCCTGTGGCGGGCGCGGGCCGATTGTCAGTGGCGGGTGACATGGTGGAACGCATGGTGAACGAGGGCGGGACGAATCCAGGGGCGGGCGTCGACTGGGACGCGGAGTCCGGAACCTTCGACGAGGAGCCCGACCACGGGCTGCGCGACCCCGAGGTCCGTGGGGCCTGGGCCGCGCGGCTGCGGGACTGGCTGCCCGGGACGCCCGGTGATCTGCTCGACGTGGGATGCGGCACCGGCAGCCTCTCGCTCCTGGCGTCCGAACAGGGGCACCGGGTCACCGGGGTCGATCTCGCCCCACGCATGGTCGACCTGGCCCGGGCGAAGCTGGCCGGGCGGGACGCCGCGTTCCTCGTCGGCGACGCGGTGGCACCGCCCGTGGGCGAGCAGCGCTTCGACGTCCTGCTCAGCCGACACGTTCTGTGGACGCTGCCCGATCCCGGGCGCGTGCTGCGGCACTGGCGCGGACTGCTGCGCCCGGGAGGGCGGCTGGTGCTCGTCGAAGGGGTGTGGGGAACCGTGAGCCCGGTCGGGATATCCGCCGATCAACTGGCCACCCTGCTCCGGCCCCTGCTGTCCGACACCGCCGACCTGCGCGTGGAGCCGTTGTCGGACGACGGGCTGCTGTGGGGCCGGAAGGTCGACGACGAGCGGTACGCGGTGGTGGCCCGCTTCTGACAGCGGCGTCCGCCGAGTGGAACGGTGGCCGTCGCGGGCCCTGGGCGGTGTCCTGGGACACCCACCTAGGTCAGGAGTGCCTCGAAGCCGCCCTCGCGGGCGAGGCGTTCGAGGTCGTCCAGGGCCTTCTCGGCCGCGGCCGCGGCGGCCGGGTCGGTGGTCGACAGACCGCTCTCCGCGAACTCGTCCTCGTCCAGACGCAATACGTCCGTGCCGTCGGCCGAGCGCCACAGGTCCAGGTCGAGGTCCTCGACGACCAGCCGGCCCTCGGAGACGGTGGCCGGGCGGGTGATGTCGCAGTACCAGCCCTTGCGTTCACCCGTGGAGTCCCGGACCTCCTTCACCGAGTACCAGCGGTCCCGCCAGTAGTACTCGGTGAAGACGTCGCCCTTCTCGAACCGCACGAAGCCGAAGTCGCGGACGCCGTCTCCCGCCCAGGGGGCCCGTACGACCACCCGGGTGCCGTCGTCGGCGAGCAGCTCGGCCGGGTAACTGATCTTCGTACGGCCCGCCTTGACGAGCACGACCTCCAACGAGCCGGGCGTGTCAGCCGAGGTCACGGACATACTGCACCTCCGTTGCGCGGATTTCGTAGCCGAACCAGGCGTTGATCGCCAGCATCGGTCCGTTGCCGGCGTCGTTGCCGGTGAGTGCTTCCGTGAACCCGGCCGCGCGGGCCCGGTGCAGGGAGTGGTTCTTGGCGAGCTTGGCCAGACCGCGGCCCCGGAAGGCGCGGCCGGTGCCCGTCATGACGGTGGCGTAGCGGGTACCGCCGTCGGTGCGGGCCGCGCTGAACGCCGCCGGGCGGCCGTCCACGAGTGCCACGGACGTGAGCTCGTGGCTCAGGAGGGGGTGGTGCCAGGTCTCCGTCAGCCAGGCGTCGTAGTCCGTGAACTCGCGGTCGATGTCGCTCGGTTCGTCGCGGAGCGTCTCGGCGTCGAGCCTGAACAGCGGCCGGGGGTCGTCCGCGAAGTCGGCTCCGCTGCGCAGCTCCACGCCGTCCGGCGGGGGCTGAAGGGGTGGCAGGGTGCCGTGCTCCAGGTCGAGACGGAGGAAGTGCGCCGAGCGGGAGGCGCGGTAGCCCCGCTTCTCGGCGAAGGCGCGGCAGCCGGGTTCGTCCAGCACCCAGCTGTGCAGCCGGGTCGCGCCGAGGGCGGCCAGCCTCTCCTCCGCGGCGCGGGCCAGCAGCGAACCGGCGCCGCGTCCCTTGCGGTCAGGGCGCACGTAGATGTTGAGGCTTGCCTGACCGGGGTCCGGGCTGTCGTACACGAGGCTCACCTGCGCGGTGCCGATCGGCTCCCCGTCCTCCTCGGCCAGCAACGGCTGATAGTGGGCGTCGGGATGGGTCCGCTCCAGGTCGTACGCGATGGACTCCGGGGTGAAGAGGATGAACGGGAGGGCCTGTTGACGAATGCGCGCGAACCCCGCCGTGTCGGCCGGGTCGTCGTGCCGCAGTTCGCGAACGATCACGGTCATGTGATCGCACGTTACGCGGGCGCCGCGGGCGGATGCCTCTCATTTTCGCGTGGGTACGGGACAATCGCCGCGTGACCCTGAAGATCCGCATCGCAGAGGGGGCCGCGCCGTACGAACAGGTGCGCGCCCAGATTTCCGAGCAGGCCCGGTCCGGCGAGCTGCCGGTCGGCTACAAGCTGCCGACGGTACGGGGGCTGGCCGAGTCGCTGGGCCTCGCGGCCAACACCGTCGCCAAGGCCTACCGTGCCCTTGAGTCGGACGGGGTGATCGAGACGCGGGGCCGCAACGGCACGTTCGTGGCGGCCGCCGGGGACGCGGCGGCGCGCGAGGCGGCGTCGGCCGCGCAGGCCTACGCCGAGCGCGTACACCGGCTCGGCCTGACCGAGGCCACCGCGCTGGCCGCCGTACGAGACGCACTGCGGGCCGCGTACGAGGCCGCTTAACCGCACGCCACGCAGTCCGGCCCGGGCGGCCCCGACCCAGGGCTCAGCCCGAGGCCGCGATTGGCCCCGAGGCTGACCCGATCCGGGCTGAGCCGAACCCGAGCCGAGGCCGAGCCGGGCCCGAACCCGAGCCGGCCCCATGGCTGAGCCCGAGCCGGGCCGAACCCGAAGCTGAGCCGAACCCGAGTCCGAGGATGACCCGATCCGAGACCGGGCCGAGCGTGGCCGGAAGCTGAGTCCGAAGCCGCGCCGAGCCCGAACCCGAGCGTGGGCCGAGCCCGAGCGTGGGCCGAGCCCAACCCGAGGCGGGCCGGCCCCGAGGCTGAGCCCGAGCGTGAGCCGAGCCGGGCCGAACCCGAAGCTGGACCGAACCCGAGCCCGAGCGTGAGCCGGGCCCGAAGCTGGACCGAGCCCGAGCTCCAGCCGGGGCGGTCGTGGCTTCCGCTACAGGTACAACCCCGCATCCGCCCCCTCGCGTTGGTCCGGGACCGATGTCGGGGTCGTTCCGCGGCGCAGTGCGTACAGCTCTGCCAGGGTCGCGCCCTCGCGGGAGACTCCTTCCTCGGTGCCCAGCCAGCCCACCGCCTCCCGGCGGGTGAGCGCTCCGACCTCGATCCGGGCGAGGCAGCGGCCGGGGCGGACGACCGCGGGGTGCAGACGCTCCAGGTCCTCGTTGGTCGTGACGCCGACGAGGACGTTGCGGCCCTGGCCGAGCAGCCCGTCGGTGAGGTTGAGCAGCCGGGACAGGGCCTGGCCCGCGGTGTGCTTCGCCTCGCCGCGGATCAGTTCGTCGCAGTCCTCCAGCAGGAGAAGCCGCCAGCGGCCCTTGCCGGTGCCGTCCTCCTCGCCGATCGCGATGTCCATCAGATAACCGACGTCGGAGAAGAGCCGCTCGGGGTCCAGCACACAGTCCACCTGGCACCAGTCGCGCCAGGAACGGGCCAGTGTGCGCAGTGCGGAGGTCTTCCCGGTGCCGGGCGGCCCGTGGAGCAGCAGCAGCCGGCCCGCGATGTCCTCCGGGGTCGTCTTCATCAGCCGGTCCATGGCGTCCGCCACCGGCGCCGTGTAGTTGGGGCGGACCTCCTCCCAGGTGCCCGCCGAGATCTGCCGGGTCGTGCGGTGCGGTCCCCGGCGCGGCGACACGTACCAGAAGCCCATCGTCACGTTCTCCGGCTGCGGTTCCGGTTCGTCCGTGGCGCCGTCCGTGGCCTGCTTCAGTACCTTCTCGGCCAGCTCGACGCTGGTGGCCGTCACCGTGACGTCGGCGCCGCGGTTCCAGCGGGACACCAGAAGCGTCCAGCCGTCGCCCTCGGCGAGGGTGGCGCTGCGGTCGTCGTCGCGGGCGGAACGCAGCACCCGGGCACCGGGCGGGAGCAGGGTGGCCCCCGACCGTACGCGGTCGATGTTCGCCGCGTGCGAGTGCGGCTGCTCGCCCGTCGCGAAGCGACCGAGGAACAGCGCGTCGACGACGTCCGACGGCGAGTCGCTGTCGTCGACGTTGAGCCTGATCGGCAGAGCGTCGTGTGGGTTCGCAGACATGCCGCCATGATCTGCCACCCGGGCGTCCCGTGCACCCGGTTTCCGCTGTGCGTCGCGTGTGTCGCGCCCGGTCCCGCTCTTCCGGTGTACCCCGCACCTCCCCTCCCGGGGCGTGCCACGACGAGACCCGGCCCGCGCCGAACGTCTCCCGCTGTCCGGGTTCGGAAGCGCGGGACGCGCAACTCCTGCACGGAGAAGTGGAGTTGGAACTCCTCGGGGGAGAGCCGGCGGGCCTGCCTCCGATCCGCCCCGACCGTGCCCTTCGGGAGTTGACGCGTAACCGTGCTCTGTAACCCTGCCGCTGCCCGATCGTCATGGGCATGAAATGACATAGGTGATGAACAGTCATATATCGGCTGGTTGATGCATAAGAGTCTTGGCATGGACACTTCCTGTCAACACGCGTAGCTGCTACCAAAGTTGTGGCAGAGATCCTGCTAAAGGGAGGTTCCATGAGACGTCCCAGATTTTCGGCATACGTGACCTCACTCCTCCTGGCCGCCGGCCTCGCCCTCACCGGGGCGGCGGCGGCTCAGGCGCAGACAGCGGCGGCCACCGGCTATGTGGCCCTCGGCGACTCCTATTCCTCCGGTGTCGGCGCGGGCAGCTACATCAGCTCCAGCGGCTCCTGCGACCGCAGCACGAAGGCGTACCCCTATCTCTGGAACGCCGCCCATTCACCCTCGTCGTTCAACTTCACCGCCTGCTCGGGCGCTCGTACGGGTGATGTCACGGCGAACCAGCTCGGCCCGCTCAGCTCCTCCACGGGCCTGGTCTCCATCACCATCGGCGGCAACGACGCCGGGTTCTCCGACGTCATGACGACCTGCGTCCTCCAGTCCGAGAGCACCTGCCTCTCACGCATCGCCACGGCGAAGGCGTACGTCGACTCCACGCTCCCCGGCAACCTCGACTCGGTCTACTCCGCGATCAGCGCCAAGGCCCCGGCCGCCCATGTGGTCGTCCTCGGCTACCCCCGCTTCTACAAGCTCAACGGCAGCTGCCTGACCGGGCTTTCGGACACCGAAAGGTCCGCCATCAACGGCGCCGCCGACTATCTCGACAGCGCGATCGCCGCCCGTGCCGCCGCCCACGGCTTCACGTTCGCCGATGTGCGCGGCACCTTCACCGGCCACGAGATCTGCTCCGGTGACGCCTGGCTGCACAGCCTGAACTGGCTGAACATCGGCGAGTCGTACCACCCGACCGCGGCCGGCCACTCCGGCGGCTACCTGCCGGCCTTCTCCGGAGCCGTCTGACCTCCGGGCCCCCACCCCGGAACCCTGCGAGAGAACACCGTCCCGGCGGGGAGAACACCCGCCCCGCCCGGGACACCGCCCGCCCCGTCAGGGGGATGCGGACACGGATGCGGAGGCCCCGTCCGTCGGGGTCTCCGTCGTACACGTGATGACGAACGGAACGGAGTTCGAGGTCACGCGCACCGGACTGCGCACCTCCACGCCGATCGAGTTGGCGAACTCCCCGCTCGTGTCGTACGTCGTCGCCACCACCGTCCTCTGCTGGGTCCTGCCGCCGCCCGCGGGGAACGACAGCGTCTTCCAGCTCGGATCGGTCACCTCGCCGGTCTGCGTCACCCAGCGGTACGCGACGTCCACCGGAACACGGCCCACCGTGAACGTCACCGTGAACGAGGGAGCCTGCGCGCTCGACGGCGGACAGCTGCCCGTGTAGTGGGTGTTGTGGCCCTCGACCGTCACCCGGACGGACTGCGCGGGCGGAGCGGAGGTCGAACTCCCGCTCCCGGGAGCGCTGCTTGAGGGGCTCCGGCCGCCGGTCGCCCCGGCCGTGGCGCTGTCGCTCGTCCGGTTCCCTGAAGCCGTGCCCCCGTCGGTGGTGCCGGTGCCCCCGCTGCTGCTTCCCCGACCGGTGTTCCCGGAATTCCCCTTGTGCTGGTCGAGCAGGGCGTACGTCAGCCCGCCGAGGGCGAGTGCCAGCGCGACCAGGCCCGCGATCAGGGCGACGGCAGCCCGGCGGTTGCGGTCGGGCCCCGCCGCCGGAGGGGCCGAGGGCACGGTCGCGGGAGCCGGTCCGAACCCCTGCGGCGGCGTCGGGGAGGACGACGCGGGCGGGCCGAACGCGCCGATCGTCGGCGCCTCGGACGAGCGGGCGACGGCACCCAGGGGACGCGTCGGCGCCGTACCGCCCGCCGCGACCACGCGCAGCTCCCGCTCGGCCGCCTCGGCGCTCGTCCGCTCGGCCGGGTCCTTGGCGAGCAGCCCCTCGATCACCGGGCCGAGCGGGCCCGCTCGGCGGGGTGCCGGCAGCGGTTCGTCGACGATGGCCCTCAGGGTGCTCAGCGGAGTGGGCTGCCGGAAGGGCGAGTTGCCCTCGACCGCCGCGTACAGGAGCACCCCGAGCGACCACAGATCCGACTCGGGCCCGGGGGTGCGCCCCAACGCCCGCTCCGGCGCGAGGAATTCGGGGGAACCGATGACCTCGCCCGTCATGGTCAGGGCGGAGCTGCCCTCGACCGTCGCGATGCCGAAGTCGGTCAGGACGACCCGTCCGTCATTCGACATCAGGACGTTGCCCGGTTTGACGTCCCGGTGCAGGACCCCCGCCTCGTGCGCGGCGCGCAGCGCGGCGAGCACCTCGGCGCCGATCTGGGCGGCACGCCGCGGATCGAGCGGCCCCTCGGCGTCCAGAAGATCGGAGAGCGCGATGCCGCGGACCAGCTCCATCACGATCCAGGGCCGGCCGTCCTCGGTGGCCACGTCGTACACCGTGACCACGTTGCGGTGGGAGATACGGGCTGCCGCCCAGGCCTCCCGCTCCAGGCGCGCGTACATCCGCTCGACCTCGGAATCGGGAAGCCCGGCCGGGGCGCGGACCTCCTTCACGGCGACCTCGCGTTGCAGCACCTCGTCGCGGGCGCGCCACACCGTGCCCATTCCGCCCTCGCCCAAGGGTGAGAGCAGACGGTAGCGCCCCGCGATCACACGTTCACTGCCCGGATCTTCGGACACGTGCGTCCCCCATTCGCATCCGCGCGATTTCTCCCCAAAAGTAGCTCAGCCGACGACGGATGCCGCCCCCTTGAGCACCAATCCGGCCCCGAGTGCCACGACGATCAGCGCCGATCCGAGGGGTGCGGTCCTGCGGACGAGGAGCACGAGACGCCCCTCGGCCCACTGCCGGCGTCCGGCCAGGGCGCGGTTGACGCCGCTGCCGAGCTTGACGACGGCGAAGCCGGCCGCGGTCAGGGTCAGGGCGAGCCCGACGCCGTACGCGAGCACGAGAAGGAGACCGAACCATGCCTGTCCGAGCGCCGAGGCGCCCACGAGCACGACGACCGCCGACGGACTGGGCACGAGCCCGCCGGCGAAGCCGAGCAGGATCGTTCCGCGGACGGTGGGGGCGATCTCGTGGGTGTGGGTGAAGCCGCCGTGGGTGTGTTCGAGGGTGGGGGAGTGGGGGGCGCGGCCCCGGCGATGGTCGTGCCCGTGGCCCTGGTCGTGTTCGCGGCCCTGCCCGTGGCCCTGGTCGTGGCCTTCGTGCGTGTGGCTGTGGTCGTGCGGGTGCGGGTGCGGGTGCGGGTGCGGGTGCGGGTGGTCGTGGGTGTGGGGCCGGGTTGCCGTCGCCGTCGCTGTGGGGGCGGTGGTCAGGACGGACGCGGTGGCGTGGGCCAGTACCAGGGGGCGCGCCGAGTCCGCGTGGACGTGCTCGTGGTCGTGCTGATGGTCGTGACCGTGGTCGTGCTCGTGCTCGTGGTCGTGTGTGTGGGGGAGGGCGGGCGGGTGTTCGTGGTCGTGGGGGTCGCCCGGTCCGTGGTCGTGGGTGTGGTCGTGCGCCGGGGCCCGGTCCGGGCCGTGCTCGTGCGCGTGGTCGTGTCCGTGAGCCGAGGCGTGGACGTGGTCGTGCGGGTGGCTCGCGTCCTGCGGGTGTCCGTGCCCGTGCTCGTACCCATGCGCATGACCGTGCCCGT
This sequence comes from Streptomyces sp. f51, assembly GCF_037940415.1. NCBI lineage: Bacteria > Bacillati > Actinomycetota > Actinomycetes > Kitasatosporales > Streptomycetaceae > Streptomyces > Streptomyces sp. f51. The sequence continues at coordinate 1,333,281 of NZ_CP149798.1, read as the reverse complement.
GGTCGTCCCCATGACTGTGGTCGTGGTCGTGCTCGTGCCCATGGGCGGAGGGCCGGTTGCGCCAGGCCCGGCGCAGGAGGGTGACACCCGCCCCGGTGACGAGGACGCCGCTGGACACGCCCAGCCAGGCGATCACGGACGGGGCCGCCGCCGAGCCCGCCGTGACCAGCAGGCCGAGGGCCACGACCCCGAGGGTGTGGGTGACCGTGACCGACGCGGCCAGGGGCAGCACGTCCTTGAACCGGGCCCGGCCCCCGCGCGCGGCCGCCGTCGCCGCCATCAGCGTCTTGCCGTGGCCGGGCGCGAGCGCGTGCAGGGCACCCAGGCCGACGGCGATGACCAGGGCCAGCGAGGCGAAGCCGAAGGTCAGGTGGTGCCGGGCCACCAGGTCGTTCAGGTACTGCGTCCAGCGGTCGGCGCCGCGCGGGAGCACGGAGGCGGCCGGAGCCGCACGGTGCTCCTCGACGAGGGCCGGGCCGCCGGGGCGGATCCGAAGCGAGGCGGTCGCGGTGTCGGAGGGCGAGGAGAGCAGCGCCTTGGGGTACCGGGTCAGTTCCGACGACACGGACTTCCGCGGTACGTCCGAGGAGGTGAGGGTCATCCGGTCGCCGCGGGCGGTGATCTCGCGCCAGCCGGGGCCGTGGTCGGTGCCCGCGCTGTGGAAGCGCACGGTCACCGCGCCCTTCCGGGACAGCGGTGCCGTCAGCCGGCACTCCACGCGCAGCGTGTGGAGTCCCGCCTGCCCCGGCCGCAGCTGGGCCCGGCTCGCGCCCGCCGCGAGCGTCACCGCCCGCCCGTCCACCGTGACCTCGCTGCCGTGCGCGGCGGTCGCGCACCGCTGCCGGGCCCACTCGGACATGCCGAGCCGCTTGATGTCCGGCTCGGCCTGGGTGGCGGGGATCTCGGCCAGGTCCTCGACGTGGTCGACGCGCAACTGCCCGGGTGCGGCGACGAGACCGTCGTAGCGGTTGACGGTGAAGTTGCCCAGCGGATGCGCGCTCGCCGGCCCCGTCGGGCCCAGCACGAGCGCGCAGGCCGCGGTCAGGACCGTGCCGCAGAGCGCGAGGACCCTGGGCGCCCTCACTTCGACGCCCCCAGTGCCTTGCGGGCCTCGCGGGCGCCCAGCGGGGAGAAGCCCGGGTTCAGGTCCAGGGCCGCCTTCAGCGCGGAACGGCCCTTGTCGGCGTGGCCGTTGGCCCGCTCGATGACGCCGAGGTGGTAGAGGAAGGAAGCGTTGCGGTAGCCGGTCGCGGTGGCCCGACGCGCGTACGGCAGGGCCTCCGCGTCGCGGCCCGACACGTGCAGGGCCCAGCCGAGCGCGTCCGCCGTGTGCACGGTGTGCCGGCGGGCCCACTCGGCGCGGGCCGCGGTCAGCGCGGCCTTGTGATCGCCGTGGTCGGCCGCGGCCAGCGCGGTGTCGAGGTCGGCGTTGACGCCGTAGGCGTGGGCGAGGGCGATCCAGGCGTTCACCAGCTTGTACTGGTCGTGGGCCTTCCGCTCGTCGCCCGCCGCGCCCCTGGCCTCGTACAACTCACCGAGTTCGACAAGGGGTTGGGGCAGCGGGTAGCGCTGTACGACCAGTTCCATCCCCTTGATCGCGGCCGCGCGGTCGCCGAGCGCGGCCTGGGTGCGGGCCCGGCCTTCGAGGGCGGGGAGATAGTTGTCGTCGGCCGCGAGCGCTCGCGCGTAGTAGGCGAGCGCCGCGTGGTAGTCGCCCTGGTTCCAGGCGAGTTGGCCGAGCGCGGAGGTCACGTAGGAGATGTCGCCGCGGCTGGTCGCCGTGTCCAGCGCCTGCTTCAGGACCCGTTGGGCCGTCTTCACATCGCCGCGCAGCTCGTGGACGTAGGCGTACCGGGTGAAGACCGGGACGCCCGGCCGTCGCGAGTCGGCCAGGTCGGCGGCCTTCGACGCCTCGTCGTAGCGGCCGAGTTCGACGAGCGCGTCGATGCGGGAGGACAGGGCGCGTTCGCTGTAGGGGTTCTGCTTCAGGGCGAGGTCGGCGTACTTCAGGGCACCGGCGAATTCGTGCCGGGCCGCCGCGAGGGCCGCTCGTCCGGCGAGGGCGGGATCGTAGTCGGGGCGCAGCTTCAGGGAGCGGTTGAGAGCTTCCTGCGCCTGGGGGTAGCGCGAGGGGTCGCCCTTGGTGCGGGCCTGCTCGACATAGGCGAGACCGAGCGTCGCCCAGCCGCCGAAGTCCTTCGGCTGGGTGCGGAGATGGGCCTGGAGGGAGAGGATGCTCGCGTCGAGGTCGCCGCTCGCCAGCAGTTGGGGTGACACGCCGTTGGACACGGCCGCGACGGCGGGAGTCGTCGCTCCGTCCCGCAGGGCGCCGAGCACCACCGCGCCCGCGGTCATGGCGACGGCCAACGCGGCAGCACAGAAACCGAGTTGGGCGGCCCGCCAACGACGCTGCGACCGCGAGAGCCGCCGCACGGCCGCCACCCGCTCGTCGCCCGTGTCGCTGGTGCCGCTGTCGGAGGGACCATCGGCACCGTCCTCACCGGCCGTGTCCTCGGCCGGTGCCGCCGCGCGGGCCCCCTCGGCGGGCGTGGCGTCCGGCGTGCCCCCGTCGGGCGGGGTGTCCACCGCGTCCTCGGCGGGGCCGGCTCCCGCGGTGTTCTCCTCGGGCGTGGCCTTGTCGGCGTCCGGCGTCGCGCTGTCGTTCGTACGCGGGGACATGCCCTCTCCTCAAAGTCCTTGGCGAAACGGTCGTCGTGGGGGTGGGGGCGGCGCGGCCCGCACCGTGGGGGGTTGGTTACTGCGTGCGGGCCGCGCCAGTCGGGGAGCCGGGTCAGTAGGCCCGGTTGTACATCCGTCGGCGCCACCACAGCAGACCGGAGCCGATGAGCAGGATGCCGGCGGCACCCGCCGCGGCGGAGCCCGCGATCAGCACGGTGTCGGTCCCGCCACCGGAGCCGGTCCCGGCGGGCTGGAGCGCGTCACCGAGCTGGCTGCGCACGTCGGTCCCGCTGGTCGTGCCCTTGGCGAGCGCGCCGCGCGAACCCGAGGTCGGCTCGGCGACGTACGGGAACGACTTCTCGAAGCCCTTGTCGTTCTTGTCGACCGCGTCGCCCAAGTCGTTCTTGGAACCGACCAGTTCACCCTCGACCACCTGGAGCGAGGCGTCGATCACGTCGTCGGTGAGCCGGCGGCCGTTCGGGAAGCCCGCGTTGTCGCCGTCGAGGACACCGAGCCGCTTGGGGTGCATGGCCGGCTTGATCGAGGTGTTGAGGCGCAGTTCCTCCGCCGGACGCACGTGGGGCGGCTGGTTGAGGCCCTTCACACCCTTCAGGAACACGTCGACCAGGTCGTTGCGGGGCTCGGCAGGGGCCTTGATCTTGTAGATCGACTCGATGAGCTTCGGCAGCTCGGGGTTGGTGACGTTCTTCAGGAACTGCGCGTCGTCCCAGGGCGCGGACGCGTTGAACTTGTCCTTGTCCTTCTGCGGGTTAACGACCTCGTTGACCAGCGGCATGCCGAGGCGCGAGACCTGGCGGTAGCGGCCGCTCGCGTCCCTGCGCTGCGTGGTGGACCAGATGCCGACGATCGGCTGCCCGGCCGACTCACGGATCATGTCGTTCGGGACCTGGAGGGCTATGGAGTTGACGTTGTAGCCCTTGAGCGTGTCACGCCCGACCTCGCTCAGGTTCCCGCCGTACAGCAGGTCGAAGACGCGCAGGTCCAGGAAGAACGGGTCGTCGGCCTGGCCGGCGAACGTCGTCGAGCCGCCGGCGAGCTTGGACACCGCCTGGTAGCGCAGCTTGGCGTAGTCCGGCATCGAGGCCTTGCCCACGTTGGACGGAGCGACGGGGACGTCGTCCGCGACCTTGGTCTTCGACACCAGCCGCTGGTTGTGCATCCGCAGCAGATCGATGTCGTAGGTCTGCGTGATGTTCAGGTCGGGGTCGTCGAGGCTGGTGACCGGACCCGTGTTGTACAGGAAGGTGTTGCCGTTCTTGCGGTGCGTCTTGAAGGTGTAGCGGTAGATCAACTCACCTTGTGCGTCACCGTTGTTGTCGATGTGGATGTCGTACTGGGCATCGTCGGCGAACGTGTAGAAGTTCGGTCCGCCGGCCGGTTCCTCGAAGGGGATCCAGTTCGCCACGATCGTCGTCGTGTCCGGCTTGTCCGGGCTGACGAAGGCGTACACGTCCGTGTTGTCGTACTGGGGAGTGCCCGAGATCAGCGGTGCCTCCCGGTGGCTGGAGGCGGAGGCCGCCCCCGGCGCCAGCGCCGTCGCACCGGCGGCCGCGAGCCCCCCGGCAGCCAGCGCACCGCATACGAGGGTCACGAGAGTCCTGCGACCCGCGCCGCTCCTGGAGATAGGTGTCATGCCGTCCGTCCTCTGTCCAACTTGCCTGACGCACGCCATTCGGAGCGGTCGCCGGGGTGGATTGGTCGAATCCCAAACGTGTTTACGGCGGTTGTCGCGGCTTGTTTCACCGACGGCCCGGCTTCTTCGCCGGCGGGCTCCGGCGCCGGCCCGCCCCGACGCGCGTGGGTGCCGGCGGCGGACGGGGGACAGACCGGCCGCGGAACACACGAACTGATCCGTGCCGGACACGCGTTTTCGGCTCGCTGATCCGTAACCCATCCAGAGACGGGTTCGCTGCGAAGACGTAGGGGAAAGGACGGGCCGTGCAAGGCCGGAGAGGGGGACGGGTGGAGGCTGACGAACTACTGGTACTGGTGGCCGGAGGTGACCAGTACGCGTTCGAGGAGCTGTACGGACTGGTGTCCGGGCCGGTGTTCGGACTGGTGCGCCGTGTGGTGCGCGACCCGGCACAGTCGGAGGAGGTGTCGCAGGAGGTCCTGCTCGAACTCTGGCGCTCCGCACCGCGGTTCGACCCCCGGCGCGGCAGCGCCCTGTCCTGGATCCTCACGCTCGCGCACCGCCGGGCCGTGGACCGGGTGCGCAGCGCCCGCGCGGCCACCGAGCGCGAGCAGCGCGAGGGGCAGCGCAACCATCATCCCGCGTTCGACCAGGTCGCCGAAGAGGTCGAGGCCGGCCTCGAACGCGAGTGGGTCCGCCGTTGCCTGGACCGGCTCACCGCTCTCCAGCGGCAGTCCGTCACCCTCGCCTACTACGACGGCTACACCTACCGTGAAGTCGCCGAGCGGCTGTCCCTGCCGCTGGGCACCGTCAAGACCCGTATGCGCGACGGGCTCACCCGCCTGCGCGACTGCCTGGGAGGGGTCGCGTGAACACCGACGACCGCCCGCCGGGCCGTGATCCGCACGGAAGAGAGGGGGGTGCCGCATGAGCGTCCTCGACCGACTGCTGGGCCGCGATCTGCACTCCCTCGCCGCCCCCTACGCCCTCGACGCGCTGGAGCGCGAGGAGAAGCGCCGATTCGAACGCCATCTGAAGGGCTGTGACCGCTGTGCCGAGGAGGTACGGGCATTGACCGAGGACGCGGTACGGCTCGCCTGGTCCACCGCCGCGGCCCCGCCGGCCGCGCTGCGCGAGCGGGTGCTGGCCGCCGTACGGACGACACCTCAGGAACAGGCCGCCCGGGACCTGCCCCGCGCACGGGCGCCCCAGCAGTCCAGCCGGGCGCGTGCCCCGAGGCTGCGTCCGCTGTTCGCACCGCTCGCCACCACCACGGCCGCCGCGGCCCTCGTCGTCGCCGCGCTCTTCGCGGTGCAGGCGACCCAGGCGCGCGACGACCTGAACCAGGAGCGTGCCCAGGCACGTGAGATCGCCCACGTCCTGGCGGCTCCCGACGCGCGGGCGACCGGTGAACGGGACGCGCGGGGCCAGGGAATCGGAGTAGTGGCCTCCGCGTCGCAGGGGCGCGCCGTCGTGACACTGAGCGGACTCGGCACGCCCTCCGGCGGGCGCGTCCATCAGCTGTGGCTCATGCGCCCCAAGGAGAAACCGCGTTCTCTCGGTCTCTTCACCGGCGACACGCCCCTCGTCGCCGACGGACTCGACAAGTCCGCGACGTCACTCGCAGTGACGGTCGAGCCTCACGGGGGCTCAGAACAGCCCACTACCTCGCCCGTTGTCCAACTCGCCCTGGAAACGCTTGGATTCGGAGAGTAACCGTCAACCTCCTTGTGGGGAAGGTGAATCCTTTGTCCGAGATACACGCGCGCCACGAGGGGGCGATAGGGTTAGTCTGCCCGGGCCGGGTGGACTTGTACGGGTGGGGAGTGACATGGAACAGATAACAGTGCGCAGCAGGGCACGCGTCCCTGCGATCACGTGCGGGAGCAGCGCGACCAGTTCGCGCCTCGACCGACATCTCGCGGTGCTCGGCGGTCCCGCCATACCGCAGCGCGAGACGCTCGAGGCGACCTCGCTGATGCGTGAGCTCACGACGCGTGACCACGCGCACGACAGCGGCTCCAGGGTCGCGCGCGTGCGGCGGGTCTCGCTGTTCGCGCCGCTCAGGCGGCTGCGCCGCTCGCTGTTCGGCGACCGCTGACCGGCTGTCGGCACCGGCCTTCTCGACCCGCGCTCCGGCGACTCCACCGAACCGGCGCAACGCCGCTCCTCCGCGTCCGTCATCCCCACGGCGGGCGGCGGTGCCCGGTGATCACCACATCCGGAGCGCGGGTCACCACCATCACCGAGTCCTGAGGGCTCAGCGCACCACCCCGTCCCGCCGCAGCTCGGCGACGTCCGTGTCCGTCATGCCCAGCGCCCTCAACACCACCCCCGTGTGCTCTCCGAGCCGCGGGACGGATCCCATGCGCGCCTCCTCCCCGCCCGGCAGCGTGATCGGGGGCAGCAGCGCCCGTAGCGGCCCGGCCGGCGATCCCACCTCCCGCCAGCGGTTCCTGGCCGCGAGCTGAGGATGTTCCGCCACCTCCGTCACGTCCCGCAGCCGTGCGCAGGCGATGCCCGCGGCCTCCAGGCGGGCCACCGCCTCGTCGGCGCCGAGGGCGCCCAGGGCCTTCCCCACCAGCGCGTCCACCCGTTCCCGGTTGGCCACCCGCGCCGCGTTCGTGGCGAAGCGCGGATCGTCCGCTGCCCCGGGCCGCCCGACCACCTGCTGCGCGAGCCGTCGCCACTCCCGGTCGTTCTGCACCGACAGCAGGACGTGCCGGCCGTCAGCCGTCGAATAGACGTCGTAGGGGACGATGACGGCGTGGGCGAGGCCGGTGCGTGCCGGCGGGGTCCCGTCGTGCATCGCGTGGTGCAGCGGGTGCCCCATCCACTCCGCGAGCGCGTCCAGCATCGACACCTCGACCGGACCACCGCGTCCGGTCGTGCCGCGCCGCACCAGAGCCGCGAGGACCCCCGAGAACGCGTACATGGCCGCGGCGATGTCCGCGGCCGGGATCCCGGCCTTCACCGGCTGTTCGGGCGTCCCGGTCACCGACACGAGCCCCGCCTCGCACTGGACGAGCATGTCGTAGGCGCGCTTGCCGGCGTACGGCCCCGACGGCCCGTATCCGGAGATGTCCACGGCGATCAGCCGGGGATGCTCGGCGCACAGCGTCGCCGCGTCCAGGCCGAGCCGGGCCGCAGCGCCCTGGGCGAGGTTCTGCACGAACACGTCCGCCCCCGCGACGAGCCGGCGTACGACATCGAGCCCGCGCGGATCCTTCAGGTCCAGGGCGACGGACTCCTTGCCCCGGTTGCACCACACGAAATGCGAGGCCAGGCCCTGGGCCGCGGTGTCGTAGCCGCGGGCGAAGTCCCCGCCGTCGATCCGCTCGACCTTGACGACCCGGGCGCCGAGATCGGCGAGCTGCCGGGTCGCGAAGGGCGCGGCGACGGCTTGTTCGACGGCGACGACGGTGATGCCTTCGAGGGGCAGGGGCTCTGGCTGCATGCGATGGATCATGGACCCTGGACATACATTTGTCATGCACTGATTTCCCCGGAGCGGGCCGGTCGGCCCTCGGCGGGGCGTGCGGACCGGTGCCGCTCGCCCCTCGTCGCCGGGCAGGCAGATCTTGCGAACACGGCCTAGATCAGCGCGAACTGGCCCTCGGGGCCCTCCTCGTGGTGGTCGAGGACCGAGGCGGGGCGACGGGCCGCGTCGGGGACCGGGAGCACTCCGGCCGTGCGCAGGTCCGCCCGGGTGATCGGTGACCCTGGCTCCAACGCGGCCTGCTGGGGCCGCAGTTCGGCCAGGAGTGCGAGCACCGTGATGAGTTCGAGGAGCTCGGAGGTCCACGCCTGCGGCCAGCCCGCGGGGCCGATCGCCTCCAGCGTGCCCGGCTCTCCCGCCCCGGTCCGCGCCGCGAACCACTGTTCCAGGACGCGCACGCCGCCCACCTCGAAGTCCCAGGCTTCGGGCGGTACGGGGGAGATCCTGCCTTCGCCGAGGTGCAGGGACTCCTCGTCGCGGTCGTAGTACGGGTCGGTGAGCAGGGGGCCCGTGGCGGGCGTCGACCCCTTGGGTGGCGTGGTCAGCGGCGCGCGCACATAGGGCCGCCGGCCGCCGGGGAGTTTGGGGCGCTCGCCGTCGCGCCGCATCAGCCGCAGCATCCGCCGGCCCAACTCGACTCCGTACGACCACACTTCGGGGTCGGCGGTGAGCGGGACCACGCAGCCGTCCCGGCTCCGCCGCGCGGCGGCCATCGTCCAGGCGAGGACGTCGACGGGGTCGGGCGAGAGGCCGAGCCGGGAGCCCAGGTGCTCCAACAGGCCCGGAGCCAGGTTCGGTTCGAGGCCGCCGGGGCGCCGGTAGAGCGGCCGGACCCGACCGCCGCGCCCGGCGGTCAGCGGCAGCACGGACGCGGCCAGCAGGGCGGGACCGGACGTCTCGGGCACATGTGTCTGCTCGACCGCGAACACCTGCTCCCGGCCCGCCACCCGCCACAGCTCGGGGCGGGCCGCGTCGATCAGCCGGTGATCGGGAATCAGCCACTGCTCGTCGAAGGGGGCGCTCAGCACCCGGACCGGCGGCGGACACGGGTCCGACGCCCGCGCGAGACGGCCGGTCCCGCCGGACTGGCCCGGCAGCTGGGCGACCGCGGAGTGCGTCGTGCGTGCCCGCGTCGGCCCGAACAGCGTCTCGCGGTCGGCCCCTTGGGCCCGTACGAGGGCGTCCCAGCGGGCCTTCAGGGAGGCGGCGTCGGGGGCCGTCGGCCACCTCCGGCCCAGCCTCGGCGGTGCGACGGACCACGGCATGAGGTCCGCGAGCAGCGGAGCGGCGTCGGGCGTCACGCTCGGCATCGTACGACGAGGGCGTCGCTCGCCGTCCCCGTATGCCGTCGTCAGTGTGCGTCGAGGGTGACCGTGAACGAGAAGCGGTCGCCCCGGTAGTGGATGACCGCCACGTCCAGCGCCTGCCCGTCCTTGCCGTGGATGACGCCCGTGTAGCGCAGGATCGGGCTGAGCAGCGGCACCTGGAGCAGGCGTGCCGTCTCCGGGTCCGCGAGCGTGGCCTCCACCGTGTCGGTGATCCGACTGATGCCGACCCCGAGCACGTCCCGCAGCACCTTGGTCATCGGCCAGCGGATCAGGTCCTCCCGGTCGATGCGGTCGGCCAGCTCGGGACGGAGATAGTTGCGCGCGTGGTTCGTCGGCTCGCCCGTCGTCTCGTCGCTGCGCAGCCGGTGGTATGTCGCCACCTCGTCCACGTCCGGGAAGAATTCCGCCAGTTCACCGGAAACGGGCGTCTTGCCCTGGTCCAGCAGCTCCGTCGTCATGCCCGACTGCTGGGCCACGATCGCGTCCACCGAGCCGAGCAGCCGCACGGGCGCGCCCCGCCGGGCGCTCGGCTCGATGAACGTGCCCCGCCGGCGGTGCCGGGTGATGAGTCCCTCGGCCTCCAGCTCCTTGAGCGCCTGCCGCATGGTCAGCACGCTCACCCCGTAGTGCCCCGCGAGCTGCTCCTCGGTGGGCAGGCGCAGGGGGTCCTGGGGGGTGCGGCCGAGTATGGAGGCACGCAGGGACTGCGACACCTGATACCACAGCGGCAGCTTGCGGTTCAGGACGATCGAATCGGGAGCGAAGGAGGTCACGAGGGTATCCGTACCGGTCGCGGGCGGGGAAGGCAACGGCCTGCGTCGTTCAGCCGGCCGGACGGAAGTGCCGCCCGAGCCCCTTCCACACCTCGTCGTAGCCGCGCTGGAGGTGGTCCGCCCCGGCCGCCTGGGCCGTCGCGGTGACCGGCCAGCGCGTCTCGAACATGAACGCCAGACCGTCGTCGATCTTCTGCGGCTTCAGCTCGGCGGCGCTGGCGCGCAGGAAGGTCTCCTCGTCCGGGCCGTGCGCCGACATCATGTTGTGCAGCGAGCCGCCGCCCGGCACGAAGCCCTCCGCCTTCGCGTCGTACGCGCCCTCGATGAGCCCCATGTACTCGCTCATCACGTTCCGGTGGAAGTACGGCGGCCGGAACGTGTCCTCGCCCACGAGCCAGCGCGGAGCGAACACGACGAAGTCGACACCGGCCAGGCCCGGGGTGTCGGACGGCGAGGTGAGCACCGTGAAGATCGAGGGGTCCGGGTGGTCGTAGCTGATGGAGCCGATCACATTGAAGCGGTGCAGGTCGTAGACGTACGGCACGTGGTTGCCGTGCCAGGCGACGACGTCCAGCGGCGAGTGGTCGTACGTCGCTCGCCAGAGGTTGCCGCAGAACTTGTTCACCACCTCGACCGGGCCCTCGACGTCCTCGTACGCGGCGACCGGGGCGAGGAAGTCACGGGCGTTGGCGAGGCCGTTGGCGCCGATCGGGCCGAGGTCGGGGAGCCGGAAGGGCGCTCCGTAGTTCTCGCACACATAGCCCCGGGAGCCGCGCCCGCGCCCGCCCTCCTCCGCCGTGTCCAGCAGCTCCACCCGGAAGCGCACCCCCCGGGGGATCAGCGCCACCTGGCCCGGCTCCACGTGCAGCAGCCCGAACTCGGTGCGCAGCAGCAGGCCGCCGCGCTCCGGGACGATCAGCAGCTCGCCGTCGGCGTCGCTGAACACGCGCTCCATCGACGCGTTGGCGTGGTAGAGGTGCACCGCGATCCCGGTGCGCTGAGCGGCGTCACCGTTGCCGCCGAGGGTCCACAGGCCCGCGAGGAAGTCCGTGCCGGCGGGGGGCTCGGGCAGCGGGTTCCAGCGCAGCCGGTTCGGGTCGGGCACCGTCTCCGTGAACGGGGCCGTCCGCAGGGTGCCGTTGTCGGTGCGGGTGAACGCGGGGTGCGCGGCCGAGGGCCGGATGCGGTACAGCCAGGAGCGCCGGTTGGACGCCCTCGGCTCGGTGAACGCCGAGCCGCTCAGCTGCTCCGCGTACAGACCGAGCGGTGCCCGCTGCGGGGCGTTGCGGCCGTGCGGCAGGGCCCCGGGCACCGCCTCCGAGCTGTGTTCGTTGCCGAATCCGGAGAGGTAGGCCAGCCCCTCGGCCGTCTTCCTCGCGTCCCCGCTCATGATCGCTCCCTCGCGCCTGATTCCTATGCATCACCGTAGGATTCAGGGCCGTCCCGCGCAAGAGGCCGTCGGGGGCACGGAGAGGGTTGGCCGGATGTGCCACGGGACTAGTCCCCGAGGATGTGCGCGGGGCCCAAGAACCCGACTCCAGGGGGATCCGGCCGACAGGGGCCTTGTTCTACGCTCCCGGACATGCGGTGGACGTGTGGACTGCTCGCCGCGCTCGCGGTCTGCGCCCTGCTCGGCGCGGCAGCGGGCTGCGGCACCGGGGACGCGCGCGATCGGGGGACCACGGTCTCGGCCTCGCCCGTGGGAACCCTGCTCGACGCCACGGACGAGGACGGACGGCTCTACCGGGAGGTGGGCAGGAAGGGGGCACCGGAGGTCGCGATCGAGATTCGGCCGGACTCCGGCGACGGCTGGGACGTGCGGCTGACCGTCCGCAACTTCCGCTTCTCGCCCCGGGGTTCACGGGCCGTACCGGTCGCGGGGCGCGGTGTCGCCCGGCTCTACGTCGACGGCCGCGCGGTCGCCCGGCTGCGCACGGCCGAGTACCGCCTGGCCGGTCGGCTGGTCCCGCGCGGCACCCATCACGTCACCGCGCGCCTGTACGCCGACGACGGCACCGTGTGGGCCGTCCGCGGCAGGCCCGTCGAGAGCACCGCCGACATCACCGCCTCGGGTTCCGCCGCGCGGGGCTGACGCCGGCGGCCTCGCGGGGGCGGTCGCGGGGTACGACGCGTGGTCACGGCACGCGGCCGCCCGCCGGAAATGAGTGGTCACGGCACGCAGCCGCGTACTCATGGGCGAGGTTCACCGGACCCCGGCGGAAAGGCATCATGAAGAGCGTGCCCCATGCGACCTCGCTCCGCAGAGCGCCCGTGCAGCGGCGTAGCGCAGAACGACTGACCCGAATCCTCGACGCGTGCGCCGACCTCCTCGACGAGGTGGGCTACGACGGGCTGAGCACGCGGGCCGTGGCCCAGCGCGCCGGTGTGCCCATCGGCTCCGTCTACCGCTTCTTCGGCAACAAGCGGGCCATGGCCGACGCGCTCGCCCAGCGCAACCTGGAGCTCTACACCGAGCGCGTCACCGGGACCCTGCGCGAGACGGAGGGGGGAGACTGGCGGGCCGCGATGGACGCGGTGCTCGACGAGTACCTCGCCATGAAGCGCACCGCGCCGGGCTTCTCCCTGGTCGACTTCGGCAATCAGATTCCCGTGGGCGCCCGGTACGCCGAGCCCAACACGCGGGTCGCCGACCGCCTCACCGACCTGCTGTCCGGCTATCTCGACCGGGAGCCGGACGACGATCTGCGCCGCTGCTTCCTGGTCGCCGTGGAGAGCGCCGACACCCTGGTCCACCTCGCGTTCCGTGTCGCTCCCGAGGGGGACGAACGGATCATCGAGGAGACCCGCGAACTGCTGCGGGCGTATCTGTCCCGAGTCCTCGACTAGGGGTATCCGTCCGGGTCCTCGACTAGGGGTGTCCCGTCCGGGTCCTCGACCTGGGCCGTATCCCGCCCGGGTCCTCGGCCAGGGTCTGATCCTGCCGGGCTCTAGGCTTGGGCCGTATCCCGCGCGGCTCCTCTCCCCGGGCCTGATCCCGCCGGGTCCTTGGCTTGGGCCGTATCCCGCCCGGCTCCTCTCCCCGGGCCTGATCCCGCTGGGTCCTCGACCAGGGCCGTACCCAGCCCGCCTCCTCGACCAGGGCCTGATCCCGCCGGGGCCTCGACCAGGGCCGTACCCAGCCCGCCTCCTCGACCAGGGCCTGATCCCACCGGGGCCTCGCCTGGGGGCGTGTCCCGCCCGGCTCCTTGGCTCGGGCCGTGTCCCGGCCGGCTCCTCGACCGGTCCGAGGCGAAGCCCGGTCCGGTGCCGTCGCCGTCCGTGGGCGGAAATCCGACGTGACCACCCTTCCGCCCTCCCCGTCATGCCTACCGGTCGGTATGCTCGCTCACGTCCGTGTGCGCCCAAGCCACCGCCCCTCCGGGAGGACCCGTGTCCCGCACCTCCGGCACCACCCCCGACTCCCGCACCGCGCTGCGCGTCTGCCCCCTGTGCGAGGCCACCTGCGGGCTGACGCTGACCATCGAGGGCACCCGGGTGACCGGCGCCCGCGGTGACCGCGACGACGTCTTCAGCAAGGGCTTCATCTGCCCCAAGGGCGCCTCCTTCGGCGCCGCCGACGGCGACCCCGACCGCCTCGGCGGCCCCCTCGTCCGCGAGAACGGCGAACTGCGCGAGGCCACCTGGGAGGAGGCCTTCGACGCGGTGGCCGCCGGACTGCGCCCGGTCGTGGAGCGGTACGGGCCGCACGCCCTCGGCGTCGTCCTCGGCAACCCGAACGTGCACACCATGGCAGGCGCCCTCTATCCCACCGTGCTGCTCGGCGCCCTGCGCACGCACAGCGTCTTCTCCGCCTCCACGCTCGACCAGATGCCCAAGCACGTGTCGAGCGGCCTGCTGTTCGGCGACGCCAACGCGATCCCGGTCCCGGACCTGGACCACACCGACCACCTGCTGCTCATCGGCGCCAACCCGCTGGAGTCCAACGGGAGTCTGTGCACCGCCCCCGACTTCCCCGGCAGGCTCCGGGCGCTGCGGGCCCGCGGCGGCACGCTCACCGTCATCGACCCGCGCCGCACCCGCACCGCCAAGCTCGCCGACCGCCATGTGGCGATCCGCCCCGGAACCGACGCCATGCTCCTCGCGGCGATGGCGTACGTCCTGTTCGAGGAGAAGCTCGTCGACCTCGGCGCCCTCGCCCCGCACGTCCAGGGCGTGGACGAACTCCCCGACGTACTGAAGGACTTCACCCCCGAGGCCGCGGGCGCCGCCTGCGACGTGGACGCCGGGACCATCAGGGAACTGGCACGCGAGCTGGCCGCCGCCCCGACCGCCGCCGTCTACGGCCGCATCGGCAGCTGCACCGTCCCGCACGGCACCCTGGCCAGCTGGCTGGTGGACGTCCTCAACATCCTCACCGGAAACCTCGACCGGCCCGGCGGCGCCCTCTTCCCGACGGCCGCCACCGACCGGACGCCCCGCCCGGCGGGCCCCGGCCACGGCTTCGCCCTCGGCCGCTGGCACAGCCGGGTGAGCCGGCACCCGGAGGCCAAGGGCGAACTGCCCCTGGCCGCACTGGCGGAGGAGATCGACACCCCGACCGAGGACGGCAGTCCGGTCCGTGCCCTCGTCGTCGTCGCCGCCAACCCCGTCCTCTCCGCGCCCGACGGCCTGCGTCTCGACAAGGCCCTCGAATCGCTGGACTTCATGGTCAGCGTCGACCCCTATCTGAACGAGACCTCGCGCCACGCCCACGTCGTGCTGCCGCCGCCCCCGCCCTCCCGCGGCGCCCACCACGACTTCGCCTTCAACACCCTCGCCGTGCGCAACCAGGTCCGCTACAACCGTCCCGTCATCCCCCTGGAGACGGGCCGGATGGCCGAGACCGAGATCCTCGCCCGGCTCGTCCTGGCCGCGACCGGCATGCACGGCGCCGACCCGTCCGCCGTGGACACCATGGTCATCGAGGGCACCCTCGGCAAGGCGGTGAAGGACACCGCGTCGCCGGTGCACGGGCGCGACCCGGGCGAACTCGCCGCCGCCCTCACCGGCGAGAACGGCCCTGAGCGCCGGCTCGACATGATGCTGCGCCTCGGCCCGTACGGGGACGGCTTCGGCGCACGTCCCGACGGCCTGACCCTGGACAGGCTGCTGGAGCACCCGCACGGCATCGACCTCGGGCCGCTCGCCTCCTGCCTGCCGCGCCGGCTCAAGACCCGCAGCGGGCGGATCGAGCTGCTGCCCGGGCCGATCGCGGGCGATCTGCCCCGGCTGCGCGACGCGCTGCGGGAACGCCCGGCGGCGATCGTCCTCGTCGGCCGCCGCCATCTGCGCTCCAACAACAGCTGGATGCACAACGTCCCCGCGCTCACCGGCGGTTCCAACCGCTGCACCCTGCACATCCACCCCGAGGACGCCGCCCGGCTCGGGCTCGCCGACGGGTCGGCCGTGCGCGTCAAGGGTGCCGGGGGAGAGGTGACCGCCCCGGTGGAGATCACCGACACCGTCCGTCGCGGGGTGGTGAGCCTTCCGCACGGCTGGGGGCACGACCGCCCCGGCACCCGGATGAGCCACGCGGCCCTCGACCCCGGCGTCAACGTCAACCAGCTCCTCGACGGCTCGCTGCTCGACCCGCTGTCGGGGACGGCGGTCCTCAACGGCGTGCCCGTGGAACTGACGGCCGGTCCCTGAGCCGGGGCGGCCCGGGGATGTCGTTGCGCCGGACGAGCGATCCCTGAGGGGGGACCGGGCGCAGTTGCGCCCCTTTGTGGATCTTCTGTGAGAACTAGTCAGATGACCTGAAATTTGTATGAAAATCATCTGACTCGGAGGAGTCCCGCATGTCCACCTCGTCCCACCTCACGCCACGTCGCGGCGCCGGCGCACTGGCCGCCCTCGCGGTCGCGGGCACCGCCCTCCTCGGCGCCCCGGCCGCCGTCGCCGCCCCCGGCGACAACGGTGACGTCAAGGTCCACGACGCGAACACCGGGTTCGACGATCAGCGGGACGATCCGAAGGTCTGCCACTTCTATCTCGACGGCTTCGGATTCGACGGCGGACAGCGGATCACCTGGTCGATCGCGACCCAGCCCCAGGTCACGGGCGGCGCCACCCTCGCGGGCACGCTGTTCACGTCCGCGACCGGACGCGGCCGGACCGGCGATCTGACGCTGCCCGACGGCCAGTACAAGGTGACCTGGAACCTCCAGGGCGCGAACGGCGCGGGCAAGACGAAGGTCTTCAAGGTCGACTGCCCGGTCAGCGCCCCGACCCCGTCGCCGTCCACGACCGGCGGGCCGAGCACGTCGCCCGGTCAGCAGGGCGGCCCCGGCGGCCCGGGCGGCGGAACCGGCCCGAGCCGGACGGGCGCTCCCGGCGGACAGCAGGGCGGCCCCGGACAGCAGGGCGGCCCCGTCGGCCCCAACGGAGGACCTCCCGCGGGCGGCGGCGGTCTCGCCCACGCGCAGAACTTCTCCCCGGTGGCCGGTGCGGCGGCCGCGGGTCTCGTAGTGGCCGGAGGAGTCGTGTTCCTGCGGCTGCGCCGACGCGGCAATGGCGCCGCGTAGACGACGCAGGCCCTGGTACCGGACGCGCGCCTACCGCCTGACGAGGACCCTGGTGGTCACCGTCGCGCTGGTGGTGGGCGGCGTCTGGTGGGCGGGGGACGGCGAGCCCGCCGGGACGGTGGCGTCCGGCGCCGTACGCGACGACGGCGCCGCCTCCCGTGCCCCGGCCGGGGCGGCGGGCGCCGGACACGCGGCGGACACCCGCCCCGGCGGCGCGTCGCGCGGCCCGGCGGACCCGTCCCCGGCCGCCCGCCGGGCGGCCGCGCCCGCCCCGCTGTCCCGCTCCCGGGCCGCCTCGCTGCGCATTCCCTCCCTGGGCGTCGACGCACCGGTCATCGGTCTCCGGCTGGACCCCGGGCACCGGCTCACCGCACCGCCCGTTGACGATCCGAAACCCGTCGGCTGGTACACCGAAGGACCCACGCCCGGCGAACGCGGCACGGCCCTCGTCGTCGGCCATCGCGACACCCGGACGGGACCCGCCGTCTTCGCCCCGCTCGAACGGATCCGTACCGGCGCACGCGTCGAGGCGCGGCGCGTGGACGGACGGACCGCCGTCTACACGGTCTACGCGGTACGCACGTACGCGAAGGCCCACTTCCCCGACCAGGAGGTGTACGGGGACCGCGGGCGGCCCGAACTCCGGCTGATCACCTGCGGCGGCGCCTACGACCGCGGCACCGGCTACGCGGCGAACGTCATCGCCTTCGCCCACCTCACCGAGGTCCACGGGCGGACCGGGAGCCGCTGAGACGAACGGCGGGACGGCGGACGGGTATCGGGCCGGAAGCGCGGCATCCGGCCCCGCCCCGACCGGTATCCGATCATCCGTTTCCGCCCGTACCGAACCCGGCCGTCCGATACCGCCCCGTGTCTTCCCCCGGGCGTGCGCGGTCCGTTAGCTTCCGTGACTCAAGGTCCCGTACGACCCGTGCGGGACGACCGGCCGCGGAGCACCAGCGCCTTGCACGCCCCCGGGGGCACCTGTCATGACACGCGCCATCTCCCTGCACCACGTCAGCAAGTCGTACGCCCGCGGGCCCCGCGCGGTGGAACGGTTCTCGCTGGACATCCGGCCCGGCGAGTTCCTGGTCCTGCTCGGCCCCTCGGGCTGCGGCAAGTCGACCGTGCTGCGGATGATCGCGGGACTCGAGGAGGTCTCCGAGGGTGAGGTGCGCCTGGACGGGGAGTACTCCAACGACCTGCCGCCCTCCGAACGGAACATGGCGATGGTGTTCCAGAACTTCGCCCTCTATCCGAGCATGACCAGCCGCGACAACATCGGCTTCCCGCTGCGCATCGAGGCGCCGGGCGAGGACCCCCGGGCCCGGGTCGACGCCACCGCCCGGATGCTCGGCATCCAGGACCTCCTCGACCGCTTCCCCAACCAGCTCTCCGGCGGGGAGCGCCAGCGCGTCGCGATGGGCCGGGCGATAGCGCGCCACCCGTCCGCCTTCCTGATGGACGAACCGCTGTCCAACCTCGACGCCAAGCTCCGCAACCATCTGCGGGCCGAGATCTCCAAGCTCACCAGGGACCTGGGCGCCACCACGGTCTACGTCACCCACGACCAGGCCGAGGCCATGTCGCTCGGCGACCGGGTCGCCGTCATGCGCGGCGGAGTCCTCCAGCAACTGGGCACGCCCCGAACGGTCTACGCGCTGCCCGCGAACGTGTTCGTCGCGGCCTTCATCGGCACCCCCCGGATCAACCTGCTGCGCGGATTCGTCCGGGCCCCGCTCGACGGCGCCATGACCATCAGTCTCGGCAAGCAGTTCCTGCGGCTGCCCGAACCCCTCTGCCTCGACCACCAGTTGCTCCGGGTGCAGCAGGGCCGCGAGGTGATCGTCGGGCTGCGCTCCGAGGCCGTACGGCTCGCCAGGCCGTCGGAGGCCCGCCCGGGCGAGGTGGCGATCACCGGTCTGGTCGAGCACGTGGAGTTCCAGGGGCACGAGGTCCTCGTCCACTTCAACACGGGTTCGCGGCCCGCCCTCGTGCCCGAGCTGGAGTCACCGCGCCCCACCCGTCCCGCGCGCCGGCGGCGCCGGGAGGGCGGCACCGTCCTCGACCGGCTGCGGGGGCGGGCCGGGGCGCTGCGGGCCGGACCGGTCGTCGTCCTCGACCATCCCTCCGACGACGGGTCCGACGACCTCGGGCCCACCCCGCCGGAGGGGCGGCTGCCCGGCGATCTCGTCGTGCGCACCACCCCCGACATCGAACTGCGTCACGGCATGCAGATCCCGCTCCTGGTGGACCTCGCCCATCTCTTCGTCTTCGACCACGCCGGCGAACGCATCTGCCCGGCTCCGGAACGGCTGCCCGACCTGGACGAGTGACGGTCCCGGGGCCATGCCCCGGAGCGGCCGTCCGCAGGGTTCGTGACCCGTCGTGCGGCAGGTCACCCTGGCGCCGCAAAACTATCATCGCTAGTTTAGGTCCCGGACGACGTTGCCCCGCCCGGGAGGAACACGATGCAGGCACATGACGGCATGTACATCGACGGGGCCTGGCGCCCCGCCGCCGGACGGGACACGATCGAGGTCGTGAACCCGGCCGACGAGAAGGTGATCGGGCGGGTTCCCGCGGGCACGGCCGAGGACGTCGACACCGCCGTGCGCGCGGCCCGGGCCGCGTTCCCCGCCTGGGCCGCGACCGCGCCGGCCGAACGGGCCGCCCGCCTGGCGGCCCTCAGGGACGTCCTGGCCGCCCGCGCGGGCGAGATCGCCGAGACGGTCACCGCCGAGCTCGGGGCGCCGCTCGCGTTCTCCCAGGCCGTGCACGCGGGCGTCCCGGTGCTGGTCGCCGGCTCCTACGCCGAGCTGGCGGCGACGTACGCCTTCGAGGAGAAGGTCGGCAACTCGACCGTCTACCAGGAGCCCGTCGGCGTCGTCGGCGCGATCACCCCCTGGAACTACCCGTTGCACCAGATCGTCGCGAAGGTCGCCCCCGCGCTCGCGGCCGGCTGCACGGTGGTGCTCAAGCCCGCCGAGGACACCCCGCTGACCGCCCAGCTCTTCGCCGAGGCCGTGGCCGAGGCGGGGATCCCGGCCGGTGTCTTCAACCTGGTCACCGGCCTCGGCCCGGTGGCGGGCCAGGCGCTCGCCGAGCACCCGGACGTCGACCTGGTCTCCTTCACCGGCTCCACGGCCGTCGGCCGGCGCATCGGTTCCATCGCGGGCGCCGCGGTCAAGCGGGTGGCGCTCGAACTCGGCGGCAAGTCCGCCAACGTCATCCTGCCGAGCGCCGACCTCGCCAAGGCCGTCAACGTCGGCGTCGCCAACGTGATGTCCAACTCCGGCCAGACGTGCAGTGCCTGGACCCGGATGCTGGTCCCCGCCGACCGCTACGACGAGGCGGTCGAGCTCGCCGCGGCGGCCGCCGCGAAGTACGGCGACCGCATCGGCCCGGTCGTGAACGCCGGACAGCGCGACCGGGTGCGCGGCTACATCGAGAAGGGCGTCGCCGAGGGCGCCCGGCTCGTCGCGGGCGGCCCCGAATCCCCGCGCGAACAGGGCTACTTCGTCGCTCCCACCGTCTTCGCCGACGTCACCGAGCACATGACGATCGCGCAGGAGGAGATCTTCGGCCCGGTCCTGTCCATCCTGCGCTACGAGGACGAGGAGGAGGCCCTGCGGATCGCCAACGGCACCGTGTACGGGCTGGCGGGCGCGGTCTGGGCGGGCGAGGAGTCCGAGGCGGTCGCCTTCGCGAGGCGGCTCGACACCGGCCAGGTCGACATCAACGGGGGCCGCTTCAACCCGCGTGCCCCCTTCGGTGGTTACAAGCAGTCCGGTGTGGGGCGCGAGCTCGGCTCCCACGGACTGTCCGAGTACCTCCAGACCAAGTCCCTCCAGTTCTAGGAGCGTTCACGTGGTTCGCGCCGCCGTCCTTCCCGCCGTGGGTGCCCCGCTGGAGATCGCGGAGATCGAACTCCCTGATCCGGGCCCCGGCCAGGTCCGGGTCCGACTCGCCGCCGCCGGGGTCTGCCACTCCGACCTGTCCCTGTCCAACGGCACCATGCGGGTACCGGTGCCCGCCGTGCTCGGCCACGAGGGCGCCGGCACCGTCGTCGCCGTCGGCGAAGGGGTCACGCAGGTCGCCGCCGGCTCCCGTGTCGTCCTCAACTGGGCTCCCTCCTGCGGGAGTTGTCACGCCTGCACGCTGGGCGAGGTATGGCTGTGCGCGAACGCGCTCACCGGGTCGGGAAGCGTGTACGCCCGCCGCGCCTCCGACGGGAGCGATCTGCACCCCGGCCTGAACGTCGCCGCGTTCGCGGAGGAGACGGTGGTTCCGGTGTCCTGCGTCCTGCCCGCTCCGGACGGCATCCCGCTCACCGAGGCCGCCCTGCTCGGCTGCGCCGTCCTCACCGGCTACGGCGCCGTCCACCACTCCGCCCGGGTCCAGCCCGGCGAGACCGTCGCCGTGTTCGGGGCCGGCGGGGTCGGGCTCGCCGCCCTCCAGGCCGCCCGGATCGCGGGCGCCTCGCGGATCGTCGCCGTCGACGTCTCGTCCGAGAAGGAGTCGCTCGCCCGCGAGGCCGGGGCCACCGACTACGTCGTCGCCTCCGCCACCACCGCCCGCGACATCCGCGCCCTGACCGGCGGCCACGGCGTCGACGTCGCCGTCGAGTGCGTCGGCCGCGCCGTCACCATCCGCAGTGCCTGGGAGTCGACCCGGCGCGGCGGCCGCACCACCGTCGTCGGCATCGGCGGCAAGGACCAGCAGGTCACGTTCAACGCCCTGGAGATCTTCCACTGGGGCAGGACCCTCGCCGGCTGTGTGTACGGCGACTCCGACCCGGCGCGCGACCTCCCGGTGCTCGCGGAGCACGTCCGCGCGGGCCGCCTCGACCTCGGCGGCCTGGTCACCGACCGCATCGCCCTGGACGGCATCCCGGCGGCCTTCGACAACATGATCGCGGGCAAGGGCGGCCGGTCACTGGTGGTCTTCTAGCCCCGCCGGCAGCCCGTCGCGGGCCGCCCCGGAAGGACGCGACAGTCCCCGGGGCGGTCCGGAGTCAGCCCTGTTCGGACCGGCTTCCCGCCTCCGCGCCCGTCGCCGGCCCAGGAGCACCGGCCGGAGCGGCGGCGGGGCCCGGCGCGGTCGCGACTTCGGGCGCGGCGGTATCCGGCACGGGCGGTTCCACCGGGGCCGTTTCCCGGCGCGGTCGGGAGCGCGACACCGCCACGCCCGCGAGACACAGCATCCCGCCCGCCAGGGTCAGGAGCCCCGGGACCTCGTCGAGGAACAGCCAGGACATCAGCACCACCAGGGCGGGCACCGCGTACGTCGTCGCGCCCATGCGGCTCGCGCTCGTCCGGGCGAGGGCGTACCCCCAGGTCGTGAAGGCCAGCGCGGTCGGGAAGACGCCCAGATAGACCATGTCGAGGGTCGCGCCGACGGGAGCGGCGGCCGCGTCCTGGACGAGCCGCCCCGCGAACGGCAGGCACACCACGGCCCCGATCAGACAGCCGAACGTGGTCACCTGGAGCGAGCTCGCCCGGCCGAGCGCCGGCTTCTGCGCGACGACCCCGGCGGCGTACGCGACGGCGGCGAGCAGGCACAGCACGACCCCAAGGACCGAGGAACCCCCGCCGCCCGACATCGACAGCCCCACCGCGACCGCTCCCGCGAACGACACCGCCATACCGGCCAGCAGCCGCGGCGGCATCGCGTCCCCCAGCAGCCGGGCGCCGAGCAGGGCGATCAGGATCGGGCCGATGTTCACCACCAGCGCCGCCGTGCCGGCGTCCACCTGCTGCTCGCCCCAGTTCAGGGCGATCATGTAGAAGCCGAACCACAGCACCCCGGATATCGCGATACCGCGCCAGGCACCGCGCGGCGGCAGCCCCTCACCCCGTACGGCGCAGACGGCACCGAGCACCAGGGCTCCCGTCAGCAGCCGTCCGAGCGCCAGCGCGCCGGGTGAGTACGAGGCGCCCGCGCTGCGGATCGCGACGAAGGCGGAGGCCCACAGCCCGACGGTGACGGCCGCCGCACCGGCGGCGAGGAACTGGGCGCGCCGCCCGGCGGGCGCTCCAGGGGAGGTGTTCATCATGCTCCTGAGGCTAGGCGGGTCACCGCGCCCGGGCTCGCGGATTTCGGACGCGCACGTCGACGCAGGCCGACGCGGGTCCGAACGCGGAGCCGAGCCCGGACCCGAGCCCGGACCCGAGCCCGGACCCGAGCCCGGACCCGAGCCCGGAGCCGAGCCCGGACCCGGGCCCGGGTTCGATCCCGGTGGCCGGCACGGTGTCGCGTCGGAGGCAGGCGGGGTGCCGCCGGGGAGGGCCCTGCTCAGGCGTCCCGTACCAGCCCCGCGTACTGCACGGCGAGACCGTCCAGCAGCGCGCGCAGGCCCGTCTCGAAGGCCCGCTCGTCGATCTTCTCCTGCTGGTCGGCGAGGAGGTGCGCCTGCCCCAGATGGGGATAGTCGGCCGGGTCGTAGGCGCTCTCGTCGTCGACGAAGCCCCCGGCGAAGGACCCCAGCGCGGACCCCATGACGAAGTACCGCATCAGCGCCCCGATCGAGGTGGCCTGGGCCGGCGGCCAGCCGGCGCGGACCATGGCGCCGAAGACGGCGTCGGCGAGCCGCAGGCCGGCCGGTCTGCGGCCCGGCCCGCGCGCGAGGACCGGGACGATGTTCGGGTGGTCGCGCAGGGCGGCGCGGTAGGAGACGGCCCAGTCGTGCAGCGCGGTCCGCCAGTCGCGCCCGTCCTCGAACATCGACAGCTCGACCTGCGCGCTCACCGAGTCCGCGACCGCCTCCAGGATCTGGTCCTTGGTGCGGAAGTGGTTGTACAGGGAGGGCCCGCTCACTCCCAGTTCCGCGGCCAGCCGGCGTGTCGAGACGGCCGCCAGGCCCTCGGCGTCCACCAGCGCCCGTGCCGTCTCGACGATGCGGTCGGTGCTCAGGAGGGGCTTGCGCGGTCGGGCCATGGCGCACATAGTAGGGCTGCACCATGAAACTAGCAGTGCTAATTTAAATGTACGGCTTTCAAAGTCCGCCGACTGTGGGGTGACCCGGCATGAATCTCGGGCTCAGCGATGAGCAGACCGCTGTCCGGCAGCTCGCCAGGGACTTCGTGGACCGCGAGATCGCCCCGCACGTGGTCGCGTGGGACCGCGCGGAGGACGTCGACCGGTCGATCGTGAAGAAGCTCGGCGAGGTCGGCTTCCTCGGCCTCACCATCGACGAAGAGTACGGCGGCAGCGGCGGTGACCACCTCGCGTACTGCCTGGTCACCGAGGAGCTCGGGCGCGGCGACTCCTCCGTGCGCGGGATCGTCTCCGTCTCGCTCGGACTCGTCGCCAAGACGATCGCGCACTGGGGGAGCGAGGAGCAGAAGCGGCGCTGGCTGCCGGGGCTGACCTCCGGCGAGTACGTCGGCTGCTTCGGGCTCACCGAGCCGGGCACGGGCTCCGACGCGGGAGCGCTCTCGACCCGGGCCGTGCGCGACGGCGACGACTACGTCATCAACGGCAGCAAGATGTTCATCACGAACGGCACCTGGGCCGACGTCGTGCTGCTCTTCGCCCGCTCCACCGACGCCCCGGGCCACAAGGGGATCTCCGCCTTCCTCGTGCCCACCGACACCCCCGGTCTGACCCGCCGCACCGTCCACGGCAAGCTCGGGCTGCGCGGCCAGGCCACCGCCGAACTCGCCTTCGAGGACGTGCGCGTACCGGCGGCCGCGATGATGGGGCCGGAGGGCAAGGGCTTCGCGGTGGCCATGTCGGCACTCGCGAAGGGCCGGATGTCCGTGGCCGCCGGCTGCGTCGGCATCGCCCAGGCCGCACTGGACGCGGCGGTGACGTACGCGACCGAGCGGGAGCAGTTCGGGAAGACGATCGCGCACCACCAGCTCGTCCAGGAACTGATCAGCGACATCGCCGTCGACGTGGACGCGGCGCGGCTGCTGACCTGGCGGGTGGCCGATCTCGTCGACCGGGGGCTGCCGTTCGCGACCGAGTCCTCGAAGGCCAAGCTCTTCGCCTCCGAGGCCGCCGTGCGCGCGGCGAACAACGCCCTCCAGGTCTACGGCGGTTACGGCTACATCGACGAGTACCCGGTCGGCAAACTGCTCCGCGACGCCCGGGTGATGACCCTCTACGAAGGCACCAGCCAGATACAGAAACTGGTCATCGGGCGCGCTCTGACGGGCGTCTCGGCGTTCTGACTCTGAGTACCTCTCTGAGTACGACGACGGATGTGGCGTGAGCCACACACGCCGACCCTGGTGTCCATGAGTGAGACACCCGTCAAGCAGCAGAGCACGACCGCCTTCTACGGTCAGGCCGTCGCCTCCTTCGCCATCGCCATGGCGGCCACGTCCATCGGCATCTACCGGCTGCACACCGATGCCTGGGTCCGGGCCTTCCTGGCCATCGCGGTCCTGTACCTCGTCACCTCCGCCTTCACCCTGGCCAAGGTGATCAGGGACCGGCAGGAGGCCGGTCAGATAGTGAGCCGGGTCGACCAGGCGCGGCTGGAGAAGCTCCTCGCCGAGCACGACCCCTTCGAGAAGATCTGAGCAGGCACGCTAAGCGACCGCTCACCTTCGGCGGTATGGTGTACCTCCTGTCACCGAGAAGGGCGAGTGAGCGATGAGCACGGCGCAGGAGACGCCCGGCGGCGAGATGCAGCCGTGGGCCGAGGTGACCCCGGACGCGGCACGGCGGCTGCTGATCGCCGCGGTGGAGGCCTTCGCCGAGCGCGGGTACCACGCGACGACGACCCGGGACATCGCGGGCCGCGCGGGCATGAGCCCGGCCGCGCTGTACATCCACTACAAGACCAAGGAAGAGCTGCTCCACCGGATCAGCCGGATCGGCCACGACAAGGCGCTCGACATCGTGCGCACCGCGGCGGCCGGCCAGGGCACCCCCGCCGAGCGGCTCTCCGACGCCGTGCGTTCCTTCGTACGGTGGCACGCGGGCCAGCACACCACGGCCCGCGTGGTCCAGTACGAGCTGGAGGCCCTCGGGCCCGACGCGCGCGCGGAGATCATCGGGCTGCGCCGCCAGGTCGACGCCGAGGTCCGCGGGATCATCCAGGACGGCGTCGCGACGGGCGAGTTCGACGTCCCGGACGTCCCCGGCACCACCGTCGCCGTGCTGTCCCTGTGCATCGACGTGGCCCGCTGGTTCAACGTCGAGGGCCCGCGCACGCCGGACGAGGTCGGAGCGCTGTACGCCGACCTGGTCCGGCGGATGGTGGGCTTCAAAGGGTGAGCCGGGCTTGCCGGACCCGGGGCGCCGAACGTGCGGCACCCGGGCCCGGGCCCGGTTCAGAGGTAGTAACGCGAGACCGATTCGGCGACGCAGACCGGCTTGTCGCCGCCCTCGCGCTCCACGGTGAAGGCCAGGGAGACCTGTACGCCGCCGGGCACGTCGTCCACCGCGGTGATCGTCCCGGTGGCGCGCAGGCGCGAGCCGACCGGGACGGGCGCGGGGAAACGGACCTTGTTCGTCCCGTAGTTGACGCCC
Source organism: Streptomyces sp. f51 (assembly GCF_037940415.1). Classification (NCBI taxonomy): domain Bacteria; kingdom Bacillati; phylum Actinomycetota; class Actinomycetes; order Kitasatosporales; family Streptomycetaceae; genus Streptomyces; species Streptomyces sp. f51. The sequence goes on along the minus strand of NZ_CP149798.1, from coordinate 1,307,335 downwards.
ATCCGCACGCCCTCGACGCTGATCAGCTGCGGGCCGAAGAGCGGCAGCAGCGACAGGGTGAGATAGCCGTGCGCGATCGTGGTGCCGAACGGACCCGCCGCGGCCTTCTCGGGGTCCACGTGGATCCACTGGTGGTCGCCGGTCGCCTCCGCGAAGAGGTCGATCCGCTTCTGCTCGATCTCGACCCAGTCCGTGTGGCCCAGCTGCTCGCCCACGGCGCCCCGCAGTTCCTCGACCGTGGCGAACGTCCTCGGCTCTGCCATGTCCCTGGCCTCCCGCATCTCATAGTCTAAGCGACTGCTTAGCATGGTCCGCCGGGCGGCGCATGTCAACGGACCGTACGGGTGGTGTGGTGGGTAGGTTGGGCACGTGCCCCAGATCCCCGAGACGGTCCACGAGCTGACCGTCGGACAATTGTCGGCCCGCAGCGGCGCGGCCGTCTCCGCCCTGCACTTCTACGAGTCCAAGGGCCTCATCAGCAGCCGCCGCACCTCGGGCAACCAGCGCCGCTACCACCGTGACGCGCTGCGCCGTGTCGCCTTCGTCCGGGCCGCCCAGCGCGTCGGGATCCCGCTCGCCACCATCCGTGAGGCGCTGGCCGAACTCCCCGAGGAGCGCACCCCGACGCGGGAGGACTGGGCCCGGCTGTCCCGGGCCTGGCGCTCCGAACTCGACGAGCGGATCAAACAGCTCGGCCGGCTGCGCGACCACCTCACGGACTGCATCGGCTGTGGCTGCCTCTCCCTGGAGACCTGTGTGCTCTCCAACCCCGACGACGTGCTCGGCGAGCGCCGGGCCGGCTCCCGGCTCATGGTGGAGCAGGCCGGCCCGCGGCCCGCGCCGGCGGTGCGGGAGGGGAGCCCGGCGGGCGCGTGCGCATCCGGGCCGCGCCCGGAAGGGGCGACGGGGGACTGTCGCTGACGAACCGTCCCCGCCGCCGCCCCTCCGGTTCGGCCGCCGTCCCGCTCACTCGTACTCGGTGCCGCCCTTGCGGGTCAGATAGGCCGGGCTGACCGCCTTGGCGATCGCCCGCCCGCCCGTCACCGGGCTGTACCGCTCGGCGGCGACATAGGTCCCCTCCGGGCCGCCGGGAGCGGGGGCCGCGGGGCGGATCACGACGCCCTCGCGCAGGTGCAGTCCGCGGCCCGACACGGTCTCCCGGCCCGAGGCGATCGCGAGGACGCGCTCGACGTCGTACGGGCCCGCGTACAGCCTTGGTACGAGCGGGAGTTCGCCGTCCAGCAGCTCCTGCGCGTCCAGCCAGCGGACCTCGCCGTCGATCTCGGCCGAGACGTCGAACACGGCGTAGCCGATCGTCTCGCGCCGCCCGTCGGCGCCGTACGTCAGATCCTGCACGCCCGCCCCGAACACCTCGCCGAAGATGCCGACGCGGCGCGCGCCGAGGCGTCCGGCGAGCCGGGCGGCGGCCTCGGCGACCCCGTGCCCGTGCACCGCGCGCCAGTACAGATTGCGCGGATCCTCCCTCAGCGCGAGGGACTTGGAGCCGAAGCCCTTCGAGGACACATGGACGCGGTCCCCGTCGGCCACGTAGGTGAGCAGACAGGCCGAACCGTGCAGCTTCTCCGTCACGACGACGGGCTCGCCCGGGCTGAACAGGTCCGGGTACCGCTGGATGTTCTCGATGTCGACCCAGGGCAGCAGTTCGGGCGCCGCCTCGACGTCGCCGCTCATCGTGGGCGGGATCGGCGGCACCCATTTCACGATGCCGAGGAGCTCCGCGAAGTCCGTCCCGTCCTCGGCCGCCCGCGCCAGGTCCACGCCCGCCAGCGCCTTCGGGCGGCACACGATGCCCTGCGACAGCTCGCCGCGCAGCCGCACCGCCCTGACCCGGTCCGACGCGCTTCCCGCCAGCCGCCCGGTCAGGCCCAGTTCCTCGATCAGCGCGGCCGGCAGGACGGACTGCTCGGGGATGTACACGGCCCACTCGCCGGTGCGATAGGCGCCCTTGGCGACCACGGCTCGGTACAGGCCCACCTGGGCCAGTTCGAGCGCGTCGGCGTTCGGGTGCTCGTGGACGGTCAGCGCCTCGGCGGTGACACGCAGCGTCGACATGGGGGACTCCTCGGGATGCTCAGCCGTTCTCCATCGCCCCCAACTGTCCTTGCGGCAAAGGGCTGGAGCCATCGGATTTCCGGCTGCTACGGTCACCGCGTGACACCGCGGTCCGCCGCGCCCGGGGTTCGCCCGGGCGGCATCGGCACGACGGCGTCGCCGTGCCGATCCGGGCGCCGATCGGGCAGCGCGCGTCGCCCCCCGTCGGCGCGGGACGTCCCCCGGCCGTCCCCGCGCCGGTCACGACGCGTCCGGCCACGGGCCTTCCGCGGCCGACGGTTCACCCCCTGGTTCCGCCGCCCGGGACCTCTCGGCCGGGCGGGGCGCTCACGCGGAGACGAGCAGCCGGTGGCGCCGGGCGCCGGCCAGTGCTTCCGGGGTCAGGACGGGCCGCGGCACCACGATTCCGCAGCTCGTGCAGACGGGACCCGACGAGGGTTCGTGGGCCAGGTCGTACATCCAGACGAGGCGCTCTCCGGCGCACACCGGGCAGACGGTGCCCGGGACGCGCTCCAGCGCGGCGATCAGCCGGCGCAGCACCTCGGCCAGCGGTTCATCGGGGTGGACACGGGGGTCGTCGCACCAGGCGACGCCGAAGCCGCCCCAGGTCAGCCGGTGCCAGTCGTCGACACTGCCCGGCCTGCGCAGCCCGTCGTGCTTCTCCTTCTTGCGGCGTTCGGCGAACTCGGCCTCGTAGGCGAGCCAGACGGAGCGGGCCTCCTCCAGTTCGTCCAGTGCGGCCACGAGCCGCGCCGGGTCGGGGGAACGGTCCTCGGGGTCGAATCCGGCCCGGGAACTCAGATGGTCCCAGGTCGCCCGATGCCCGTAAGGGGCGAACCTCTCCAGGCACTTGCGCAGTGAGTACCGACGCAGCGCCAGATCACACCTCGGATCTCGCGTCTGTCTCGCCAGACTCCGGAAACCTGCCATCGTCCTGCACCTCCGTCACACCTGCACCTGAACTCCGGTCACTTCGGCGCCGTCCCGTACGGACGTCGTCGAGTAGACGTATCGACAAGCGATTCGGCTCCATCCAATTTTCCGGCGCCCCCACGAGCCTCCCGCCGAGTGCCTCGGGTCCGCCCGACGTCACCGCCGGCCGGCCGTCACGCCGGTTTCCCGGCGCACCATCACTCGCTGTGAATCCCAAAAACTGACGCATGTTCATCTTCAAACTCGGGGATACCGGCGGTAACGTCCGGCCACCCCCATCGGTAGGAGCCGACATGCCACCGAGCACCCCACGCACCACCCTGGACAGACTGAGAACTCCCCGCAGATTCCCCAAGTTCCTCAGGGCAGCATCCCTATGCGTGCTCATTGCCGGTCTTTTGTCCCCGCTTTCCCAGGCGGCCGCCGCGGACACCTCCACGGCGGCCGCCGCGAACGACTACTGCGGCGGCCAGTGTTCCGACATCCTGCCGCCCGGTGAGAACGGCAACGCCACCCTCGCGCAGATCCTGCTCAACCAGGTCTTCGGTACTCAGCCCAGCCATGCCGAGGACCAGCTCGGCCTCTACGGCAACCTGCCCTCGGGCTCCTCCGGGCTCACCGACGCGAAGATCAACGACTTCTTCAACGACGCCTCGTTCGGCGTCGCCGCCAACCAGGTCGAGTCGACCACCAAGCCCGGCGGACGCACCGACGTGACGATCGTCCGCGACAAGAAGACCGGCGTCCCGCACATCACCGGCACCACCCGCTACGGCACCGAGTACGGCGCCGGCTACGCCGCGGCCCAGGACCGGCTGTGGCTGATGGACGTCTTCCGTCACGTCGGACGCGGCCAGCTGACCAGCTTCGCGGGCGGCGCGGCCTCCAACCAGGGCCTGGAGCAGGAGTTCTGGCGCAACGCGCCCTACACCGAGGCCGACCTCCAGGCCCAGATCGACGAGGCGACCGGCAGGGCCGGAGCCCGTGGGGCCCAGGCGCTCACCGACGCCAACGCCTACCTCGACGGCATCAACGCCTACATCGACGCCTCCGACAGCGGCCGCTACTTCCCCGGCGAGTACGTCCTGACCGGCCACAAGGACTCCATCACCAACGCCGGCACCATCGACCACTTCAAGCTCACCGACCTGGTCGCGCTGGCCTCCGTCATCGGCTCGCTCTTCGGCTCCGGGGGCGGCGGCGAGGTCAACAACGCCCTCTCGCTGCTCGCCGCCCAGAACCAGTACGGAGTGACGGAGGGCACCAAGGTCTGGGAGGCCTTCCGCGAGCGCAACGACCCGGAAGCGGCGCTCACCGTGCACAACGGCCAGAGCTTCCCGTACGCCGCGAGGCCGGACAGCCCGCAGGGCGAGGCCCTGCCCGACGCCGGCTCGGTGACCCAGGAGCCGCTGGTCTACGACCGCACCGGCAGCGCGGCCACCGCGAGCGCCACCGGCGCCTCCGCCACGGCGGCGAAGACGTCGCTCACCTCCGCCAAGCGCGGGATGTCCAACGCCCTGGTCGTCAGCGGCAAGTACACCGCCAGCGGTCACCCGATCGCCGTCTTCGGCCCGCAGACCGGCTATTTCGCGCCACAGCTGCTCATGCTCCAGGAGATCCAGGGTCCGGGCCTCAGCGCCCGCGGCGCCTCGTTCGCCGGCCTGAGCATGTACGTCGAACTCGGCCGCGGCCAGGACTACTCCTGGAGCGCGACGACCTCCGGCCAGGACATCATCGACACGTACGCCGTCGAACTGTGCCAGGACGACTACCACTACCTGTACCACGGCACCTGCACGGCGATGGACAAGGTCGAGCGGACCAACTCCTGGAAGCCGACCACGGCCGACGGCACCGCGGCCGGCTCGTACCGCATGCAGGTCTACCGGACCAAGTACGGACCCGTGGAGTACCGCGCGACGGTCGGCGGCAAGAAGGTCGCCTACACCACCCTGCGCAGCTCCTTCATGCACGAGGCCGACTCGATCATCGGCTTCCAGATGCTCAACGACCCGGACTACGTGAAGAGTCCGGCGACGTTCCAGAGCGCGGTGCAGAACATCAACTACACCTTCAACTGGTTCTACGCCGACTCGGCGCACACCGCCTACTACAACAGCGGCGACAACCCGGTGCGGGCGAACGGCGTCGACGCCGAGTTCCCGGTGTGGGCGCAGGCCGCGTACGAATGGCAGGGCTGGGACCCGGCCACCAACACCGCCACCTACACCCCGGCGTCCGCGCACCCCAACTCGGTGGACCAGGACTACTACATCTCCTGGAACAACAAACAGGCCAAGGACTACACCACGGCCTCCTGGGGCGACGGCTCCGTGCACCGCGGCGACCTCCTGGAGGACCGGGTCTCCAAGCTGGTCGCGGCCGGCGGAGTGACCAGATCCGCGCTGGTGAAGGCGATGGCCGACGCCTCGGTCGCCGATCTGCGGGCCGAGGACGTGCTCCCGAACCTGCTCAAGGTCGTCAACAGCTCTCCGGTCACGGACTCCACGGCCGCCGACGCGGTGAGCAAGCTGTCCGCGTGGGTGACCGCGGGTGCCAAGCGCACCGAGACCTCGGCGGGCTCGCACACCTACGCCAACGCCGACGCGATCCGCATCCTGGACGCCTGGTGGCCGCTGCTGGTGAAGGCGGAGTTCCAGCCGGGGCTCGGCAGTGACCTGTACACCGCGTTCGGCAGCAACCTCCCGGTGGACGAAGCGCCGTCCGCGGGGCACGGACCGACCGGCTCGCACGCCGGAAGCTCCTTCCAGTTCGGCTGGTGGAGCTATGTCGACAAGGACATCCGGTCGGTGCTCGGGCAGCCCGTGCAGGGCGGCCTGTCGCGGACGTACTGCGGCGGCGGCAGCCTCAGCGCCTGCCGGGACGCCCTGATCGGCTCGCTCAAGGAGGCGGCGGGCAAGAGCGCGTCGATCGTGTACCCCGGCGACGACCAGTGCTCGGCGGGTGACCAGTGGTGCGCCGACTCGATCGTCCAGCGGACGCTCGGCGGCATCAAGCACGGCAAGATCACCTGGCAGAACCGGCCGACCTTCCAGCAGGTCGTCGAGTACACCTCGCACCGGTGAGCACGCCGGTGAGCACACCGGGGGAGCGCCGGGACCGCTCCTAGGGCGGGCCTGCTCCGAAGCGGCGGCGGGTCAGTGGACGCGGCCCGCCGCCAGCACCACCTGGGCCAGCTCGCGATGGCAGATGTCGCTGTGAGCACCCGCGGGCGCGCCGCCTCGGCACACCACCGAGGCGGCGTCGACGTTCACGCACCCCGAGACCGGCAGCCGGGTGCGCAGGGCCTCGGCGAGCGTGAACGACGCCGTCCCCGGCACCGCCTGCACCCCGTCGTGGCCCATCGCGCCCCACTGAGCGCCGAGCATGCCGCCGATGCCGAAGTCCGCCACCACCGACCGGTCGTCCCCGGCCATCCGGGAGGCCAGCGGATAGATCGTGCCGAGCGCCGAGTCGAAGTGGGAGTAGCAGCACACCAGCGGGCCGTCGATCCGGTGGTACTGACCGTCGAGCACCCCGCTCGCACGCGGGTCGTGGGGCAGCCGCGGGGAGAACGCGTAGTGGGAGAAGGCGCCCTGGAGCAGGGTCACCGACTTGACCGTGTGCACCCCGGGAGGCAGCCCGCGCAGGGCGAAGGAGACCAGCCGGCCGCCGAAGCTGTGCCCCACCAGGTGCACGCGCACCTCGGGTGCCGCCGTCGCGAGCAGGCCCACCGCCCGCGCGAGCCCGCGCTCGCCGACCGTGCCCGCGCGTCTCTTCATGGCGTAGTACGTGGCCTGGCGCAGCAGTTCGAGCGCCCCGTCCCACAGCCGGGGCAGGGCGAAGGCGGGGGCCTGCGCCCCGGCGAGCGCCTGCGCGAACTCGGCGCACACCGTCGCGGTGTCCCCGAACAGCATCTCGGGATCGCTCTCCGGTACGCCCTCCGCGAGGGTGTCCGCGGCGAACGCGGTCTGCGGGCCCTGCGGGCGGACCTCGACGAGCAGCCGCACCAGGCGGCCGAACTCCTCCAACGAGGCTCCCTCGTCCGGTCGTTGGTCGAGCAGCCGGGTGATCTGCTCCACCACGGTGGCGCGGCCGGGGAACACCTCAAGCAGGGCGTGCCGGGTGTTCTTGCCGAGCGGTGAGGCGTTGTCGTCGGCGATCGCGGCGGCCACCGACGGGGGGAAGTCGGGGATCGGTTCGTCCGAGAACCGCATCGAGGGCCAGACCACGCCCACGTAGCCGAGGCGCGCGGAGGGCGCGAGCTCCGGGACGGGCGCGAAGAACTGGCTGAAGAGGCTGGTGGCCGCGGAACGGTCGTTGTTCCAGCCGTGCGTGAAGACGATCAGGTCGCGGACCCCGCGCCGTGGCACCTCCTCCAGCCACCGGTCCCGTTCCCGGACGTCCGCGTCCCCGTCCGCGTCGAAGGTCAGCTCCCAGTAGGGAGAAACGCTCACTGCCGGTTCCGTCATGTCTGGCCCCCTGACCTCGCGGGCGATGCGATTGGGGCGCATCGTCCACCCGGAGGGGAAAGTTGGCCATACGTCACGACCTATCCGTCACGCACACGTCACTCGTTCGTGCAAGAGGGCCCCGTGTCACGTGTAGATGAGGTAGTGCTTGCGGACCCTGCGGAAGGCGTCCAGTTCGTCCTGCCAGGCCGCCACGACCTCGTCGGTGCCGGCGCCCGCGTCGATCATCGTGCGCACCAGCGCCGAGCCCGTCAGCTTGTCGATCCAGTCGTCGGAGCGCCAGGCGAAGCCGCTCCAGACCTTCTTCGCGGTCACCAGGAGGGCGATTCCGGTGCGCACGGGCTCGTAGGCGGCCCGGTCGTGCACATGGATCTGGACGCCCCCGACGGTCCTGCCCTGGAACTTGGAGAAGGTGGGGGCGAAGTAGGCCTCTCTGAAGTGCACGCCGGGAAGGCCCAGTTCACCGGCCGCGGCGGCCCAGCGCCCGTCGAGGCCCTCGGCGCCGAGCAGTTCGAACGGCCGGGTCGTGCCCCGCCCTTCCGACAGGTTCGTCCCCTCGAACAGGCAGGTCCCTGAGTACACCAACGCGGTGTCCGCCGTCGGCATGTTCGGGCTCGGCGGCACCCAGGGCAGGCCCGAGGCATCGTAGAACTCCCCGCGGCTCCAGCCCGACATGAGCACCGTGTCGAGTTCCACGGGTGCCGTCAGGAACTCGCCGTTGAAGAGCCGGGCCAGCTCCGCCACCGTCATCCCGTGCGCCTGCGCGATCGGCCTGCGCCCGACGAACGTCGCGAACTCGGGGTGCAGGACCGGTCCTTGGGCCGAGCGTCCGGTGACCGGGTTCGGCCGGTCGAGGACCACGAACCGTTTCCCGGCGAGCTGCGCGGCCTCCATGCAGTCGTACAACGTCCAGATGTACGTGTAGAAGCGCGCCCCCACGTCCTGGATGTCGAAGACGATGGTGTCCACGCCGGACGCGGTGAAGACGTCGGCGAGGGGCTGACCGCTCTTCAAGTACGTGTCGTAGACGGGCAGTCCGGTCGCCGGGTCGTCGTAGCGGCCCTCGGATCCGCCCGCCTGCGCGGTGCCCCGGAAGCCGTGCTCGGGTCCGAAGACGGCCGTCAGGTCCACGCGCGCGTCGGCGTGCATGACGTCGACGACGTGCCGGACGTCCCGGGTGACGCCGGTGGGGTTGGTGACGATCCCGACGCGCCGGCCGTCGAGCCGCGCGTACCCGTCCCCGGCCAGACGCTCGAACCCGGTGCGCAGCCGGGTGCCGGGCTTCGCGGGCCGCGCCGCCGCCCCGGCGGGCAGCGGGGTCAGGGCGGCCGCGGCGGTGCCGGCCGTGAGCAGGGACCGTCGGGACAAGCGCATGGTGGGACCTCCGTGATCGCGGAAGGCTGGCACGAGCACGCTAGGCGCTCGCGGGGGAAGTTCGTAGGGCACGGACACCGTCGGCCTGTCGCGGCTCGGCGCGGGGCTGCCGGGGCGGACGTGACGCAGGCCGCTCGCGCGGCGGCCGGGAACCCTTCCCTTGTTACATACCGACTGGTTAGTCTGGCGTCGCAGCAGAGCCGTGTCACGTCGCGTCGAAGGAGACCCGTGGTGGAAGCCATGCAGGGTGCGGGAGTCGTCGTCACCGGAGCGGGGGGCGGGATCGGGGCCGCGCTGGCCCGCAGATTCGCCGCCGAGGGAGCGCGGGTCGTGGTCAACGACCTCGACGCCGGCAAGGTGAAGGCCGTGGCCGACGAGATCGGTGGCATCGCGGTCGTCGGAGACGCCTCCCGGATCGTGGACGAGGCCCGCGAGGCCCTCGGCGGCACCGTGGACGTCTACTGCGCGAACGCCGGCGTCGGCTCGGGCGGCTCCGAGGCCGCCGACGAGAGCGTGTGGGCCCTGGCCTGGGACGTCAACGTGATGGCCCACGTCCGCGCCGCCCACGCGCTGCTCCCGGACTGGCTGGAGCGCGGCAGCGGCCGGTTCGTCTCGACCGTCTCCGCCGCCGGACTGCTCACGATGATCGGCGCCGCCCCGTACAGCGTCACCAAGCACGGCGCGTACGCGTTCGCCGAGTGGCTGTCCCTGACGTACCGCCACCGCGGGGTGAAGGTGCACGCGATCTGCCCCCAGGGCGTGCGCACCGACATGCTGGAGGCCACCGGGAGCGCAGGCGACCTGGTGCTCCAGCCCACCGCCATCGAGCCCGGGGCCGTCGCCGACGCGCTCATGAAGGGCATCGAGGAGGACCGCTTCCTGGTCCTGCCGCACCCCGAGGTCGCCGCCTACTACCAGGCACGGGCCGCCGACCCCGACCGCTGGATGACGAACATGAACCACCTCCAGCAGAAGTGGGAGGCCGCCGAGTGACCGGCTACGCAGACCGGCCCTGGACCGCACTGCTCAGCGAGGCGCAGCGCGGCCCGGTGAACCCCGCCGACACCCTGGTGCACGCCCTCGCGGACGTGACCGCCCGCACTCCGGACCGCACCGCGCTCGCCTACTTCGACGGGCGGCTGAGCTACCGCGAACTCGACGAGCTGAGCGGCTCCGTGGCCGGGCACCTCGCCGACCGGGGCGTGGAGCGGGGCGACCGGGTCGCGGTCATGCTCCAGAACTCCCCGCACTTCGTGATCGCGCTGCTCGGCGCGTGGAAGGCCGGCGCGACCGTCGTACCGGTCAACCCGATGTACAAGTCCGGCGAGGTACGGCACGTCCTGCACGACGCCGAGGCCGCCGCCCTCGTGTGCTCCGACCGCGCGTGGGACACCTATCTGCGCGAGACCGCCGCCGACTCGCCCGTACGGGTCGTCCTCACGGCCTGTGAACTCGACCTCCAGACCCGGAACGACCCGCGTGTGCTGGCCTTCGGGCGCCTGCCCCTCGACGAGGCCGCCGACGACCTCCTCGCCGTCGCCCGGCAGGGGCACAAGGCGCCGGGCGACCGGGTCCTCGGCCCGTCGGACATCGCGCTGATCAGCTACACCTCGGGCACCAGCGGCACCCCCAAGGGCGCCACCAACACGCACGGCAACATCATGTACAACGCCGAGCGCCAGCGGACCGGCCTCGCGCTGCCCGAGGCGCCCGTGTACTTCGCGCTGGCACCCTTGTTCCACATCACCGGAATGGTCTGCCAGCTCGCCGCCTGCCTCGACAGCGCGGGCACCCTGGTCCTCGCGTACCGCTTCGAGGCCGGGGTCGTCCTGGAGGCCTTCGCCGAACACCGGCCGCTCTACACCGTCGGCCCCTCGACCGCCTTCATGGCACTGGCCGCACACCCGGACGTCACACCGGACCACTTCTCGTCCTTCGTCAACATCTCCTCCGGCGGCGCCCCGCTGCCGCCCGCCCTCGTCGAACGGTTCCGGGCCGGCTTCGGGCCGTACATCCGCAACGGCTACGGGCTCACCGAGTGCACCGCGCCCTGCGCCTCCGTGCCCCCCGGCCTGGAGGCGCCCGTGGACCCGGCCTCAGGGACCCTGGCCGTGGGCGTGCCGGGACCTGACTCGGTCGTACGCATCGTCGACGACCAGGGCCAGGAGGTGCCCTTCGGCGAGCAGGGCGAGATCCTCGTCAGCGGTCCGCAGGTGGTGCCCGGCTACTGGCGCCGCCCCGAGGCGACCGCCGAGACCTTCCCGGACGGCGAACTGCGCACCGGCGACATCGGCTTCATGGACGAGAACGGCTGGCTCTACGTCGTCGACCGCAAGAAGGACATGATCAACGCGTCCGGCTTCAAGGTCTGGCCCCGCGAGGTCGAGGACGTCCTGCACACCCACCCGGCGGTCCGCGAGGCCGCCGTCGTCGGGATCCCGGACGGCTACCGCGGGGAGACCGTCATGGCGTACATCAGCCTGCGGCCCGGCGCCGCCGAGGATCCCGAGGCGCTGGCCGCGTACTGCAAGGAGAGACTGGCCGCCTACAAATATCCGCGGCGGGTGGAGATCCTGCCCGAACTGCCGAAAACGGCGAGTGGGAAGATCCTCCGGCGGGAACTGCGTTCCCGCCCGCGGGACTCCCAGTAGTCTCCAGGATTCCTCGCGGACGACAGACAGCGTTCGACGACACAACGCACGGAAGGCAGGTGGCGGCAGTGCCCAGGACGACGGACGGTGACGGCACGCCCGTCCCGCAGCGGCTGCTGGCCGCCGCCACCCGGCTCTTCGCGGAGCAGGGCTACGACCGCACGTCGGTGCAGGAGATCGTCGAGGCCGCGGGCGTCACCAAGGGGGCGCTCTACCACTACTTCGGCTCCAAGGACGATCTCCTGCACGAGGTCTACGCCCGTGTGCTGCGCCTTCAGCAGGAGCGGCTCGACGCGTTCGCGGACGCGGACGCGCCCGTCGAGGAGCGGCTGCGGCGCGCGGCGGCCGACGTGGTCGTCACGACCATCGACAACCTCGACGACGCCTCGATCTTCTTCCGGTCGATGCATCATCTCGGGCCCGAGAAGCTCAAGCAGGTGCGCTCCGAGCGGCGGCGCTACCACGAGCGGTTCCGCGCCCTGGTCGAGGAGGGCCAGAAGAAGGGCGTCTTCTCCACCGCCACCCCCGCGGACCTGGTCGTCGACTACCACTTCGGCTCGGTCCACCACCTGTCCACGTGGTACCGCCCGGACGGCCCCCTGGCCCCCCAGGAGGTGGCCGACCACCTGGCAGACCTCCTCCTGCGCGCCCTGCGCCCGTAGCGCGCTCTGGCCTCAATCGCCGGAGGGGCTGAGTATCAGCCCCTCCGGCGATTGAGGAGCGGCGGTCCGGGGGCGGCGCCCCCGGGTACGGGACGGGCAGGGGCGGAGGGGGCGAAAAACTCCCCCCCGCACCCCACGGCGTCAGACGTACTTCTTGATCTCCCGGTGGGCCAGTGAGCGCTGGTGGACCTCGTCGGGGCCGTCGGCCAGCTTCAGGGTCCGGGCGGACGCCCACAGCTCGGCCAGCGGGAAGTCCTGGCTGACCCCGCCGGCACCGTGCAGCTGCACCGCCTTGTCGAGGATCTCCACGACCGCCCGCGGAGTGGCGATCTTGATGGCCTGGATCTCGGTGTGGGCACCCTTGTTGCCCACGGTGTCCATCATCCAGGCCGTCTTCAGCACCAGCAGCCGCAACTGCTCGACGGTCACCCGGGCGTCGGCGATCCAGTTCTGCACGACCCCCTGCTGGGCCAGCGGCTTGCCGAACGCCGTACGCGCCACCGCCCGGCGGCACATCAGCTCGATGGCCCGCTCGGCCATGCCGATCAGCCGCATGCAGTGGTGGATCCGGCCGGGACCGAGCCGGGCCTGCGCGATGGCGAACCCGCCGCCCTCCTCGCCGATCAGGTTGCTCGCCGGCACCCGGACGCGGTCGAAGACGACCTCGGCGTGCCCGCCGTGGGAGTGGTCCTCGTAGCCGTACACCTGCATGGCACGCCGTACCTCGACGCCCGGAGTGTCACGGGGGACCAGGATCATCGACTGCTGGCGTCGGATGTCAGGGCCGTCCGGGTCCGTCTTGCCCATCACGATGAAGATCTTGCAGTCGGGGTTCATCGCCCCGGAGATGTACCACTTGCGCCCGGTGACGACATACTCGTCGCCCTCCCGCTCGATCAGCGTGGTGATGTTCGTGGCGTCGGAGGAGGCGACCTCGGGCTCCGTCATCGCGAACGCGGAACGGATCTCCCCGGCCAGCAGCGGCTCCAGCCACTGCTTGCGCTGCGCCTCGTCGCCGAACTGGGCGAGCACCTCCATGTTCCCGGTGTCCGGCGCCGCGCAGTTCAGCGCGGTGGGCGCCAGGTGCGGGCTGCGGCCGGTGATCTCGGCGAGCGGCGCGTACTGGAGGTTGGTCAGCCCGGCACCGTACTCGGAGTCCGGCAGGAACAGGTTCCACAGACCCTGCCTGCGGGCCTCGGCCTTCAGCTCACCGACCACGGCGGGGGTGTCCCACGGCGAGGCCAGCAGGGCGCGCTGCTCCTCCGCGACGGCCTCCGCCGGATAGACGTGCTCGTCCATGAAGGCGAGCAGCTTCCCGCGCAGCTCTTCGGTGCGCGCGTCGAATGCGAAGTCCATGGCGGGTCAGCCTTCCTGAAGGGTGGTCAGGCCGTGCTCGATGAAGACGGGGACCAGCTCGCCGATGCGGTCGAAGCCGCCGCCGACCGTCTGGCCCTTGGTGTAGCGGTAGTGGATGCCCTCCAGGATCACGGCGAGCTTGAACCAGGCGAAGGCTGTGTACCAGGAGACCGCGGAGACGTCGCGCCCCGAGCGCGCGGCGTACCGCTCGACGATCTCGGCCGCCTCGGGGTGCCCGGCGGCCGAAGCGGTTGTGCTGATGGGGGAGTTGGGCAGTTCCAGGGGCGTGCTGTACATGACGAGCAGCCCGAGGTCGGTGAGCGGATCGCCGAGCGTGGACATCTCCCAGTCCAGGATCGCCGTGATCCGGTCGTCGGATCCGATCAGTACGTTGTCGAGCCGGTAGTCGCCGTGGACGACGGTGGGCGCGGGGGAGTCGGGCAGTTCGCGGCCCAGGGCGGCGTGCAGTTCGTCGATGCCGGCCAGCTCGCGGTTGCGGGACGCGTCCAACTGCTTGCCCCAGCGGCGCAGTTGCCGGTCGAGGAAGCCCTCGGGGCGGCCGAAGTCGGCGAGTCCGACCTCGGCCGGGTCCACCGCGTGCAGTTCGACCAGGGTGTCGACCAGACCGAGCACCGCGTCGCGGGTGCGCTGCGGGCCGAGCGGGGCGAGCTGGTCCGCGGTGCGGTACGGGGTGCCCTCGACGAACTCCATGACGTAGAACGGGGCGCCGAGCACCGACTCGTCCTCGCACAGGAGCACGGGGTCGGGGACCGGCACGGCCGTCGGGTGCAGCGCGCTGATCACCCGGTGCTCGCGCTTCATGTCGTGCGCGGTGGCCAGCACATGGCCGAGCGGGGGCCGTCGTACGACCCAGCTGCCGGTGCCGTCGGTGACCGCGTAGGTGAGGTTCGACCGTCCGCCCTCGATCAGCCGGCCCGTCAGCGGGCCGTTCACGAGTCCGGGCCGCTCACGGTCGAGCAGGCCGCGCAGCCGGTCGAGATCGAGACCTGGCGGGTGGTCCGGGCTCATCATTGCTCCTCAGCACACGGGAACGGGACATGACCATGATGCCGACCAGTCGGTATGTCGTCCAGCGGCTGGCCGAAACGTGATCGGCGTCTCGCCGGGAGCACGGCTTCGCGGGAGTCCGGCCCCCCGGGGCGGCCGGACTCCCGCTCGCCGCCGGCCGCCGGGGCGGACCGGCGTCGCGACTACCGCGCGCGCACGGCGTAGGTCAGATGCGTCACCCGTGAGGAGGGTGCGGAACGGACCGGTTCCAGCGCGATCCTGGACGCGTCCACACCGTCGAACAGACGGGTGCCGGCGCCGAACAGCACCGGCGACACCGTGACCGAGAACTCGTCGACCAGACCGGCGTTCAGGTACTGGAGGATCGTCGTGCCCCCGCCGGCGATACGGACGTCACGGTCGCCGGCGGCCTCCCGGGCTCCGTCGAGGGCCTTCTCGATGCCGTCGGTGACGAAGTGGAACGTGGTGCCACCGAGCCGCTCCCACGGGTCACGCCGATCGTGCGTCACGACGAAGACCGGGGTGTGGAAGGGCGCGTCCTCGGGCCATGACTGCTCACCGAGGTCGAACATGCGCCGGCCCATGACGCTCGCGCCGGTGCGCTCGAACGTCTCCCGCGCGATGTCGTTGTCGACGCCTTCCTCGCCGCCCTCGCCCAGCCCCAGGTTCTCCCGGAAGAACCGCTGCGGGAAGATCCACTGCTGGAGCTCCATCCACTGCGCCGTCCAGCGCCGGACGTCGGGGTCGTCCTGCCGGTCCGGCGAGAAGAGCTCGTTCTCGACGGGGACGGGCTCGGGTGCGACGAAGCCGTCCAGCGACATCGACACGCTGAAGAACACCTTCCCGGCCATCAGCTTCCAGCTCCCTTCCGCGTGAGGTCGGCGACGTAGGCCGCCAGGTTGTCCAGGGTCTGCCGGCCGCCCTCGATCGCGTGGTACTTCTCGACCGCCGCGTCGCGCAGTTCCCTGGTGGGGAACAGCGTGCGCATCTCGATCCGGGTCGCCGCGCCGTCCCGCTCGAAGGCCAGCGCCGACTCGAAGGCGTCCGGGTCGTCGCGGCGCTCGCCGTGCAGCAGCTCGATCCGCTCCGGCGGGACGATCCGCACCCAGCGGATCCACTCGGGGTAGTCGGTCCCGTCCGGCCCGTGCAGCACGAAGACCCACTCCCCGCCCTCGCGGAACTCGAAGGACCGTGTGGTGGTGGTGAAGCCGTCCGGGCCCCACCACCGCGACAGGTGCCGGACCTCGGTGAACGCCTCGAACACCAGCTCCCGCGGGGCGTCGATGATCCGGGAGATCACGATCTCCCGGTCGGCCGTCGCCGGCTCCGCCTGTGTCTGTTGTCTTGCCCCTGCCATCGCTCAGTCCTCCTGCCGTGTCTGCTTGAGGTCCTGCACATAGGTGTCGAGCCGGTCGAAGCTCTCGTTCCAGAACCGCTCGAACCCGCCGACCCACTCGTGGATCGGCCGCAGCCCGCGGGCGTCCAGGCCGTAGAGGCGCTGCTTGCCCGCCTCGCGGACCCGTACCAGTCCCACTTCCCGGAGCACCCGCAGGTGCTTGGACGCCCCCGGCTGGCTCATCCCCAGCTCCTGGGCCACATCGGTCACCGGCCGCTCACCCGCCCGCAGCAGCATCAGGATGTCCCGCCGCTGCGGCTCCGCTATCGCGTTGAACGCGTCCGAGGTCGTCGCTGCTCGTGCCATGGCAGCCATCGTATTCCCATATCGGAATACATCAAGGGGAACGCGGTCCGGAACGCACGTCCCAGGTCATGGCCGCTGGAACACCAGCGCCGCCGCGCACGCGGCCAGGGCCACCGTGCACAGCGCGGTCGCCGTCGCGTGCCGGGGCGTGAGCGCGGGCGGACCCGCGGGGCCGGCGGCCGCCAGGGCGCGGATACGGCGATGGGCGAGGACGAGGAACGCCAGCCAGAGGAGGCAGCAGAACGCGAACGCCACGATCCCGGCCGCCGCGTGCCGGTCGCGCAGGGCCGCCCGCGCGGCGAGCACGGCGGCGACGGTGCAGGAGAGGGTCGTACGGCGCCAGGCCAGCCGGGTGCGCTCCGGCTGGAGGCCCGGGTCGCGCTCCTCCCCCGGGGGCGCGGTCATCCCGCCCAGCCGACGAGGACGACGACGACCATCGCGACCGCGACGACCGCGACCACGATGCTCAGCAGCGCCGGGAAGCGTGACACCGGCAGGTCCTCGCCGCGCCGCATCGCCCGCTCGCAGCGCACCCAGTGGTTCACGGCGCGCAGCGCGCAGAGCACGCCCGACCCCAGCAGCGCCAGGGCGAGGCCCGCCCGCCAGGCCCAGCGCAGGTCGGGCAGGAACTGGTCCACGGCGAAGCCGCCGCCGATGAGCGCGAGCGCGGTGCGCAGCCAGGCGAGGAAGGTCCGCTCGTTGGCCAGGGAGAACCGGTAGTCCGGGGTGCTGCCCTCGTGCCGGATCTCCTGCGGCGCGAACCACATCCGGACGTTGCGCACGAGTTCGATCACGCCCAGGACCCTACCGGGGAGCCCGGCGCGGAGCCCCTCCGGCGCCGTCCGGCAGGCCCGGAGCGGGGCGCCCCGGGCCTGCCCGGCCGGGTTCGGCCGGACGGATCAGTCCATCGCCCGGTAGTCGGTGAGCCGCTCGTGGGCGGCCAGTCCGTCCGGCACCCAGGTCCATTCGTCGAGGCGGGACTCCACCTCGTCGTCGGTGAGGAAGTCGTGCCAGGCGACCTCCTCGGCCTGCGGGTTCACCGGGAGCTCGCAGCGGACCTCGTAGACGGCCGACCACCAGCTCGCGCCGGCCCCGTCGTCGTACAGGAACTTGAAGAGGGGAGTCGGGCGGGGGAGCCCGGAGACGCCGAGTTCCTCCTCGGCCTCGCGCAGCGCCGCGTCGTCGTAGGACTCGCCCGCGCCGACGACCCCGCCGACGAACATGTCGTAGAACGAGGGGAACACCAGCTTGGTGGGGGTGCGGCGGTGGACGAAGACCCGGCCCCGGGCGTCCCGGGCCTCGATGAACACGCACCGGTGGCGCAGCCCGCGCGCGTACGCCTCCCCGCGCGGGGACTGCCCGATGATCTCGTCGTTCTCGTCCACGATGTCGAGGATCTCGTCAGCGGCACTCATGGGATCCATCCAAGCAGCTGCCGGTCGCCCGCAGGCGGCGCTGACGCCCGTCCGGGCGAACGGAGGGGCGCCGTGCCGGGTGCGAGGGGGAGTCACCGGCCGGGCGGCCGGGCGGCAAGGAGTGCCGGGGGCCCTTCAGTGCACGGGGCCGTTCAGTGCGGCTGGAGGTCCCGGGAGCGCTCCGGCTCCGTCGTGCCCGAGGGCATCGCCGGGTGCATGCCCAGCAGGATGATCCCGGTGACGATGCCCGCGAGCCCCGCGGCCTGCCAGGCGAGGGCGCCGGCGTCGGTGCGCAGCTGGTCCCCGAGGAATCCCACCCCGCAGACGATCCCGGCGAGCGGCTGGGCGGCGGTGAGCGCGGGCAGCGACATCCGCAGCGGCGCGGTCTCGAAGGCGCTCTGGACGAGGATCAGCCCGCTCACGCCGAGGACGAGCACCGCGTACGGCTGCCAGCCGGTCAGCAGCTCGCCCGGACCGCCCGCGCTGAACCGCTGGCCGCTGACCCGGGTGAGGGCGTCCTGGAGGCCGTAGAGCAGCCCCGCGGCGGTGGCGAGGAGGACGGGGCCGGCGCTGAGCCGGGACCGTTTCGCGAAGGTGGTGAGCAGCAGCGCGAGACCGACCACGATCCCGATGATCAGCCAGTGCCGCAGCGGGTCGTCGATGGCCTCGCCGCCCTGTGGCTGCCCGGCCACGATGAACGCCGAGACTCCGCCCGCGAGCAGCAGGAGCCCGGCCCAGCCCTGCCGGCCGAGCGGCTGTTTGGTCTGATGCCGGGACAGAGCGAGCGCGAAGAGCAGGTTGGTCGCCAGGAGCGGCTCGACCAGCGACACCTCGCCGTTGCCGAGCGCGATCGCCCCGAGGACCATGCCGCACACCATGAGCCCGATACCGCCCAGCCAGCGCGGGACGCGGATCAGGTCGATCAGGATGCGGGGCGAGAGGAAGTCGCTCAGCGGGGCGTGCGAGGCGGCGTTCTGCTGGAGCACGAAGCCGAAGCCGAGACAGCAGGCGGCGCTCACCGAGAGGACCAGAACCAGTACCGACACGCTGGGTACCTCGATGCGTCAGGAGTCGGGGCGGGCCAGTGGTGCGTATGCCGCCGACTGTAGTGCCAAGGGCCGGGGCCCCGCCCCGGGAGTAACCGGAACCAGGCGGTTGACTCGGTCACCTTTCTTGCCGAGTATTCGGACCGATCAGTAACAAGTGCTGGTCGGCCGCACGGTCGGCCACCACCGTCACCACCAATGTCTCACCAACCAGCGACGCCACCGATCGGTTCGTGACAAACGTCATCAGGTCGTCCCAGTGACGCCGGCCCGGTCAGACCCGTCGGAACGCGAGAGGACGGGCCCATGGCCTACGACGCAGATGTGATCGTCATCGGAGCCGGGCTCGCGGGCCTCGCGGCGACCGCGGAGCTCGTCGACGCCGGCCGCAGGGTGATCCTCCTCGACCAGGAGCCCGAGCAGTCGATCGGCGGCCAGGCGCACTGGTCCTTCGGCGGGCTCTTCTTCGTCGACTCGCCCGAACAGCGCCGCATGCGGATCAAGGACACGCACGAGCTCGCCCTCCAGGACTGGATGGGCACGGCCGGATTCGACCGGCCCGAGGACCACTGGCCGCGCCGCTGGGCCGAGGCGTACGTCGACTTCGCGGCTGGCGAGAAGCGGTCCTGGCTGCACGGGCAGGGCGTGCGTTTCTTCCCGGTGGTGGGCTGGGCCGAGCGCGGCGGCTACGACGCCAACGGGCACGGCAACTCGGTGCCGCGCTTCCACATCACCTGGGGGACAGGTCCCGGCCTCGTCGCCCCGTTCGAGCGCCGGGTGAGGGAAGGCGTGGCCCGCGGGCTGGTCGAGCTGCGGTTCCGGCACCGGGTCACCGGCCTGTCCCGCAGCGCGGGCTCCGTCGACACCGTCACCGGCGAGGTCCTGGAGCCGTCCGGCATCGAGCGCGGCCAGGCCAGCAGCCGGACGGTCACCGGCTCCTTCGAGCTGCGGGCCCAGGCCGTGATCGTGACCTCCGGCGGCATCGGCGGCAATCACGACCTCGTACGCGCCAACTGGCCCGAGCGGCTCGGCACCCCGCCCGAGCGGATGATCTCCGGCGTCCCCGCGCACGTCGACGGCGCCATGCTCGGGATCGCCGAGGGGGCCGGCGCCCGCCTGATCAACCGCGACCGCATGTGGCACTACACCGAGGGCATCCAGAACTGGAACCCCATCTGGGACAAGCACGGCATCCGCATCCTTCCGGGCCCCTCCTCCCTCTGGCTGGACGCGCGCGGCAACCGGCTGCCGGTCCCGCTGTTCCCGGGCTTCGACACGCTCGGAACCCTCGAACACATCATGAGGACCGGGTACGACTACACCTGGTTCGTGCTGGACCAGAAGATCATCGGCAAGGAGTTCGCGCTCTCCGGCTCCGAGCAGAACCCCGACCTGACCGGCAAGTCCGTCCGGGGCGTCATCGGCCGGGCCCGTGCGGACGTGCCGGGACCGGTCAAGGCGTTCATGGACAACGGCGCCGACTTCGTCGTCGAGAAGGACCTCGGCGCCCTGGTGCGTGGGATGAACGCGCTCACCGAGAAGCCGCTCATCGACGAGGCGGCCCTGCGCCGCGAGATCGTCGCGCGGGACCGGGAGATCGCCAACCCGTTCACCAAGGACCTCCAGGTCATGTCGATCCGCGGGGCCCGCAACTACCTCGGCGACAAGCTGATCCGCACCGCGCCCCTGCACCGCATCCTCGATCCCGCGGCCGGACCGCTGATCGCGGTGCGCCTGAACATCCTGACCCGCAAGACCCTCGGCGGTCTGGAGACCGACCTCTCCTCGCGGGTGCTGACCGAGGGCGGCGACCCGCTTGAGGGTGTCTACGCCGCCGGTGAGGCCGCCGGATTCGGCGGCGGCGGTGTCCATGGATACCGGTCGCTGGAGGGCACCTTCCTCGGCGGCTGCCTCTTCTCCGGCCGCACGGCGGGCCGTGCCGCGGCCGAGGCGCTCGGCTGATCGCGGCCGACGTCCAAGTGCGCCGAAGCGGGCCGCCGTTGTCATCAGGACATCGGCGGCCCGCCGCCGCTCGGGGCCGATGAGAGGTCCCAAGTCGGGTGGAAAAGGGGTCTGTTCAGGACTTTGTGGGACGCCACGAAGGTAACTGCCCTGTACACGGGAGCAGTTGACACGTGTAGCGACTTGGCCGGAGCTTGACTTGAATGCCTGGCTCCGGGTTTGCTGTGTGTGATCACCCTTTGACGAACCGCGCCTGTGAGGTTGAGCAGCGGTGTCACCACCCCCACCTCCCCTGGGTCGCGGCCGCAAGCGGACGTCCCAGGCCTTCGACGCCGCCCTCGACGACGCCGGACTCGTTGCCGCACGTACCTCGCTGAACCAGGGGCGGTGGACCGAGGTCCGCGACCTGCTCGCCGCGACCGGTGACGACTGGGACCTCCGCGGGCACCGCGTCACCGTCCTCGCGCAGGAGCCCGCCACACACGCCTGGGTCCGCGACTGGCAGCTCGCCGAACCGGAGTCCGCCGATGCCGCCGTGCTGCTCGGCTGCGCCGCCGTGCAGCGCGCCCTGCACGGCAAGGAGCGCCCGGACAGTGCCCGCGAGGCCTGCCGGCGCGCGGCCGATCTCGTCCCCGACGACCCCACCCCCTGGCTCGGGCTGCTCCTCCTGGAACGCTCGCTCGGGGCCGAGGACGACGTGGTCCGCCTCTTCGACGAGGTGCGCCACCGGCACGCCGTCCATCACCACGCGCACCATCTGATGGTCGCCCGGCTCGCCGAGCGCCGCGCCGGGGCGGGCCAGGACCCCCTGCACGAGGTGTACGACTTCGCCAACTGGTCGGCCGAGCAGGCGCCCGACGACTCGCCGCTCGCGATCCTTCCGGTCGTCGCGCACGCCGAGCGTTACCGCGTGCTCGCCGGCGCCGGGAGCGAGGGCCCCGACCCGGTCACCTCCGGACACTGGGCCGGGCGCCGCGCCCGCCAGGTGATGAAGGCGGCCTTCGACTGGTGGCTGGAGTGGCAGCAGGGCGAACATCCGCGCCGGCTCGTCGACCTCAACTACCTCGCCCACGCCAAGATCTGCGAAGGCCGGGACGGCGAGGCCGCCGCCCTGTTCCTGCGCATCGCGGAGCACCCGACCGCGGCTCCGTGGTCGTACCCGGACCGCGACGGGTACCAAGCCTTCCGTGCCGCGCGCGACCGCGTGCTCGGCACGGTGTGAACGACCCCCGAAGACCGACATCCGAAAGGACGACCCCGCGATGACGACGGGCAGTTCGAGCACATCGAGTACGTCGAGCACGGGAAGACCGGACGCCGACGGCGCCGGCATCAGCACGTTCAAGGGGCAGGACCGGGCCCTGCGCGCCGGCCGTCTCGGCACGGCGGGACTGCTCCTGTCCGTCCTCGCGGCGACCGCCCCGCTCATGGTGGTTGCGGGTGTCATGCCCACCACATTCGCGGTGATGGGGATCGTCGGACAGCCGCTGCTCTTCGTCATCCTCGGCATCGTCCTCGTGCTCTTCAGCGTCGGGTACGCCGAGATGAGCCGGCACGTCCACAACGCGGGCGCCTTCTACGCGTACATCTCGCGCGGACTCGGCGGCACCCCGGGCGCGGGCGCGGCCGCTGTCGCCCTCGTCGCCTACAGCGCGCTCCAGGTCGGCATCTACGGCCTGTTCGGCTTCGAGGTCTCCGGGCTGTTCGCCACCTACCTCGACACCCAGCTCGTCTGGTGGATACCGGCGCTGGCCGCCGTGCTCGTCGTCGGCGCGCTGGCCTGGCTCAAGATCGACGTCAACGCCTGGGTGCTCGGCGTGCTGCTGGTCATCGAGGTGACGCTCGTCGTCGTCTTCGACATCGCGGCCGTCGGCGACCCCGCCAAGGCCGGACTGTCGCTGCACGCCTTCAACCCGGACACCCTCACCGGAGCGGGCGTCGGCACCGCGCTGTGCTTCTGCATCGCGGCCTTCACCGGCTTCGAACAGGCCCCCGTCTACGCCGAGGAGACCAGCCGCCCGCACATCCTCGTGCCGCGCGTGATGTTCCTGGCGATCGGCTTCGTCGCCGTCTTCTTCGCCATCAGCTCCTGGGCGCTCACCGTCGCCACCGGCCCCTCGGCGATCGTGGGGACGTCCCAGAAGCAGAGCGCGGGACTGCTGTTCTTCCTCACCGAGTCACGCCTCGGCTCCACCTTCACCGACGTCCTGCACGTGCTGTTCGTGACCGGCATGTTCGCCGCGCTGCTCAGCTTCCACAACGTCGTCGCGCGGTACGCCTTCGCCATGGGCCGCGAGGGCCTGCTGCCCAGCGCCTTCGGCCGCACCTCCGAGTCCAGCGGAGCCCCCGGCACCGGCTCGCTCCTGCACACCGTGGTGTCCTTGATCGTGGTCGGCGGCTTCGCCCTGTCCGACGACAAGCCCGCCGGCGACCCGACCGCGCCGGTGCTCCGCCTGTTCACCTGGGGCGGCAACGTCGGAGCGCTCGGCGTCACCTTGCTGATGGCGGCCGCCTCGCTCTCGGTCATCGTCTTCTTCGTCCGCCGCGGCGCCGCCCGCGCCCAGTCCTGGCGCCTGGTCACCTCCGGGATCGCGGGCCTCGCCCTGCTCGTCATCGCGGTCTACACGGTCAAGGACTTCGACGTGCTCGTCGGCTCGGGTCCCGACTCGGCCCTGAACGTGCTGCTGCCCGCCGTCATCGGGGTCGCGCTGGTCGTCGGTCTCGTCCAGGGTCTGGTGCTGCGCTCCCGCAAGCCCGAGGCGCACGCCCGGATCGGCCTCGGGAACGAGGCCTTCCAGTTGGACAAGGCGGCCGAGTCCGCCTCCTGACGCGGCCCCGCCGTCCACTTCGGGACCCACGATCCCCGACCGTGGGTAAGAAGAGATGACGGAACGCTGACGAGCACCCGCCGCCGCTGGCTTTTTGGGGGTCGCGGGTGCTCGAATCAAGGGGTGAACACTGAAAGGCCCGGGGAACCGGACCCGGAGCGAGAGCGGCCCCGGGAACCGGAGGACGAGGAACGCCAGGAGCACGAGGAACGCCTGGGACGCCACGAGCGCGAGGAACGCCCGGAGCACCGGGAGCCGGAGGAACGCCCGGAGCACCGGGACCCGGAGGACCGGGACCCCGGCGACGCGGAGCACGAGGCGTCCGGGGAGCACGGCAGGCCCATCGGCCGCCGGGTCCTGCTCGGCACGCTCGGACTCGGCGCCCTCGGCGTCCTGGCCGCGCCCTCGCTCCAGCGCGCGACGGACGCCTTCCTGGCCGGCGCCTCCCAGCGCGACCCCACGGGCCTGACGGGCCTCCTGCCCAACGGCGGCGGGTTCCGCTACTACTCGGTGGCCGCCTCCGTACCCCACAAGAACGAGACGGACTACCGCCTCACGATCGACGGCCTGGTCGACCGGCCCACCAGCTACACCCTCGCGGATCTGCGCGCCCTGCCCCAGACCCGTCTCGTGCACGACGTCCAGTGCGTCACCGGCTGGCGGGTGCCGAGCACCCCCTTCGAGGGCGTACGCCTGTCGCATCTGCTCGACGCCGCAGGGGTGCGCCCCTCGGCCGGGGCCGTCCGCTTCACCTGCTTCGACGGGACGTACACGGAGAGCCTCAGCCTGCGCCAGGCCCATCGCCCGGACGTCCTGGTGGCCCTGCGCATGCAGGACAAGCCCGTCGGCCACAACCACGGCGGCCCGGTCCGGCTCTACGTGGCCCCGATGTACTTCTACAAGTCCGCCAAGTGGCTCTCGGGCATCACGGTCACCAAGGACGTCCGTCCCGGGTACTGGGAGAATCGTGGGTACGACGTCGACGCCTGGGTCGGCCGCTCGAACGGACGCGACGATGAACCCACGAGCTGACGGGACGCCGACCGTGTCCGCGCCTTCCTCCGACGTACGGCGCTTCACCCGGGCCGAGCACTGGGTGCACCGGGTCACCGCCGTGCTGATGGGCCTGTGCGTGGCCACCGCGGCCTGCCTCTACATCCCCCAGTTCGCCGAACTCGTGGGCCGTCGCGAACTCGTCGTCCGGGTCCACGAGTTGGCCGGTGTGGCGCTCCCGCTGCCGGTCCTGGCGGGCCTCGCCTCCCGCGCGTTCCGCCGTGACCTCGGTTTCCTGAACCGCTTCGGCCCGCACGACCGGGTGTGGCTGAAGGCGGCGCTGCGCCGCGACAAGGATCCGCGGTCCCGCCCGGCGGGCAAGTTCAACGCCGGACAGAAGGTCTACGCGGCCTGGATCTCCGGGGCCACGCTGGTGATGCTGGGCACGGGCCTGCTGATGTGGTTCACCCACCTCACCCCGCTGATGTGGCGCACCTCGGCGACGTTCGTCCACGACTGGCTGGCCCTCACCGTCGGGATCGTCCTCGGGGGCCACATCGGTATGGCGCTGGCCGATCCGGAGGCCAGGCGGGGTCTGCGCACGGGATCGGTGAGCCGCCGGTGGGCGGATCGCGAACATCCGCTGTGGCGGCCCTGACCGCGTGCCGACGACGGCGAACGGGCCGTGGGAAGAACCGGTCCAGGTTCTTCCCACGGCCCGTTCGCCGTGCTTCCGGCCGGGTCGGGACCGGCCGTTCGCCGTCCTTCCGCCCGGATCGGGACCGGCCGGAAGGACCGTGGCCCTAGAGGACGAGGGACAGCAACAGGACCAGTCCTCCGGCCACCACCGAGATGATCGTCTCCATGACGGACCAGGTCTTCACCGTCTGGCCGACGTCCAGGCCGAAGTACTCCTTCACCAGCCAGAAGCCGGCGTCGTTGACATGGCTGAAGAAGAGCGAGCCCGCGCCGATCGCGAGGACCAGCAGGGACGTGTGGGTGGTCGACATGTCGGCCGCGAGGGGCGCGACCAGACCGGCCGCCGAGATGGTGGCGACGGTCGCCGAACCGGTCGCGAGCCGGATCGCCACCGCGATCAGCCAGGCCAGCAGCAGCGCGGGGATCGACCAGTCCTTGGAGATCTCCAGGATCATCCGGCCCACACCGGAGTCGATCAGCGTCTGCTTGAAGCCGCCGCCCGCGCCGACGATGAGCAGGATGCCGGCGATGGGCGCGAGGGACTTCTCGACGGTCGTCGAGATGCGGTCCCGGGTGAAGCCCGCCGCCCGGCCCAGCGTGAACATGCCCACGATCACGGCCGCGAGCAGCGCGATCAGCGGCGCCCCGACGACGTCGAAGACGCGCTGGGTCATGTTCGCCGGGTCGTCGACGATGATGTCCACCAGGGCCTTGGCCAGCATCAGCACGACCGGCAGCAGCATGGTCGCGAGGGTCGCGCCGAAGCTCGGGCGCTTCTCCAGATCCTCCGAGGCGCGCGCCGGGACCATGCGGTCGGGCGCCTGGACGTCCACCCAGCGGGCCGCGTACCGCGAGAACACCGGACCGGCGACGATCACGGTCGGGATCGCGACCAGGACGCCGAGGGCGAGCGTGATGCCGAGGTTCGCCTTCACCGCGTCGATCGCGACCAGCGGACCGGGGTGCGGCGGAATCAGACCGTGCATCACCGACAGCCCGGCGAGGGCCGGGATGCCGATCCGCATCAGTGAGTAGTTGCCGCGCTTGGCGACCATCAGGACCACCGGGATCAGCAGCACGATGCCGACCTCGAAGAACAGCGGCAGTCCGATCACCGAGGCGATCAGCACCATCGCCCAGGGCATCGCGCGACCGCCCGCCCTGGCGAGGATCGTGTCGACGATCTGGTCGGCGCCGCCCGAGTCGGCGAGCAGTTTGCCGAGGATCGCGCCGAGGGCGATCAGGACACCCACACCGGCCACGGTCGTGCCGAGTCCGGTGGTGAAGCTGACGATGACCTTGTCGAGCGGGGCGCCGGCGAACGCGCCGAGCGCCAGCGAGCCGATGGTCAGGGCGAGAAAGGCGTGCAGCTTGAACTTCGTGATGAGCAGGACGATGACGGCGATACCCGCCAGCACGGCTATGCCCAGTTGAGCGTGGCCCGCCGAGGTGATCGGTTCGACGGCGTCCGCTGCCAGCATCTCGACACTGAGTCTGGTCACGGTTGTCCCTTGCTTGAGAAACGGTCGTGGGGAAGGTGGTACGCGCTGTCGCACGGAGGACAGCGTTGTCACGGGTACGAGTACGGGGTGGGGCGCTGGGGCCCGGGGCGCTCGTGGAGCCGGGGCGTTACGGGCGGGGAGCCTCGAGGGCGCCGAGTGCCGTCACGGCCCGCTCGGCGATCTCTGCCGGCTCGCCGGACACGTCCACGTCGACCCCGGCCTCGTCCGCCGCCAGCGGCTGGAGCGTGGCGAACTGCGAGTCCAGGAGCGCGGTGGGCATGAAGTGCCCCTTGCGGTGCGACATCCGGTCCTCGATGAGCTCGCGGTCACCGGTCAGATGCACGAAGACGACCCCGGGCGCGGCCGCGCGCAGCCGGTCCCGGTAGACGCGCTTGAGCGCCGAGCTGCTGACCACACCGCCGAGCCCGGCCCGGCCGTGCGCCCAGTGCCCGATGGCGTCCAGCCACGGCCACCTGTCCTCGTCGGTCAGCGGCGTCCCGGCCGACATCTTGGCGATGTTGGCCTGCGGGTGGAAGTCGTCGCCCTCGGCGTACGGAACGCCGAGCCGGGCCGCGAGCAGCGGGCCGATGGTGGTCTTCCCGGTGCCTGCGACGCCCATGACCACGACGACATGGGGGGTGGGACTGTGCTGCATCACGCTCTCGCTGTCTTCGTCGACATCTGATGTCGACGCCACTGAAACGCATTAGGTACGACAAATTCAAGAGTATGTGATGTATAAGTCTGACTTTTTAATCGTGACGTCCGCCTCGTACCCTGACCCCATGACCACACGGGACCGGGGGCTGCACGGACACGTACTGGAGTCCCTCGGGCCGGCCATCACGGCGGGCGACTACCCGCCGGGCAGCGTGCTGCGCACCGACGAACTCGCCCAGCGCTTCGAGGTGTCCCGCTCCGTGATGCGCGAGGCGGTCCGGGTGCTCGAATCCATGTACCTGGTCGAGTCCCGCCGCCGTGTGGGCGTGACGGTCCGCCCCAAGTCCGAGTGGAACGTCTACGACCCCCAGGTCATCCGCTGGCGCCTGGCCGGCGCCGACCGCCCCCACCAGCTGCGTTCCCTCACCGTCCTGCGCTCGGCGATCGAACCCGTCGCCGCGGGACTGGCCGCCCGGCACGCCAGCGCGGAGCAGTGCGCCGAGCTCACCGAGTGCGCGCTCGGCATGGTCGCCACCTCGCGCGGGCACCAGCTGGAGGGCTATCTGGTCCACGACGTGGCCTTCCACCGGGTGATCCTCAGGGCGTCGGGCAACGAGATGTTCGCCCGGCTCGGGGACGTCGTCGCCGAGGTCCTGTCCGGCCGCACCCATCACGACGTCATGTTCGCGGACCCCGACCCGGCCGCCGTCACCCTGCACGTCCAGCTCGCCGAGGCCGTCCGCGAGGGCGACGCCCCGCGCGCCGAGCAGCTCACCCGGGAGATCACGGCCGGCGCGCTCCAGGAACTGGACGTCCTCGCCCCCTGAAGTCCGGCGCACGTCCGGTGCTCAGTCCAGGAACTCCCCGTCCACGTACACCCACGCCCCGTCGACCCGCTCGAACCGGCTCCGCTCGTGCAGCGAACCGCCCCGGTAGGAGGCCCGGAACGTCACGGTCCCCGTGGTGTGGAACGCCGAGCCCTGCGCCGTGTCCAGGATCTCCAGACCGGTCCACCGCATGCCCGGGTCGAACTCCACCCGGGCAGGACGGGTCCGCGGATGCCAGGTACGCAGCAGATACCCCTCGTCCTCCTGAACGAAGGCGCAGTAACGCGACCGCATGAGCGCCTCGGCACTCGGCGCCGCGGCCTCACCGCGATGGAAGCGCCCGCAGCAGCGCGCGTACGGCCCGGTGAGCCCGCAAGGACAGGAACGGCTGGTCATCGCGTCATTCTCCCCGGACCCGCGCCGGGTCAGCGCCCGGCGCCGGATAGGTGGGCGGATAGGCGGGCCGGGCCGGCAACTGACGTGCGGCCCCGGGCAGTTGCGCGGCGGCCTCCGGCAGGGGCGGCAGCGCCGTCTCGTACAGCCACGCCGTGAACAGCTCGTCCAGCGGCTCGGCCGCGTAGCGCGAGACATGCGCGGTGAAGACCGACGTGGTGACCGTGCCGCCCCGGTGCAGCGTCGCCCAGCCACGCAGCATGCGGAAGAAGGCCTCGTCGCCCATCGCGCAGCGGATCGCGTGCACCACGAGTCCGCCGCGCTGATAGAGCCGGTCGTCGAACATCAGCTTGCGGCCCGGGTCCGACAGCAGCAGATCCTGCGGCAGCGCGGCCAGCTTGCGGTGCGCGGCGGCGGCGAGCTGACGCGCCGGGCGGCCGCCGGAGCGCTCCGACCACAGCCACTCGGCGTACTTCGCGAGCCCCTCGTTCAGCCAGATGTGCCGCCAGTCCGCGATGGTCACACTGTTGCCGAACCACTGGTGGGCCAGCTCGTGCGCGATCAGCCGCTCCGAACCCCGCGCCCCGTCCACATGATTGGCGCCGAACAGCGAAAGGCCCTGTGCCTCGACCGGGACGTCCAGCTCCTCCTCGGTCACCACGACCGCGTACTCGCCGAACGGATACGGCCCGAACAGGTTCTGGAACAGCTCCATCATCGCGGGCTGCCGCGCGAAGTCCCGCGAGAACTCCGGGAGCAGCTGCGCGGGCAGATACCCCGACTGCGGTACGCCCCCGAGACCCGGGTCGCCGAGCAGCACCGTCTGGTACTTGCCGATCGACAGGCCCACCAGATAGCTGGAGGTGGGCGCGGGCTGCTCGTACACCCAGGTCGTCGTCGACGCCTTCGTCGTCCGCGTCAGCAGACGCCCTCCGGCCACCACCGCGTAGGCGGAGGGCGTGGTGACCGAGATCTGGTACGCGGCCTTGTCGGCCGGACGGTCGTTGCACGGGTACCAGGACGGCGAACCGACCGGCTGGCTCGCCACCAGCGCCCCGTCCTCCAGCTCCTCCCAGCCGAGCCCGCCCCAGGGGCTGCTCACCGGCTTGGGGTTGCCCGACCAGTGCACCTCGACGGTGAACGCGGCACCGGCCCGCAGCGGCTTCGGCGGACGGATCCGCAGCCGGCCGCCCCGGTGCGTGTAGTGCGGTGCCTTGCCGTCGACACGGACACGGCCGATCCGGAAGTCGGCCAGGTTCAGCTGGAACTCGGTCAGCGCGGAACGGCCCGCTATGGCGTTGATCCGCGCGGTGCCGGACAGCCGGTTCGGGCCGGGGCGGTAGTCCAGCGCGAGCTCGTACCGGTGCACCCGGTAACGGGGATCTCCGTTGGCCGGGAAATAGGGGTCCGGTCCCGCTGTCTGCTGAACGCTCACTGCTGCGACTGCTCCCTGCCCTGTGCTCGACGTGCCGCTGTACCGCCCTTCCTGTCCGATCAGGTCGATTCCGCTACGAACGCCAGGCCTCGATCGGGTTGCCCAGCCAGCGGGTGTCGTCGGGAACGGACTCCGCCGCCATCACCAGCGACGCGGGACCCAGGGTGGAACGGGCCCCGACGGTGCTGCCGGGCAGGACGATTCCGCCCGGACCCAGAGTGGCACCCTCACGGAGGACCACAGTATCCGTCCGCAAGATCCGGTCGTGGAAGAGGTGGGTCTGGAGCACACAGCCCCGGTTCACCGTGACCGCGTCGCCCAGCGTCACCAGGTCCGTCTCGGGCAGCCAGTAACTCTCGACCCACGTGCCCCGGCCGATCCTGGCGCCGAGCCCCCGCAGCCACGCCGTCATCAGCGGCGTACCGGGCACGGATCCCGCCAGCCACGGCACGGCGACGACCTCCACGAAGGTGTCGGCCAGCTCGTTGCGCCACACGAAGCCGCTCCACAGCGGATGCTCACCGGAGCGATGCCGACCCACCAGCAGCCACTTCGCCACGACGGAGAGCAGGCACGCCAGCACGCCCGCGGCGAACAGCACCCCGCCCGAGAACACCCACGCCCACGGACCCAGCGCGCACAGCGCGGCCACCGTCAGCACGGCCAGTGCCGCCGAACAGAACACCGGCACCAGCCGGCACAGCTCCACCAGACCACGCGCCCACAGCAGCCGGGCCGGCGGCTCGTACGTGCGGCTCTGGTCGCCGCCCTGCGCCGCACGCGGCAGCTTCATCGGCGGCAGCCCCAGATACGAGCTGCCCTTCTTCGCCTTCTTCGGCGTCGCCGACAGCACCCCGACCAGACCCCCCTCCGGCACACTGCGGCCCGGAGCGGTCATCCCGGAATTGCCGAGGAACGCCCGCCGCCCGATCTCGGCCCTCCCGATGCGCATGTAGCCGCCACCGAGCTCGTACGGAGCCGTCAGGGTGTCGTCCGCGAGGAACGCGCCGTCGCCCACCGTCGTCAGACTCGGCAGCGCCAGCACGGTCGACACCTCCGCGCCCCGGCCGATCCGCATGCCGAGCAGCCGCAGCCACACCGGCGTGATCAGACCGGCGTACAGCGGGAACAGCGTCTCCCGCGAGCGGTCCATCAGCTGGGTGACCGTCCAGGCCTGCCAGCCGATCCTGCTGTGCGTGGGATGCGTGCCCTCGTGCAGCCCGAGACTCAGCAGCCGTACGGCCACCAGGAGCAGCAGCGCGTACGCAAGGCCGAAGGCGAGCGTCGCCGGAACCAGGGCGAGCACCGCACCGCGAAGGGCCGCGCCCGCACCGGCGTCCGCGCTCACGAAGACCCGGGCCACGAGCAGCGCCGCGAGCGAGGCCAGCACCGGCAGCGAGCTCAGCCCGAACCCGGTCGCGCCGTACATCGCCCGCCAGTACGTGCCGCGCTGCGGCCGGTCCTTGGGCCACGCGCGCTTGGCCTTGCCGAGCTTGACCGCGGGCGCACCGGCCCACCGCTGCCCGGTCGGGATCTGGCCCGTCACGGCCGAACCCGGCGCCACCTCGGCACGCTTGCCCACCCGGGACCCCGGGAAGAGGATGCTGCGCGTTCCGACCACCGCGCCGGCGCCCACCTTGACCGCGCCGATCTCCAGCCGGTCGCCGTCCAGCCAGTACCCCGACAGGTCCACCTCCGACTCGACGGCGGCACCCCGGCCCATCTTGAGCATGCCGGTCACCGGCGGCAGCGAGTGCAGATCCACGTCCTGACCGATCCGGGCGCCCAGCGCACGGGCGTACCGCTCCAGCCAGGACCCGGTCAGCGAGGTCGCGCCGCTGAACGCGGCGAGCCGCTCGGCCGTCCACAGCCGCAGATGGACGCTCCCGCCCCGCGGATACCGGCCGGCCCTCACCCCGCGCAGCAGCAGCCGCGCACCGCCCGCGGCGACGGCGAGCCGCCCCGGCGGGCTGTACAGGACCAGAGCGCCGGCGCCCACCAGCCACCACGAGGCGCCAGGCGCCCACGGGTACGGGCCGAACCGGTGCAGTACGTTGCCGAGCGCGGTCAGTGCCACCGTCCAGCGCAGCCCGAGCAGGGCGAACAGCGGAACCAGGACCAGCAGCTGGACCAGCTTGGCGCGCACCGGGACCGGCGCGATCACCCGCTCCGCCCCGTCGTCCTGGGCGGATCTCTCCAGGTGCCGGGCCAGCTTGCGCAGCACGGGCTGCTGGTAGATGTCGAGCACGGCGGCGCTGGGATAGCGGGCGCGCAGCCGCGTGGTGAGCTGGGCGGCCGCAAGACTGGAGCCGCCGATCGCGAAGAAGTCGTCGCCCGCGCCCCCCACCGGGATGCCGAGGACCTCGCTCCACTGCTCGGCGAGCCAGGCCTCGGTGCCGTACAGCTCCTCCTTGGCACCGCCGGTCTCCAGCCCCTCCAGCGGCCAGGGCAGAGCGTTCCGGTCGACCTTGCCCGACGTCCGCGTCGGCAGGTCACCGACCGGCGCGATCAGCGGAACGAGCGCGGCGGGCAGTTCCGCGCGCAGCTTCTCGACGGCGGTCGCCTGGTCCCAGCCGTCCTGGGTGACGACATAGCCGACCAGCAGCTGATTGCCGCCGCGCGCGGTCCGTACGGCGGCCGCCGCGCCCGCGACACCGGGCAGCGCCTGGAGTGCCGCGTCCACCTCGCCGAGTTCGATCCGGCGTCCGCCGAGCTTGATCTGCTCGTCGGCCCGCCCGAGGAAGATGAGCCCCTCGGGTTCCGCCCTGACCAGGTCGCCGCTGCGGTACGCGCGCTCCCAGCCCAGGGACGGGAGCGGCGCGTACTTCTCCGCGTCCTTCTCGGCGTCGAGATAGCGGGCGAGTCCGACCCCGCCGATCACCAGCTGGCCGCTGCCGCCCATGGGCACCGGCTCGCCCGCCTCGTCGACGACCGCGAGCTCCCAGCCGTTCAGCGGCAGCCCGATCCGGATGGGCTCCTCGCCGGTCAGCAGCGACGCACAGGCCACCACGGTCGCCTCGGTCGGGCCGTAGGTGTTCCACACCTCGCGGCCCTCGGTCACCAGGCGCTGGGTCAGCTCGGGCGGGCAGGCCTCGCCGCCGAAGATCAGCAGCCGGACCTCGTTCAGGGTCTCGGGCTCCCACAGCGCGGCCAGCGTGGGCACGGTGGAGACCACGGTGATCTCCTGCTCGACCAGCCAGGGGCCGAGGTCGGCGCCGCTGCGCACCTGGGAGCGCGGTACGGGCACCAGACAGGCCCCGTACCGCCAGGCGAGCCACATCTCCTCGCAGGAGGCGTCGAAGGCGACGGACAGGCCCGCCATGACCCGGTCGCCGGGGCCGATGGGCTCCTCGGTCAGGAAGAGGCTCGCCTCCGCGTCCACGAAGGCGGCGGCGCTGCGGTGGCTCACGGCCACGCCCTTGGGCTTTCCGGTGGAACCCGACGTGAAGATGATCCAGGCGTCGTGTTCGACGCCCGGCCGCCCGGCCGGGACCTCGGAGCGGCCGGTGACGGTCAGTTCGTGTCCCGCGCCGACGACCGCGCGGACCCCGGCCTCGGAGAAGACCAGCTCGGCCCGCTCGTCGGGGTCCTCGGCGTCCACCGGGACATAGGCGGCCCCCGCCGCGAGGACGCCGAGGATCGCCGTGTACAGCTCGTTCGTGCCGGACGGGACCCGTACGCCGACCCGGTCGCCGAGCCCTACCCCCGCCGCGGCGAGCCGCGTCCGCACCGCTTCCACCTCGGCGGCCAGGGCCCGGTAGGTCAGGGCGCGCCGGCCGTCGTCGAGGGCGGGCTCGTCGGGGTACGCCCGGACGGAGGCGTCGAGGATGTCGACGAGCGTGCGCGGCGAGGCGGCCGGAGCGGCGGAGAAACGCGCCTGGTCACCGAACTCCGCACGCACCTCGTCGTCGGACAGCGCGAGTGCGGGGCCTTGCTGGAGGGCTGCCATCGGGTCCTCACGTGTTGTTCCCGGATGCTCCGGGGAGCCGGTGGGCCCGCAGGTACGCCTGGGGATATTCCGGTCCAGCTCCGAACAAGCCTGCAATTTTAGTACGACGCTAGCTTCGGACCTGCGGATCAGCGATGCGAGACGGTCCCGAGGGGGTCCCGCGCCCCCTTCCTCCAGCGCTGTGACGTGCGAATACGTCAGCGTGACGAGATCTGCCCCACATCTTTGCGTGACGTCGTGAACACAGTGAGCGAGGGCCCCGGTCCGGTGACCGGGGCCCTCGCCCGCTGTGCGGGTGACGCGGGGCGGCGCTGTTCCTCGGTGGGGTTCCGCCGGGTCAGCCCGTGGCGCAGGAGACCGTCGGCCACGTCCAGGTGCCGTTGGTCTGAATGGTGACGCCGAAGGTGTTGCCGCTGCCGTTGGGTTTGGCGGTCAGGACCTGGGCGCTGGGGTAGCTCGCGCTGATGTTCCAGGTCGAGAGGATCTTCTCGGGAGCGGGGACGTTCATGGTCACGGTCCAGTTGTCCGAGCCGGTGACCGCGACGTTGAGGTTGTACCGGTCGCTCCACTGCTGGCCGGCCGAGAGCGTCGCGGTGCACCCGCCACCGCCGCCACCGCCGCCGCCGCCCGTGCCGCCACCGTCGGGCGCCACGGCACGACCGGTCCCCGGGGAGATCATCCCGGCGCACAGGCCGCGCGAGGCCAGTCCCTGTGCGATGCGCGGGATCGCGGCGATCGTGTTGGCGGGCCAGTCGTGCATGAGGATGACCTGACCGCTGGTGAGCCGGCCGGCCGCCTGCACGATCGCGTCGGTGCTCGCGCCGTTCCAGTCCTGCGAGTCGACGTCCCAGATGATCTCGGTCAGGCCGTACCGGGCCTCGACGGCCTTGACCGTCGCGTTGGTCTCTCCGTACGGCGGGCGGAACAGCTTCGGGGTGCCGCCGCCGGCGCCCGCGATGGCCTGCTGGGTCCGGGAGATCTCCGAGTCGATCTGGGCCTGGCTCTCCTGGGTGAGATGCGGATGGGTGTAGCTGTGGTTGCCCACCCACATGCCGGCGTCGACCTGGGCCCGTACCTGCGACGGGTTGGACGCCGCGTACTGGCCCTCGTTGAACATGGTGGCCCGCAGCCCGTTCTGCCTGAGGGCGTTGAGCAGGCTCGACGTGGTGCTGGACGGCCCGTCGTCGAAGGTGAGTCCGACGTACCCGTTGCAGGTGGCGGCGCTCGCCGGTCCGGTGCCGAGGGCGAGGGTGCCGGCGGCGGCCGTCGCCACGACGGCCAGTCCCGTGACGAGCGTGCGTAACGGGCCGAGTCGTCCGAATCTGGTGCGGAATCTCATGCGAAGTGCTCCTTCGGCCTGGTGGGGGCGGGGGTCAACTCGCGGTGCAGGAGACCGTGGGCCAGGTCCAGTTGCCGTTCGCCTGGACGGTGACGCCGAAGGTGTTGCCGCTGCCGTTGGGTTTCGCGGTCAGGACCTGGGCGCTGGGGTAGCTCGCGCTGATGTTCCAGGTGGAGAGGACCTTCGCCGGGGACGGCACGTTCATCGTCACGGTCCAGTTGCTGGAACCGGTGACGGCCACGTTGAGGTTGTACCGGTCGCTCCACTGCTGGCCGGCCGACAGGGTCGCGGCGCATCCGCCGGAGCCGCCGCCCGTGCCGCCGCCGGACCCGCCGCCCGATCCGGCGTCGCCGATGGTGATGTTGGAGTTCCCGCTGCTCTGGTAACCCTCGGTGGCGAGGATCATGTAGTAGTTGAAGCTGCCCAGGTTCATTCCGGCGCGGGCCCAGGCGTCGAAGTGGTTGCCGGTCGTGATGGTCCCGCCGGTCCGCTTCGACTGGCGGACGCTCCAGTACTGGTCGAAGGTGCGGGTGCCCTCGACGGAGGGGGCGTTGGTCCGCGTCGTCTTGTAGATGTCGTAGGTGCCGCCGTCGCTGGTGACGGTGCCCATGAACGTCCCCGTGGGCCGGTAGGTGCCCCAGTTGTCGACGATGTAGTACTCGACGAGCGGGTTGGAGGTCCACCCGTAGAGGGACAGGTAGGCGTTGCCCGAGGGGTTGAAGCTGCCCGAGTAGGTGACACTCCGTCGTCCGCCGTTGCTCCAGCCCTTGCCGGCGACGAAGTTCCCGGTGTTGCTCCATGAGGTGCCGTAGGTGCCGCCGGAGCCCAGGTTCATGGACACCGTGCCGCTGCTGTCGGTCCAGAACGAGTAGTAGTACCCGTTGTTGGTGCCGGTCTGGTTCGAGGTGATGACCGAGTCGGCCTGGGCAGTGCCGGGCAGGGTCATCGCGGCCACGGCGACCAGCAGCATGGTGCAGAGCCCGCTGATGAGCAGCCTGAGGTGACGGAACGTCCCCGGGCGACCGCTGCGGCGGCCCGGCGGATGTGCGGATGCGTCGGTCATGTGTGTGTTTCCTCCTCGTTCTCGTGAGGTGACGCGCTGCGAATCGCCCACAGTGTTGAACTGGCCCTGTCAAGTGTCAATGGTTTCGGCACGATGCCCGAAACATTCGTCGCGGTCGACGGGCTTGCGAGAGGGTGTCGTGCCTGTTCAGCCGGGTCGAATGCCTGGCTCGGCGCAAGCTGGTCACCGACGGCTCGCTTGTCAAGATCAATACAGGTGCGCCGATTCTCGAAACTTTCGAAGACTTCCCGAATTGTTCGGCGAGGGTCGAGGTCGGGCTCGGTCGGCGGAGCGCGACCCGGAAACGCAAAAGACCCCACCGGAGTGGGGTCCTGCTGGTGTCCGAGGGGGGACTTGAACCCCCACGCCCGATAAAGGGCACTAGCACCTCAAGCTAGCGCGTCTGCCATTCCGCCACCCGGACAAGGTGTCTGTCGCGCGGGGTTTCCCTCGCGGCGACAGGTGGAACATTACCAGGCTTTCCGGGGTCCCCGATCACCCCCCGTCGCGGCGTGAACGGCACGTGACGGGACGGGCCCGCCCTTGGGTCCGAGGGCGGGTCGGGGAGAGGATGAGGGGGACCACCAGCGGCGACAGCGGGAGGAAGCAGCGTGAGCGAGAGCGGCACGACCAGGAACGTCACGGGCGAGGACGAGGTCGTGGACCTCTGTCGTGAGCTGATCCGGATCGACACCAGCAACTACGGGGACCACTCGGGCCCCGGTGAGCGCAAGGCCGCGGAGTACGTCGCGGAGAAGCTCGCCGAGGTCGGCCTGGAGCCGCAGATCTTCGAGTCGCACCAGGGGCGTGCCTCCACGGTGGCCCGCATCGAGGGCGAGGACCCCTCGCGGCCCGCGCTGCTCATCCACGGCCACACCGATGTCGTACCGGCCAACGCGGCGGACTGGACCCACGACCCCTTCTCGGGCGAGATCGCCGACGGGATGGTCTGGGGCCGCGGCGCCGTCGACATGAAGGACATGGACGCCATGACGCTGGCGGTCGTACGGGAGCGGATGCGCAGCGGCCGCAAGCCGCCGCGTGACATCGTCCTCGCCTTCCTCGCGGACGAGGAGGCGGGCGGCACGTTCGGCGCCCGGCACCTGGTCGACAAGCACCCGGGCCTGTTCGACGGTGTCACCGAGGCGATCGGCGAGGTCGGCGGGTTCTCCTTCACGGTCAACGAGAAGCTGCGGCTGTATCTCGTGGAGACCGCGCAGAAGGGCATGCACTGGATGAAGCTGACCGTGGACGGCACCGCCGGGCACGGTTCGATGATCCACAAGGACAACGCGATCACCGAGCTCTCCGAGGCCGTCGGACGGCTCGGCCGGCACAAGTTCCCGGTGCGGGTGACGAAGACCCTGCGCCACTTCCTCGACGAGCTCGGCGACGCGCTGGGCACGGAGCTCGACCCCGAGAACATGGACGAGACGCTCGCCAGGCTCGGCGGCATCGCCAAGCTCATCGGCGCCTCCCTCCAGAACACGGCCAACCCGACCCAGCTGGGCGCCGGTTACAAGGTCAACGTCATTCCCGGTCAGGCCACGGCGCACGTCGACGGACGCTATCTGCCGGGCTACGAGGAGGAGTTCCTCGCCGACCTCGACCGGATCCTCGGCCCCCGGGTCAAGCGCGAGGACGTGCACGCGGACAAGGCGCTGGAGACCGGTTTCGACGGCGCCCTCGTCGACGCCATGCAGACCGCGCTCTCGGCCGAGGACCCGATCGCCCGTGCCGTGCCGTACATGCTCTCGGCCGGCACCGACGCCAAGTCCTTCGCCGATCTCGGCATCCGCTGCTTCGGCTTCGCCCCGCTCAAGCTGCCCCCGGAGCTGGACTTCGCGGGGATGTTCCATGGTGTCGACGAGCGGGTGCCGGTGGACGCGCTCCAGTTCGGCGTCCGCGTGCTCGACCGGTTCATCGACGCGTCCTGAGGTGCCACCGGCGGCACGCACCGGCCCCGCACCGGCGGGCCGGGCTGCCGTGCCGCCGGGCAGGTGCGGCGTGTTGACGGCCTGGTGCGGCGTGTTGACGCCGTCATTCGCCCGCGCGTGCGGAGATCGCCCGGGACGGGTGAATGCGACCATAAGCCCATAGCTCTACTACTCCCTCCTCGTTACAGGTGTTGCGATCCGCTGCTTTGGACCGCATTTGCCTACCAGGAGGAATAATGATCAAGAAGATCGTCGCCGCCGCTGTCGCCACGAGTGGTCTCGTTCTCGCGGGTGCGGGTCTGGCCGTCGCCGACTCCGGTGCGCAGGGTGCCGCTGTGGGTTCCCCGGGCGTCGCCTCCGGCAACGTCGTCCAGGTTCCCGTCCACGTTCCCGTGAACGTCTGCGGCAACACGATCTCCGTGATCGGGCTGCTGAACCCCGCCTTCGGCAACACCTGCTTCAACCACTGACGTTGCGGCTCCTCGTGAAGGTCTGAGCCCGTCCGCCCCGGAGCGCGCGCCATGCGCTCCGGGGCCGACCGGCTTCCCCGCGCACGTCGAGTGGTGTGCGCGTGTTCTCGATGGTCCACGTCCCAAGGACTGTTGGTCCACGTCCCAAGGACTCAAGACAGGGATTTCAGCTATGCGACAGGTCACCCGCAAGGGCCTGATGACCGTGGCGGCGGCCGGTGGTGTACTCGCGGTCACCGCTGTCTCCGCACACGCCGACTCGGGCGCGTTCGGCTCCGCCTCGGACTCTCCCGGCGTGCTGTCGGGCAACTCGGTGCAGGCTCCGGTGCACGTGCCGGTCAACGCCTGCGGCAACACCGTGAACGTGGTCGGGCTGCTCAACCCGGCGATGGGCAACACCTGCGTCAACCACGGCGGCGGTTCGTCCGGCCACCGGGGGACCGGTTCGGGCGGTGGCTCGCGGGCCGGCGGCGGCACCGCCCACTCGCCGGGCGTGGGCTCCGGCAACCAGGTGCAGGTTCCGGTGGACGTCCCGGTCAACGCCTGCGGCAACAGCGTGAACGTGGTGGGGATCGGCAACGCGGCGGGGGGCGACAGCTGCGCGAACGGCTCGTCCACGGGCGGCCACGACACACACCACCCGGGGCACCCCGGACACCCCGGCCACCCGGGCGAGCCCGGTCACCCCGGACATCCGGGCCACCCGGGCGAGCCCGGGCACCCGGGACACCACGGTCACTGCGAGCACCCGGGTCATCCCGGCCACCCTGGTCACCCCGGCGGGCCCGGGCACCCGGGACATCCGGGTCAGCCGGGCCACCCGGGTCAGCCGGGAACTCCCGGAACCCCTGGTCAGCCCGGTACTCCGGGAACTCCGGGAACTCCGGGAACTCCGGGAAACCCCGGCAACCCCGGAACCCCGGCCCACCCGGGCACGTCGACCCCGGGCGGCGGCGGCGGCAAGCACCGCAGCGGTGTCGTGCAGGTCGGCGGGCCGAATGCGCGGGCCGTCGTGCGGACGCCGGCCGCCGACAGCGCGGCCGAGCTGGCCCACACGGGCAGCGACCTGCCGATCGGAGCGGTCGTACCGGCCGGAGCCGCCGCGCTGCTGGCCGGAGCCGTGCTCTACCGCCGGGCGCGCGCCGCGGCGTGACGCGCGGCGGTGCGATGATCGCATCGGGGGGTGGGGCGTGGACATGACCCGGCCCGCGCAGCGGCCATCGCCGCGCGGCGCGGCTGCGACCGGGCGGCCACGGCCTTCTCCCGTGACGTGAACGAGGTGCGGGCCCCGCGACGACGGGGCCCGCAACGGTTCAGCGGCCGTCTGTCACCACGTGGCGCGTACCTGTCGGATGATCCGTCGGCGCAGCCGCACTCTGCGGCTGCCGTCACGGAGCAGGCTCAGGCGGTCCAACTCCCAGTGTCCGTACTCGGCATGGTCCGTCAGCAGACGTGTCGTCTCCTTGCGGGAGACCCCGCGAGGTACGTACACGTCGACAAATTCGTATTCCGGCATCGCATCTATTGTGCGGGCAGAGGCCCTGTACGGATAGCGTCTGCACTATGTCTGATGCTGTGCAGCCCACCGCTGCCGAGGTACGCGCCGCCGCTGAGGCTGTCAAGGCCGCGCTCGACCGCCACCTGGCCGCGGTCGAGCGCAGGACCGGCGACGACGACCCGGACGTCTACGAGGCTTTCAACGAGCTCGCCGCGGCGGCCGAGGAGTACGACGAGCTCCTCTACGACCGCTACGACGAGGTCACGCCCTTCGAGATCCCCGGCGGTGACGACACGCTGCCGCCGTACACCGGTCCCGAGGAGCCGAACGCGCTGAGCGTGGTGATCCGCCGGGACTACGCCGTGGTGGAGCCGCAGCGGCTGCTGGCGCAGGCCCAGCGGGTGGAGGCGGTGGAGGAGGACGGCGCCACCGCCAGCGAGGGCTTCGACGCGGCGGCCGGTACCGTCCACGGAGCTCTCGGGGTCCTCTTCGGCGAGTTCGAGCCGGACGAGATCGCCACCCGGCACAAGGAATTCGGGCTGGAGGAGGGTGACTCCACGCTCTGGGTGACCGCCGCCGACGAACCCGCCGAGCCGGGGGAATGGCTGGAGACGCCCTTCGAGTCGATCGACCCGCAGCGGGTCGTCTGCCGCTTCGACGTCAGCGCCGTGTTCGACGAGGACGCGGACGACGACGATCTGGACGACGACCTCGGCCCCGACGGGGAGATCGACTCCCCGGACCCGCTGGACGCGGATCGCTGAGAGGGCCCACCCGGCCCCTTGGGTGGCGGTCACCGGATGCCGGTGGCCGCCACTCTTGCGTTTCCACTCCGGGGCCGCAGCGCCCGGACGACGGCCCCGCGAGGTGCTG
This sequence comes from Streptomyces sp. f51, assembly GCF_037940415.1. NCBI lineage: Bacteria > Bacillati > Actinomycetota > Actinomycetes > Kitasatosporales > Streptomycetaceae > Streptomyces > Streptomyces sp. f51. The sequence goes on along the minus strand of NZ_CP149798.1, from coordinate 1,266,194 downwards.
AGAGGGGCCTACGTGGCCCGTGGGCGGTGGTGACCGGATCCGGTGGCCGCCCCCTGCGTTTCCACCCCGGGGCCACAGAGCCCGGCCGACGGCCCCGCGAGGCGCGCCGACCGCGTGCCCCCGGCGCCGCATGGCCCGAGCCCGCCCGGCCTGAGCCCTGCGCCCCGGGCAGGTGCGGCCCGGGCGCCGCATGCATGGCCCGAGCCCGCGAACCCCGGGGCAGGCCGCGGCGCAAGCCCGGCGCCCGGCCCGCGGCCCGGGGGCAGGCCGCCGCGAAACCCCGGCGCCCGGCCCGCGCACCCTCCGGGCCGGCCGGTCGCGGCGCAGGCCCGGCGGCGAAGCCGAGGCCGACCGGCGCGCGGGCCCTGCGCCGATCAGTCCGCCGTCGGCGTCTGTGCCTTCAGCAGGGCCTGGAGGCGCGTCGTGCGCGCCTTCTGGGGGACCTCCGCCACCGCGTGCGGCAGCGCCTGCTCCACTCCGTGCACGACCGACAGATGACGCTCGGCCCGTCCGAAGGCCGTGTAGACCCAGGGCCGGGTCAGGGCCGCCGCGGCGTCGCCCGGGAGCACCACGACCGCGGCCGGCCAGCGCAGCCCCACCGCCTGGTGCGCCGTGAGCGCCCAGCCGTGCCGCACCGTCTGCTCCACCCGCTCCTTCGCCACGACGACGGGGTCACCCGCGCAGTCCAGGTGCAGCCCCTCGGCGTCGGCCTTCACGACCCGGCCCGGCAGCGCACGGCCGGGAGCGGGGGAGTGGACGATCCGGTCGCCCGGGTCGAAGCCGCCGAAGCGGCCGGGACCGGGGTTCAGCCGTTCCTTGAGCGCCGCGTTCAGGGCGCGGGTGCCGACCGCGCCCCCGTGCCCCGGGGTGATGACCTGCGTCTGCTCGGCCGGGACGCCGATCGCGCGCGGCACCGAGTCCGCGACGAGCTGGACCGTACGGTGGACCGCCTCGCCCGCGTCGCGCACCGGGACGATCACGACCTCCTTGCCGGGCGCCTCGACCTGGGTGAGCTCGCCGATGCCGATGCCGGAGACCAGCTCCCCGATGGGCCCGGGGTCGGGGGTCCGCGAGGCCACCTGCGGGCAGGCGCGGGCGGCGAGCAGATCCGCGAAGACCCGGCCGGGGCCCGCCGACCACAGCACACCCGGGTCACCGCTCAGCACGAGCCGTGCCCCGTCCGGCAGCGACTCCACGAGCACCGCCGCCGTCTCCACATCGAGCTGCGGCGCGTCGAGGACGACCAGGACGTCCAGGTCCAGGGCGCCGTCCGCGTCCCGGCCGGGGCCCTCGGCGCCCGAGAGCAGTCCGGCGACCGTGGCGGCCCCGGTCGCGGCGCCGTCCGTGCCGGGGCGGGGGGAGTCCTCGGCCGGCTCGAACCGTGCCGCGAAGCCGTCGCGTCCGCCCGGGGTGTGGGCGGCCGCCCAGCCGCGGAGGCCGAGCGCGCGTGCCGCGTGCAGCAGCGCCGCCGCCTCGGACCGCGAGGCCTCGCCGCCGGTGTGCAGCACCAGGCCGTGCGTGGCGACCGCGCGGACCAGCTCGCCGGCGGAGCGGGGTGCCGAGGAGGCCGCCCGCTCCCAGTCGGCGGCCGAACCGTCCTCCTTGGGCACCGAGTTCATCAGCCGGGCGAGTCCGTCGGCGAGACTCTCCTCGGCCAGCGCGTAACGCTCCAGGCCGATCAGGATGCGCACCGGGCGCTCCTGCGGCTCCTCCGTCTCGTCCTGGACCGCCGGGGCCGGGGGAGCGCTGTCCAGCGCGTCCTGGAAGACCAGGGCCTCGCCCTCCGCGAGAGCGCTCTGCACGGCCGTGTCCGGGTCCGGGACCGACTGCTGGGACAGCGCGGCGACGAGGGCCGGGGCGTCCAGCGCGGTGTGTCCCGCGACGGCCGCCTGCTCCAGCAGCCACACGGTCAGCGCCGTGCCGCGGCGTTCGTCGTCCGGGCCGCACTCCGCGCCGAGCAGCGCGCGGGCGAACCCGTCGGCCTGCTCGGGCCTGACTCCTGGGACCCGCAGCAACTGCCAGGGATCCTCCCGGAGCACGCCCTCGGCGCCCTCGCCCAGAACCGCCACGACCGGGGCCGCGAGCGCCTCGGGGGCGCCGCCCCCGGCCAGCACGGAGCGGACGGCGGCGACGGCTTCCGGCGTCGCGCCCGGTGCGGGCGCGCTCTGCGCGGGGACCGGCTGCGGCCGTCGTACGGGTTCCGGGGCGGCCCTGCGCGGCGCGGGGTCGGGCTCGCGGAAGGCGGTGGCCACGGGCTTCTCGCCGCTCTCCACGGCCCGCACGGCCGCGAGCAGGTCCGCGGCCGTGCCGCTGAGCTTCCCTCCGGCCTCGATCGGCGCGTGCTTCTCCGCCTTGCGCCGCTCGATCCGCTCCCGCTCCACCCGCTGGGCCGCGAGCTCGGCGGCGGCCTCGGAGACCTGAGTGCCGCCTTCGCCGCTCTCGCTGCTCTCGCCGGTCCCGGCCGTCCCGGCGCCCGGCTCCGTGCCCTCGCCCGGCTCCGTGTCCTCGCCCGCGGGGACGTCCCCGTCCCCGGAGCGGGCTTCCGCCCCGTCCACGCCCTCGCCCGTCGGCTCAGGGGCGTCGACGGCCGTGTCCGCGCCCGGCGTCCCCGGCTCCGCGTCCTGAGTGGTCTCGGGCTCCGTGCTCACAGCGTGCTCCAGTCGTGATCGGGATAGTGGTGCACCGGGGCCGACACGTCGTCGAGCGCCCGGCAGATCTCGTCAGGAAGACTAAGCGCCTCCACTGACAACGCGGCCGTGAGCTGCTGCGCGTTGCGCGCGCCGACGATGGGGGCGACGACCCCGGGCCGGTCGCGGACCCAGGCCAGTGCCACCTGGAGCGCGCTCACGGCCAGACCGTCCGCCGCGGTCGTCACGGCCTCCACCACGCCGCTCGCCGTTTCGTCGAGATAGGGCGCGACGAAGGGCGCGAGGTGTTCGGAACCGCCCCGGGAGTCGGCCGGGGTCCCGCCCCGGTACTTGCCGGTGAGCACACCGCGCCCGAGCGGCGAGGAGGGCAGCAGGCCGATGCCCAGGTCGAGGGCGGCGGGCAGCACCTCGCGCTCGATGCCGCGCTGCAACAGGGAGTACTCCATCTGCGTACTGGCCAGCCGGGTGCGTATGCCGGGCGCGGAGAGCTGCCAGGTGGCGGCCTTGGCGAGCTGCCAGCCGCAGAAGTTGGACACGCCCGCGTAGCGCGCGCGGCCGCTGCTGACGGCCAGGTCGAGGGCCTGGAGGGTCTCGTCGAGCGGCGTGTCGGGGTCGTAGGCGTGCACGTGCCACACGTCCACGTGGTCGGTGCCCAGGCGGGCGAGCGAGGCGTCCAGGGCCGACAGCAGATGGCTGCGCGAGCCGTCGAAGCGGCGGTCCGGCTCGCGCACGCTCCCCGCCTTCGTCGAGATGACCAGATCCCGGCGCGGAACGAGCCTTTCCATCAGCTGTCCGAGGAGGTACTCGGCCTCCCCGTCGCCGTACACGTCCGCCGTGTCGACGAGGTTCCCGCCCGCTTCCCAGAACGTCTTCAAGAGGTCCGCGGCGTCATGCTCGTCGGTGTCCCGGCCCCATGTGAGGGTGCCGAGCCCGATCCGGGAAACACGCAGGCCGGTACGGCCGAGATGCCTCTGCTCCATGGACGCCGAGATTACTGTCCGGCACCGGCGGTGTGGGGGCCTGTGGACAACGGAAATCCCGGCGAAGGCCACGCGGGACGGGCTCCCCGACCGGGGCGCCCGCACGCTAGGGTCTCGGACACAAGGGACGTTACTGATCAGTAAGGGGATCGGCCATGCAGCTCGGCATCAATCTCGGCTACTGGGGCGCCGGAATGGACGCGGACAACCTCGCCGTGGCCAAGGAGGCCGACCGGCTCGGATACGCCGTCTGCTGGGCCGCGGAGGCCTACGGCTCCGACGCGGCCACCGTGCTCAGCTGGGTCGCCGCCCAGACCGAGCGCATCGACGTCGGCTCGGCCATCTTCCAGATCCCGGCCCGTCAGCCGGCGATGACCGCGATGACCGCGGCGACCCTGGACTCGCTGTCGGGCGGCCGCTTCCGCCTCGGCCTCGGCGTCTCCGGACCCCAGGTCTCCGAGGGCTGGTACGGCGTCAAGTTCGACAAGCCGCTGGCCCGCACCCGCGAGTACGTGGAGATCGTGCGCAAGGCCATGACGCGCGAGCGGCTGTCGTACGAGGGCGAGCACTGGACCCTGCCGCTGCCGGGCGGTCCCGGCAAGCCGCTCAAGCTGACCGTGCACCCGGAGCGCGAGCACATCCCGCTCTACATCGCCGCGATCGGCCCGAAGAACCTGGAGCAGACCGGCGAGATCGCCGACGGCGCGCTGCTCATCTTCCCCTCGGCCGAACACCTGGAGGACACGGCGATCCGGCACCTGCGCGCGGGCCGTGAGAAGGCCGGCCGGACCATGGAGGGGTTCGACGTCTGCCCGACCCTTCCGCTCGCCGTCGGCGCCGACAAGGACGTCCCCGCGCTCGCCGACATGTTCCGCCCGTACACCGCGCTGTACGTCGGAGGCATGGGCAGCCGCAAGCAGAACTTCTACAACCAGCTCGCCCAGCGCATGGGATACGAGAAGGAAGCCGCCGAGATCCAGGACAAGTACCTGTCCGGTGACAAGGACGGCGCCGCCGCCGCCATCCCGCACGCCCTGATCGACCAGACGACCCTGCTCGGCTCCGTGGACCGCATCGCCGACCGCATGAAGGCCTACGCCGCCGCCGGGGTCACCACGCTCACGCTGGCCCCCGCCGGCTTCACGCTGGATGACCGGCTCGCCTCGCTGCGGGCCGGCTCCGAGGCCATGGAGCGGGCTGGACTCGCGTAACCCCGGCGGGAGGGACGCCGGGAAAGTTCTGCGGCCGTGGTGGGGGCTCGGGGGTCTTCCCCGCCACGGCCGTCACGGAGAACAACGCGCCGACAGCCCCTTGGTTACGCATCCGGACCCGCTCCGTCGTCCGTCGTTCGGCCGATTTGTCGGACACATCGGTTGCCGGGTCACGAACAACCCATTTGACTCGTTTTCTGCGCAACTCCGGAGAGAGGGTGTCAAAGATGCTGTCCGCCAAGAGCCTGTTCCAGGAGATCCTCGACCACGACGAGTCGTACCGCCTCTTCTGCTCCATCGCCGCCGGCGGAGAGTCCCAGGGCGGCTGGGAGAACGCCCGGATCGCCGCCCTGGTCCCGGCCGGGGAACGCGCGCTGGCCCCCAGGATCGCCCGGCACGGCGCCGACGAGGACAAGCACGGCCGCATCTTCAACGCCCTCCTGAAGAAGCGCGGCCTCCAGCCCGTCGAGGTGCCCCCCGACACCGACTACACGATGCTCCTGGAACGCAACGGCATCGGCCTGGCCCACGACAGGCTCAGGAGCGAGCAGCCCCTCACCGTGCGGGACATCGTCACCTACCTGGCGCACAGCCGTGTCACCGAACAGCGCGCCTCCGAACAGATGGACCTGCTGCGCCGCCACTTCGCCGACCACCCCGACATCGGCCGCGCGGTCAGGATGATCTCGGCCGACGAGGGCAACCACCTCGCCTACTGCCACGAGGAACTGCTGCGCTTCGCCCACGCAGGCCACGGCCGCGCCATCCAGCGGGCCCTGCGCGAGTGCGCGCTCGCCGAGATCCGCGTCTATCGGGACGTCAGCCTCGCCGTGATGGCCCGCATGGGCGCGCTCCTCGGCTGGTCCCGGGCCAAGGCCGCCGTCCTGGCCGCGGGCATCCACGCCGTGTACGCCTACGAGCGCGCCGCCGGCTGGCGCCGCATGGTCACCCTGGAGATGCCCGAGCGGCGCGGCGCCCTCGACGGTCCCGCCACGACCGCGCCGGAATTCGCCTGACCCGCGCGCGGACCTACAGCCAGCCCCTGCGCTTGAAGAGCCGGAACAGCAGGATCTCCAGGACGACCATCAGCGCGATCACCACCGGATACCCCCACAGCCAGTGCAGCTCGGGCATGTGGTCGAAGTTCATGCCGTAGATCCCCGCGATCATCGTGGGGACCGCGGCCATGGCCGCCCACGCGGAGATCTTCCGCATGTCGTCGTTCTGCCGCACGCTCATCTGCGCCAGATGCGCCGAGAGGATGTCGGACACCAGCCGGTCCAGTGCCTCCACGGACTCGTTGACCCGCAGCAGATGGTCGTTGACGTCACGGAAGAACGGCTGCGCCTTCTCGTCCACGAACGGCACGGCCGCCCCCTTCATGCCCGTGCCCGAGAGCCGGCCGAGCGGCACCGCCAGCGGCACCGTGGCCCGGCGGAACTCCTGGACCTGCCGCTTGAACCCGTAGATCCGCGACGCCGTGTTCCGCGACCCGCCCAGCTGCGGCGAGAACACCTCCGCCTCCAGCTCGTCCAGGTCGGTGCCCAGCTCGGTCGCCACCTCCAGGTAGTGGTCCACCGTGTCGTCCGCGATCGCGTAGAGCACCGCCGTCGGCCCGTGCCGCAGCATCTCGGGATCCGACTCCAGACGCTGTCTGACCCCCTTGAGGGGCGACTCCTCGCCGTGCCGCACGGTCACCACGAAGGAGTCGCCCACGAAGACCATGACCTCTCCCGAGGTGACGGTGTCGCCCTTCGGTTCGTACGACACCGGCTTGAGGACGACGAACAGCGAGTCCTCGTACACCTCCAGCTTGGGCCGCTGATGGGCCTTGAGGGCGTCCTCGACCGCCAGCGGATGGAGCCCGAACTCCTGCGTGACCAGGTCGAACTCGTCCTCCGTCGGCTCGTGCAGGCCGATCCACACGAAGGAGTCCCCGCCGGCCCTGCACAGCGCCAGGGCGTCGGAGAAGTCGTCGGCGCCCTCGGTACGGCGGCCGTCGCGATACATGGCGCAGTCGACGATCACGGTGCGCATTCTCCCGTCGTCACGGCCGCATCGCACACCGGGGCCGGCATTCCACAGGGCCCACGGTCTTCCGAGGCCCGATCTCCACAGGTCCTACCGCCTCCGGGGGCCCGCTTTCCACAGGCCCCGCCGTCTTCCGGGGCCGTCCGTTTACGCTGGGCCGCATGCCCACCCTGATCCTCGTCCGGCACGGACGCTCCACCGCCAACACCGCGGGACTGCTCGCCGGCTGGACGCCCGGCGTCGCCCTCGACGAGCGCGGTACGCAGCAGGCCGCGGCCCTGCCCGGCCGGCTCGCCGGGCTGCCGATCGCCGAGGTCGTCACCAGCCCCCTCCAGCGCTGCCGCGAGACCGTCCAGCCGCTCCTGGAGGCCCGCCCCGACGTCCCCGTCCACACCGAGGAACGCATAGGGGAGGCGCACTACGGCGACTGGTCGGGCCGCAAGCTGGCCGAGCTCAAGGACGAGCCCCTGATGGACGTCGTCCAGGCACATCCGTCGGCGGCCGCGTTCCCGGGCGGCGAGTCGATGCGGGCCATGCAGACCCGCGCCGCCGAGGCGGTACGCGAGTGGAACGCGCGCGTGGAGCGCGACCACGGCGGTGACGCGGTCTACCTCATGTGTTCGCACGGCGACATCATCAAGTCGCTCGTCGCCGACGCACTCGGACTTCATCTCGACCTCTTTCAGCGGATCTCTGTCGAACCGTGTTCCATCACAGCGATCCGTTACACCCGTCTCAGGCCCTTTCTCGTGCGTCTCGGGGACACCGGCGATCTTGCTTCCCTGGCCCCGCGCGAGGAAACCCCGGGCGGCGACGCTCCGGTCGGGGGCGGTGCGGGCGCACCGTGATCGTCGGCCGCAGTAGGGTGAAGCGGTCGAACCAGCACAGCAGTTGTCAACCCGTTCTCAGCCGATGCGGGCCGGCGCGGTCAGCCGGCCCTCATGCCGATTCAATGGAGACAGGACGTGTCCCGTCAGGTGTTCCTCTACGACCCCCCGGACCGTTTCGTCGCCGGTACGGTCGGGTTGCCCGGACGCCGTACCTTTTTCCTCCAGGCATCCTCCGGCCCCCGGGTGACGAGCGTGGCCCTGGAGAAGACCCAGGTCGCCGCACTCGCCGAGCGGATGGACGAACTCCTCGACGAGGTCGTCCGGCGCACCGGGGGCAGCGCCCCGGTCCCGGCGATGGCCCCGGCCGAGGTCTCCGACACCGCGCCCCTGGACACCCCCGTCGAGGAGGAGTTCCGGGTCGGCACCATGGCGCTCGCCTGGGACGGCGAGGAACAGCGCATGATCGTCGAGGCGCAGGCCCTCGTCGAGGTCGAGGCGGAGTCCGACGAGGACCTCGCCGAGGCCGAGGAGCGGCTCCTCCAGGACGAGGAGAACGGCCCGCCCATGCTCCGCGTCCGCCTCACCGGCGCGCAGGCCAGGGCCTTCGCCAAACGCGCCCTCGACGTCGTCAACGCCGGCCGGCCCCCCTGCCCGCTGTGCAGCCTCCCGCTCGACCCGGAAGGACACGTATGTCCGCGCCAGAACGGATACCGCCGCGGAGCGTGACCACCGCCGAACTGCTCGCCCGGGGCGAGCTGAAGGTACGGGGACAGATCCGCGAGGCCTCGAACGCGGTCCTGTACTGCTCCGTGTCCTACGAGGGCCGTGAGGCCTTCTGCGTCTACAAGCCCGTCGCCGGGGAACGGCCCCTGTGGGACTTCCCCGACGGCACCCTCGCCCAGCGCGAGGTCGCGGCCTACGAGGTCTCCGAGGCCACCGGCTGGGGGCTCGTGCCCACCACCGTGCTGCGCGACGGGCCGTACGGCGAGGGCATGTGCCAGATGTGGATCGAGCCCTCCGCCGCCGGCGACGGCGAGGGACTGCTCGCGCTCGTGGAGGGCGAGGAGCCCGCCGAGGGCTGGAAGGCCATCGGGTTCGCCGAGGTCGGCGAGGGCGAGACGGCCCTGCTCGTGCACGCCGACGACGTCCGGCTGCGCCGGCTCGCCGTCCTCGACGCCGTGATCAACAACGCCGACCGCAAGGGCGGCCATCTGCTGCCCACGCGGGAGGGCCGCCTCTACGGCATCGACCACGGGGTCACCTTCAACGCCGAGAACAAACTGCGCACCCTGTTGTGGGGATGGGCGGGCGAGCCGCTCACGGACGAGGCCCTGGAGGTCCTGGGCTCGCTGCGCGACTCGCTGGCGCCCGGGGGGCCGCTGGCCACCCGCTTGGCCGAACTCGTCACCCCGGCCGAGATCGAGGCCACGCGCGCCCGGGTCGGGGCCATGCTGGCCTCGGGGAGACACCCGGAGCCGAGCGGGGACTGGCCCGCGATCCCCTGGCCCCCGGTCTAGGGCCCCCGGTCTGGGGCCCCCGGGTCTGGGGCCCCGGACCGCGCGGGCGGGCGCCGCGTGACCCGGTCCGGCCGTGGCGGGACAGGGCTTCCGGGTCTCAGACGCTGCCCGGTTCGTATGCGGAAGTCCCGTCCGGTTAGGCTCATGACATGTATGCCTGGCCCGCTTCTGAGGTCCCCGCCCTGCCTGGTGAGGGCCGCGACCTCCGGATCCACGACACCGCGACCGGTGGGCTCGTCACCCTCGCCCCCGGTCCCGTCGCCCGTATCTACGTCTGCGGCATCACGCCGTACGACGCCACCCACATGGGACACGCGGCGACCTACAACGCGTTCGACCTCGTGCAGCGCGTGTGGCTCGACACCAAGCGGCAGGTTCACTACGTCCAGAACGTGACGGACGTCGACGACCCGCTGCTGGAGCGGGCCGAACGCGACGGCGTCGACTGGGTGGGACTCGCCGAGAAGGAGACCGCCCTCTTCCGTGAGGACATGACCGCGCTGCGGATGCTGCCGCCGCGCCACTACATAGGCGCCGTCGAGGCGATACCCGGCATCGTGCCGCTCGTCGAGCGGCTGCGCGACGCCGGCGCCGCCTACGAACTCGAAGGCGACGTCTACTTCTCCGTCGAGGCCGACCCCGACTTCGGCAAGGTGTCCAACCTGGACGCCGCCACCATGCGCCTCCTCTCCGCGGAACGCGGCGGGGACCCGGACCGGCCCGGCAAGAAGAACCCCCTCGACCCGATGCTGTGGATGGCCGCCCGCGAGGGCGAGCCGAGCTGGGACGGCGGCTCTCTGGGCCGCGGCCGCCCCGGCTGGCACATCGAGTGCGTCGCCATCGCCCTCGACCACCTGGGCATGGGCTTCGACGTCCAGGGCGGCGGCTCCGACCTCGCCTTCCCGCACCACGAGATGGGCGCCTCGCACGCCCAGGTGCTGACCGGCGAGTTCCCGATGGCCAAGGCGTACGTCCACGCCGGCATGGTCGCGCTGGACGGCGAGAAGATGTCGAAGTCCAGGGGCAACCTCGTCTTCGTGTCCCGGCTGCGGCACGACGGCGTCGACCCCGCCGCCATCCGCCTGGCGCTGCTCGCGCACCACTACCGCTCCGACTGGGAGTGGACGGACGGCGTCCTCGAAGAGGCCCTCGCGCGCCTGGACGACTGGCGGGCCGCGGTGTCCCGCCCCGACGGGCCGCCCGCCGAGGTGCTCGTGGAGGAGATCCGCGCCGCGCTCGCCGAGGACCTCGACGCACCCGCCGCGCTTGCCGCGGTCGACCGCTGGGCCGCGCTCCAGCACGCGTCGGGCGGCACCGACGAGGGTGCCCCCGGCATCGTCTCGCGGGCCGTGGACGCCCTCCTCGGCGTCGCCCTGTAGGACCACGTCCCGCGCCGCTCCACGGGCGCGGCGGGACACCCGAGTGCCGGGCGGAGATCCTCCGCCCGGCACTCTCCACGTTCCTGGGGCCCTTTCTCGCTACCTGGTCACGATCACGGACTGGAGGGCACCGGTACCGATGTCGTAGATCCCGTGGACCTGCTGCCCGAAGGCGAAGGCACGCTGGACCACCTCATGGGTCAACGGATCGGGGTGCACCAGCCTGCGCCAGCCGTTGTCGATGAACAGGTACAGGGCCTGCGGCTGGCCCGGCAGCGGGGTGACGACGTCCTGGAAGTGCTGGGCCGTGCCGATGGCGAGCGACCGGTTCTCGACGGCGCTCTGAAGGATCAGCGGCTCGCCCTGCTGGATCTGCTGGTGCTGCTGGCCCCCCACGTGCTGACCGCCCACCTGCTGGCCGCCGAGCTGCTGACCGCCCAGTTGCTGACCGCCGAGCTGCTGGAGCAGCTGGTGGAACGGCTGCTGCTGGCCGAGTTGCTGGAGCTGCTGCTGGAGGTGCTGCGGAACCTGCTGCCCGATCTCCTGCCGGCCGAAGGACTGCTGCGCCTGCTGCCCGAACGGCATCTGCTGTACGGCCGGCTGCTGCTGGCCCATCGGCATCTGCTGCCCGAAGCCCTGCTGCTGGTAGGGCGAGGTGCTCGGGTACTGCTGCTGTCCCTGCTGGCTCATCTGCGGGATCGTGCTCATGCTGCGTGCCACCTTCCATTCATGGTTGGTTGCGTTCCGTCGGGTCGGGATCGGTCGGACCACGTCCTCAGCCCGTGACGACCAGGCCGACGATCTCGTCGTCCGCGAACCAGACCCGTACGTCGGGCCGTCCCCCCGCGAAGGCGGAGTGCACCGCCTGGCGGATCTCGGGGGACGGACGGTCGAGACTGCGCCAGGCACCGGACACGTACAGCCGGAGCCTCGGCGGGAGTTCACGCGGATACGGCAGCAGTTCGTCCCAGTACCGCTCCGCACGGCCCGAACCGACCGCCTCCGGCAGCAGCCGGGTGACCGCGGACCTGATGTCCGGCCGGCTGCCGATCCGCTGGGAGGCGGGCCGGCCCGGCGCGTCCTGCTGCGGGGAACCCGTCGCCCGCAGCAGGACGCGCGCACGTTCCGAGGACATCGGCGCCTGGCCCGCGGCCCTGAGCATGCCCTGGAGCGAGGCCAGGGCGCCGACCACCACCGGGGAGGCGGATGAGGTCCCCGAGAACGTGTCCGTGTACCAGGCGATCTCCTCGGCCCCGCCCTGGAGATCTCCGGGCCGGTCCCAGAAGCCGCCGGTGGTCGTGACCTCGCGACCCCAGCCCTGGGCGTCCACGCGCGCGCCGTAGTTGGAGAACGCGAGCCGTGAACGGTCCGGCCCGTGGTCGCGGCCGTGCGTGCCGGGCGGCGGCGCTCCCGCCCCGACCAGGACGGCACCGGAGGACGGGTTCGAGGGGTTGAAGGGGTTGCGCCACCACGCGGGGAACTCCGCGGGCCGCCGTTCGTAGAGCGCGTCGTCGAGCGACTCGCCGCCGTTGCCCGCCGCCGCGACCACGACGATGCCCCGGGCCGTCGCGTCCTGGATCGCGGCGAAGTCGTCGGGCCACCACTCCAGCGCGATGTACCCCGCCTGGCTGTCACGCTCCTCGAAGTCGAACCGGGGCCCGGGGGCGTGCAGTTCGACCAGGACGATGTCGCCCGGGCTCAGCCGTTCCGCCGCCGCGTGGATCGCCGCGGCCGTCCCGATGCCCTGGAAGGACGCGGCCGCGGTCACCGCGTCCGGCACGATCCCGGTGATCCCGCGCTCGTCGCGGTCGCCGCCGAGCACTCCGATGACGGCGGTGCCGTGGTTGCGCCAGGCGAGATCCGTGTGCGGTGTGCCGACGACCACGCCGGCGAGCCTGGACGACAGGTCCTCGTGCCCGAGCTGCCAGGCGCCCTCCACGTCGATCACCGTGACGCCCTGGCCCGAACCGCCCGGCCGCTGCCACGCCCAGTACGCGTCGACGCCCTCGGGCGCCGGGCGCAGATAGCCCTGCCTGCTGGTGAAGTCCGGTGTGACGGGCGCCCCTTCCTTCAGCCGCCCGCCGTCGTCCGTGCCCGGCGTCGTGCCCGGGCCCGTCCACGGCGCCGGCCGCGGCGACGCGGGTACGGCGCCGGGCTTCACGTACGCCGCCTCGATCCCCGGAAGCGCCGCGATCCGTGCGCGCAGTTCCTGGGCGCGGTTCCGCGCGCCGCGCAGCCGGTAGAAGAGCGCGAGGTCGGGCCCGCTCCCGGTGCCCGCGGGCGACGGCCGCAGCCGTTCCTCGCTGCCGAACAGCGGCTCCAGGACGAGCTGTTCGTCACTGAGGAACATGTCGAGGGCCGAGACGTCGGCGCCCGCCGCGGAGCGGACGCCCTCGGCCCGTGCGCGCAGCCTGGCCTCCGGACGGGCGACGACGATCAGTTCCTGCTCGGCTCCTCGGTAGGTGAATCCCGCTCCGTCGGGGCCCGGCCCGGACGTTCCCGGGTCCTGCGCCGGCTGTACCTGGTCGGTCATCGCGTACCGCTCCCTTCGATCCCTGGGGTGCCGGTCCCTGCGTGTGCCGTTCGACGCACAACCTGGCACGCCCCCGGCATCCCGTCCACCCCGAATTCGCCAATTTGGTTTGAGAACAAGTTGAATTGGGCAACGTGTGCAATCCGTCCTGAAACAGATGTCACGCCTGATTCAGGCCAAAGGCCGTCGAGGCGGGTGTCATGTGCCGGGGCGGCAGCGGTGGTCGACGGAAGCGGCTCCGGTCCCGGACAGCCGGAAGGGGCGGTACGCGTGACGCGTACCGCCCCTTCCCGATCGGTCCGGCGGCCCGGCCCGCGGTCTCGATTCCGGCGGCCCGGACGGGAGTTCACTCCCCGGTGGGGTCCTCCGTGTCGGAGGTGTCCGGGGTGTCGGGGGACTCCGGCGCGTTCCGTGGCGGCGGGGTGTCCGAGCCCTCCGAGGAGCCGGTCCCGGCGCCGGAACCGATGCCCGAACCGGTGCCGGACTCCGTGCCCGGCTCCGTCTCCGGCTCCGTGTCCGGTTCCGTGCCGGACTCGCGGTCCCGGGCCTCCGCCCCGCCTTCCTGAGCGCCGCCGGACTCGGGCCGCTGGGTCAGCGGCGGCCGGGTGCGACCGCCGGGAGTGTCGCGGAGGTACGAGGCCGGCTCGCCGCTCTCCGTGGCGTGGCCCGGGGCTCCCGCCGCCGGACCGCCGCCGTCCCTGCGGCGCAGATAGCGCTCGAACTCGCGGGCGATCGCCTCGCCGGACGCCTCGGGCAGCTCGGCGGTGTCCCGGGCCTCCTCCAGCGTCTGCACGTACTCGGCGACCTCGCTGTCCTCGGCGGCGAGCTGGTCGACGCCCAGCTGCCAGGCCCGCGCGTCCTCGGGCAGCTCGCCCAGCGGGATGCGCAGGTCGATCAGATCCTCCAGACGGTTGAGCAGGGCCAGCGTCGCCTTCGGGTTGGGCGGCTGCGACACGTAGTGCGGTACGGCCGCCCACAGGGACACCGCGGGGACGCCCGCGTGCGTGCACGCCTCCTGGAGGATGCCGACGATGCCCGTGGGGCCCTCGTACTTGGTCTCCTCCAGATCCATTGTGCGGGCCAGATCGGCGTCGGAGGTGACCCCGCTGACCGGCACCGGACGGGTGTGCGGGGTGTCGCCGAGCAGCGCGCCCAGGATCACCACCAGCTCCACGCCCAGTTCGTGCGCGAAGCCGAGCAGTTCGTTGCAGAACGAGCGCCAGCGCATCGACGGCTCGATACCGCGCACCAGCACCAGATCGCGCGGCTTCTCGCCGCCGATCCGGACCACCGACAGGCGCGTGGTGGGCCAGGTGATCTTGCGTACGCCGCCGTCCAGCCACACGGTCGGCCGGTTCACCTGGAAGTCGTAGTAGTCCTCGGCGTCCAGCGCCGCGAACACCTCGCCCTTCCATTCCCGGTCCAGATGCGCGACCGCGGCGGAGGCGGCGTCACCGGCGTCGTTCCAGCCCTCGAACGCGGCCACCATGACTGGGTCGATCAGCTCGGGAACCCCCTCCAGCTCGATCACCCAGCGCCTCCTTCCGATGTGCCCTCGCGTACGCCTCAACCTTACGGCGTGCCGAGGGGACCTCCGCAGCCCCCTTGCACGGGGGAGTGAACGGATCACTGCCCCGTCGGGGCCCGGGAAACACGCGCGCCCGCCACCCCGCCCCGCGGGCCCGGGCCGGCCGTCCCCGGCCAACTCGCCCGCCGGCGGAGCGTCTTGCCGCGCCGCAGGGGTCCGCGAGCGCGCGCGGTGACCGTACACGGGTGAGGGGCGGCACCCCCCGTGGGAGCCGCCCCTCACCCGTCCGTGGACGCCTACTTGTCGTCGAGCAGGTCCTGGACCCGGCCGCGGACCTCGTCCGTGGCCAGACCCCGGATCGTCAGCGTCGTACGGCGGCGCAGCACGTCGTCCGCCGTCTCGGCCCACTCGTTGTCCCGGGCGTAGACGACCTGCGCCCAGATCTCCGGGGCGTCCGGGTGGACGCGCTCGCCGAGCGCCGGGTCCTCGTTGGCCAGCCGGGCGATGTCGAAGGCCAGCGAGCCGTAGTGGGTGGCCAGATGCCGGGCCGTGTCGGCGGCCATGCGCGGGCCGGGAGCCGGGCCGTCCACCAGGAGGCGGTGGGCGACCGCCCGCGGATTGGCGACGCCGGGGAGCGGCATCCGCTTCGGCAGTTCGGAGATCGGCTCGAAGTCCTCGCCCAGGGGCCGGCCCGGCAGCGACTCCAGCTTCTTCATGACGGTGCGGCCGATGTGCCGGAAGGTGGTCCACTTGCCGCCCGCGACGGACAGCATCCCGCCCCGGCCCTCCGTGACGACCGTCTCGCGCTTGGCCTTCGAGGTGTCGCCGGGACCGCCAGGCAGCACCCGCAGACCGGCGAACGCGTACGTGATCAGATCGCGCGAGAGCTGCTGGTCGCGGATGGAGAACGCGGCCTCGTCGAGTATCTGGGCCGTGTCCTTCTCCTTGACCGAGACGTCCGCCGGGTCGCCCTCGTACTCCTCGTCCGTGGTGCCGAGCAGCAGCATGTCCTCCCACGGGAGGGCGAAGGTGATGCGGTACTTGTCGATCGGGGTGGCCAGCGCGGCCTTCCACGGGGAGGTGCGCTTGAGGACCAGGTGCGCGCCCTTGGACAGCCGGATCGACGGAGCCGCCTTCGGGTCCTCCATCCTGCGCAGGTGGTCGACCCACGGGCCGGTCGCGTTCAGCACGAGCCGCGCGCTCACGCCGAACTCGTCGCCGGACAGCCGGTCCCGCAGTTCCGCGCCCGTCACCCGGCCCCGGGTGAAGCGCAGGCCCGTGACCTCCGCGTGGTTCAGGACCGCGGCCCCCGACTCGACGGCCGCGCGGACCGTCATCAGCGCCATGCGGGAGTCGTTCATCTGGTCGTCGCCGTACACGGCCACGGCCTTGAGGTTGTCGGTGCGCAGCTCGGGCACGTCCTGCGCGGCCTTGGAGGGGCTCAGCAGGTGTCCCACGCCGTCACCGAAGGCGGAGAGGGCGGAGTAGGCGAAGACGCCCGCTCCGAGCTTCGCCGCGCCGTGCGGCCCGCCCTTGTACACGGGGAGGTAGAACGTGAGCGGATTCGCCAGGTGGGGTGCCACCTGGCGGGAGACCGCACGGCGCTCGAAGTGGTTCTCGGCGACCAGCTTCACCGCGCCGGTCTGGAGGTAGCGCAGACCGCCGTGGAGGAGCTTGGAGGACGCGGAGGAGGTGGCGCCGGCGAAGTCGCCGGCGTCGACCAGAGCCACCCGCAGCCCGGACTGCGCGGCGTGCCAGGCGGTGGAGATGCCCAGGATGCCGCCGCCGATGACGAGGAGGTCGTACGTCGCCTTGGAGAGCTGTTCCCGGGTCTCGGCGCGGCTCGGGTTGGAGCCGGAGGCCGGGTGCGTACCGAGGGCAGGCACGGACTGCGTGGTGGACTGGCTGGTCATTGCGGGTTCTTACTCCTCGTCAGTTCTCGTCTTCGATCCAGCCCATGGTCCGCTCGACGGCCTTGAGCCAGCTCTTGTACTCACGGTCGCGGACGTCCGCGGCCATGTTGGGGGTCCATTCCGCGGCCCGGCGCCAGTTGGCGCGCAGGTCCTCGGTGTTGGTCCAGAAGCCGACGGCCAGACCGGCGGCGTAGGCGGCGCCGAGGCAGGTGGTCTCGGCGACCATCGGGCGCACCACGGGTGCGTCCAGGACGTCGGCCAGGGTCTGCATCAGCAGGTTGTTGGAGGTCATGCCGCCGTCGACCTTGAGCGCGGTGAGCTCGACGCCGGAGTCCTTGGTCATGGCGTCGCTGATCTCACGGGTCTGCCAGGCGGTGGCCTCCAGGACGGCGCGCGCGATGTGCGCCTTGGTGACGTACCGGGTCAGGCCGGCGATCACACCGCGGGCGTCGGGACGCCAGTACGGGGCGAACAGACCGGAGAAGGCCGGCACGAAGTAGGCGCCGCCGTTGTCCTCGACCGAGGACGCGAGCGTCTCGATCTCGGCGGCGGACTGGATCAGGCCCATCTGGTCGCGCATCCACTGCACGAGCGACCCGGTGACGGCGATGGAGCCTTCGAGGGCGTAGACCGGCTCCTGGTCGCCGATCCGGTAGCCGACCGTGGTCAGCAGGCCCGAGTACGAGTTGATGATCTTGTCACCGGTGTTCATCAGCATGAAGGTGCCGGTGCCGTACGTGGACTTGGCCTCGCCCTCGGAGAAACAGGTCTGGCCGAACAGGGCCGCCTGCTGGTCGCCGAGCGCGGAGGCGACCGGGATGCCGCCGAGCAGCTCGCCGAGCGGGCCGCCGGTGACCTCGCCGTAGACCTCGGCGGAGGAGCGGATCTCGGGCAGCATCGCCAGCGGGACGCCGATGGACTCGGCGATCTTCTCGTCCCAGGCGAGGGTGTGCAGGTTCATCAGCATGGTGCGCGAGGCGTTGGTGACGTCGGTGACGTGCTTGCCGCCGTCGACACCACCGGTCAGGTTCCAGATGACCCAGGTGTCCATGGTGCCGAAGAGGATGTCCCCGGCCTCGGCGCGCTCGCGCAGGCCCTCGACGTTGTCGAGGAGCCAGCGCGCCTTGGGGCCGGCGAAGTACGACGCGAGCGGCAGGCCGGTCTCGCGGCGGAAGCGGTCCTGGCCGACGTTGCGGCCGAGTTCCTTGCAGAGCGCGTCGGTGCGGGTGTCCTGCCAGACGAGCGCGTTGTGGACGGGCTCACCGGTGTTCTTGTCCCAGAGCAGCGTGGTCTCGCGCTGGTTGGTGATGCCGATGGCCTTGATGTCGTCACGGGTGATGCCGGCCTTCGAGATGGCTCCGGCGACGACCTCCTGGACGTTGGTCCAGATCTCGGTGGCGTCGTGCTCGACCCAGCCCGGCTTCGGGAAGATCTGCTCGTGCTCCTTCTGGTCGACGGAGACGATGCGGCCGTCACGGTCGAAGACGATGCAGCGCGACGAGGTGGTGCCCTGGTCGATGGCGGCGATGAAGGGGCCGGCGGTGTGTGCGTCGGTCACGGTGTGCTCCTGGTGTCCGTGGATGAGGGGCTGCGTACGGCGCGGTGCTTCAAAGCGGTGCTGTGCGGCTCATGGTGCATGGGGCGCGGCTTCCAAGCGTGCTGGAGCGGGGGCTCCTAGGCGAAGGCGACGTTGTAGATGCCTGCTGCGATCGCGCCGCCGATGAGCGGGCCGGCGACCGGTATCCAGGCGTAGCTCCAGTCGGAACCACCCTTGTTGGGCAGGGGGAGCAGGGCGTGCACGATGCGCGGACCGAGGTCACGGGCCGGGTTGATCGCGTAGCCGGTGGGACCGCCGAGCGAGAGACCGATGCTCACCACGACGAAGGCGGTGATCAGCGCGCCGAGGACGCCCAGACCGTCGCCGTTGTTGTTCAGTCCCTGCGTGAGGATCGCGAGGACCAGGACCACGGTGCCGATGATCTCGGTGGCGAGGTTCTGCACCACGTTGCGGATCTCGGGGCCGGTGGAGAAGACGCCGAGCACCGGGCCCGCGCCCGGCTCCTCGGCCTCGACGGCCTTCGCGGTCCGCTCCTCGGGGCCGCCGACGATCTCGCTGTCGGTGAGGTGCGCGAGGAACTGGCCGTAGTAGGCGACCCAGACCAGTGCGGCGCCGATCATGGCGCCGAGCAGCTGTCCGCCCCAGTAGGTGGCGAGGTTGCTGTAGTCGTCGTTCTTGATCGCGAGCGCGAGCGTCACGGCCGGGTTGAGGTGGGCACCCGACAGCGGCGCCGAGATGTAGACCGCGGTCATGACCGCGAAGCCCCACCCGAAGGCGATGGCCAGCCATCCGGCGCCGCGCGCCTTGGATGCCTTCAGCGTGACGGCGGCGCACACGCCACCGCCCAGCAGGATGAGTACGGCGGTACCGATGGTCTCGCCGATGAAGATGTCGGAGCTGGACACCCGCGACTCCTTTGTCCTTCGTCCAGGGGAAGCCGAACCCCGGGTCCCTCCGGTGGTTCGTGCTCTCGGGGAGTGAGAGCGATCTCGGCCCTGGCATTGCCACACCCTAACGCCTATTGCCGGTAGGTGTTCGACAATGCCGACCGATGGACGGGAGTCTTGCTCCCGGTTCGCCGACTCGTCAAGGGTTCGGTTATCGAAAACGGGATCGTTATTGATTGCTGTGTGCTATCGGTGCGTCGTCGCACGTCCGAGAGCATGCGAAGGAGGCCGGGAAGCATTCCGCTTCCCGGCCCCGGCAGCTGTGGATCCCGGACCCCGGCCCGTACGAAACGGGACCGTCGGGTGTGAAAAAGGCGGCGGGCCGACCCGTGCGACGGCACGGCCGGCCGACGATGCGCGCGCCACGACCGCCCGCGAGGGCACCGCACCCCCGCGACCCGCGGCCGTGGGCGCAGGCGTCATCGGGTGCGGGCGAAGGCTCCATGACCGCCCCGTGGGCGGTGTGTTCGCGCCCAGGGGCCCGTCAGCGCCGTTCGCCGGCCCGTGGCGCCCCCGCGAACGGCGTTCGCGTCAGAAGCGCCCGGCACCCAGGTCGCGCGACACCGCGCGGGCGCAGTCGCGCACCGCCGCGATCAGTTCCGGACGCAGTTCCCCGTCCTTGCAGACCCGCTCCACGGCCCCGGTGATGCCCACCGCGCCGACCGGCATCCGCCGCCGGTTGTGGATCGGGGCGGCGACCGAGGCCACCCCCGTCCAGGTCTCCTCGACGTCGTCCGCGTACCCGCGCGCGCGGGTCAGGTCGAGGACGCCCTCAAAGTCGTCCAGCTCACTGATCGTCCGCGGGGTGAACGCCTTGCGCTCGACCTCCAGGACCTCGCTGTGCGCCACCGGGTCGTACGCCGACAGCACCTTGCCCAGGGCCGTGGAGTGCAGCGGCTGCATCGCCCCGACCTCCAGGACCTGCCGGCTGTCGTCGGGCCGGAAGACGTGGTGCACGATCAGCACGCCCTGCTGGTGCAGCACGCCCAGATACACGCTCTCGCCGCTGGAACGGGCCAGGTCGTCGGTCCACACCAGGGCCCGCGCCCGCAGTTCGTGCACGTCCAGATAGGTGGTGCCGAGACGCAGCAGCTCGGCGCCCAGCTGATAGCGCCCGGACACCGCGTCCTGTTCGACGAACCCCTCCTGCTGGAGCGTGCGCAGGATGCCGTGGGCCGTACCCTTGGCCAGACCGAGCGAGGAGGCGATGTCCGACAGGCCGAGCTGCCGCTCGCCGCCCGCGAGCAGCCGCAGCATCGCCGCTGCCCGCTCGAGCGACTGGATGTTCCGTGCCATCGCCGTGCTGCCTCCGTCCCCTTCGACCGCCGGCGCGACTACCCGCTGCCGTTCGGCAATGTCGAACACTACCGGTCGTCACCGATCTCCCGCCAATGGGTGGTCGCCCCCGGTTCCGTCCTTCTCCACACCGCGGCCATCCACGCCACACCCGTCCGCCTCGTGGACGCCCATGACCGATCCGTGGTGCTCCGGGCTACCCTGACGGCGTGCGCCTTCCACGGGAAGCGCAAAGCCGACAGCCGTCGCACTCCAGGGAGCACCTTCATGGCCTCGTTGCCGAACCCGTCCCTTTCGTCCGGTCCTTCCGAAGGCCGGCAGCGAACCGACGCACTTCGAGAAGCCCTCGCCACCCGGGTCGTGGTGGCCGACGGCGCGATGGGCACCATGCTTCAGGCGCAGGACCCCACGCTCGAGGACTTCCAGGACCTCGAGGGCTGCAACGAGATCCTCAACATCACCCGCCCCGACATCGTGCGCTCCGTCCACGAGGCCTACTTCGAGGTCGGCGTCGACTGCGTGGAGACGAACACCTTCGGGGCGAACCACTCGGCGGCGGCCGAGTACGACATCGCCGACCGCGTCCACGAACTCTCCGAGGCCGGCGCCAGGATCGCCCGCGAGGTCGCCGACTCCTTCGGTGCCCGCGACGGCCGCCAGCGCTGGGTCCTCGGCTCGATCGGCCCCGGCACCAAGCTGCCCACCCTCGGCCACGTCTCGTACGGCACCCTGCGCGACGGCTTCCAGGCCAACGCCGAGGGCCTGCTCGCCGGTGGCGCCGACGCCCTGATCGTCGAGACCACCCAGGACCTGCTCCAGACCAAGTCCTCCGTCCTCGGCGCGCACCGCGCCATGGAGGCGACCGGCGTCCGGGTGCCCCTGCTGGTCTCGATGGCCTTCGAGACCACCGGCACCATGCTGCTCGGCTCCGAGATCGGCGCCGCCCTGACCGCGCTGGAACCGCTCGGCATCGACATGATCGGCCTGAACTGCTCGACGGGCCCCGCCGAGATGAGCGAGCACCTGCGCTATCTCACCCGCCACTCCCGCATCCCCCTGCTGTGCATGCCCAACGCCGGCCTGCCCGTCCTGACGAAGGACGGCGCCCACTTCCCGCTCGACGCCGAGGGACTCGCCGACGCCCAGGAGAACTTCGTACGGGACTACGGCCTCTCCCTGATCGGCGGCTGCTGCGGCACGACCCCCGAGCACCTGCGCCAGGTGGTCGAGCGAGTGAACGGCCTCACGCCCGCCGAGCGCAGCCCGCGGCCCGAACCCGGCGCCGCCTCCCTCTACCAGACGGTCCCGTTCCGTCAGGACACCGCCTACATGGCGATCGGCGAGCGCACCAACGCCAACGGCTCGAAGAAGTTCCGCGAGGCCATGCTGGAGGCCCGCTGGGACGACTGCGTGGAGATGGCCCGCGACCAGATCCGCGAGGGCGCGCACATGCTCGACCTCTGCGTCGACTACGTCGGCCGCGACGGCGTCGCCGACATGGACGAACTGGCCGGCCGCTTCGCCACCGCCTCCACCCTGCCGATCGTGCTCGACTCCACCGAGGTCGAGGTCCTGCGCGCGGGACTGGAGCGCCTCGGCGGCCGCGCGGTCCTCAACTCCGTCAACTACGAGGACGGCGACGGCCCCGAGTCCCGGTTCGCGAAGGTCACCGGCCTCGCGCGCGAGCACGGCGCCGCGCTGATCGCCCTGACCATCGACGAGGAGGGCCAGGCCCGCACCGTCGAGACCAAGGTCGCCATCGCCGAACGGCTCATCGAGGACCTCACCGGCAACTGGGGCATCCACGAGTCCGACATCCTCATCGACACCCTGACCTTCACCATCTGTACGGGCCAGGAGGAGTCCCGCAAGGACGGCATCGCGACCATCGAGGCGATCCGCGAGCTCAAGCGCCGCCGCCCCGACGTCCAGACCACGCTCGGCCTGTCCAACATCTCCTTCGGCCTCAACCCGGCCGCCCGCATCCTGCTCAACTCGGTCTTCCTCGACGAATGCGTCAAGGCCGGCCTGGACTCGGCCATCGTCCACGCCTCCAAGATCCTGCCGATCGCCCGCTTCAGCGAGGAGGAGGTCACCACCGCCCTCGACCTCATCCACGACCGGCGGTCCGAGGGCTACGACCCGCTCCAGAAGCTCATGGCCCTGTTCGAGGGCGCCACCACCAAGTCGCTCAAGGCGGGCAAGGCCGAGGAACTGGCCGCGCTCCCGCTGGACGAGCGCCTGAAGCGCCGGATCATCGACGGCGAGAAGAACGGCCTGGAAACCGACCTCGCCGAGGCCCTCCAGGACCGCCCCGCCCTCGACATCGTCAACGAGACCCTCCTCGACGGCATGAAGGTGGTCGGTGAGCTGTTCGGCTCCGGCCAGATGCAGCTGCCCTTCGTGCTCCAGTCCGCCGAGGTCATGAAGTCCGCCGTCGCCTACCTCGAACCCCACATGGAGAAGTCGGACGCGGAGGGCAAGGGCACCATCGTCCTGGCCACCGTCCGCGGCGACGTCCACGACATCGGCAAGAACCTCGTCGACATCATCCTGTCCAACAACGGCTACAACGTCGTCAACCTCGGCATCAAGCAGCCGGTCTCCGCGATCCTGGACGCCGCCGAGGAGCACAAGGCCGACGTCATCGGCATGTCGGGACTCCTGGTCAAGTCCACGGTGATCATGAAGGAGAACCTGGAGGAGCTGAACCAGCGGGGTCTGTCCGCCGACTACCCCGTCATCCTCGGCGGCGCGGCCCTGACCAGGGCCTACGTCGAGCAGGACCTCCACGAGATCTACCAGGGCGAGGTCCGCTACGCCCGCGACGCCTTCGAGGGGCTGCGCCTGATGGACGCCCTCATCGGCGTCAAGCGCGGGGTGCCCGGCGCGGTCCTGCCCGAGCTCAAGCAGCGCCGGGTGCGCGCGGTCGCCTCCGTGGAGACCGAGGAGCGGCCGCAGGAGGGTCACGTCCGCTCCGACGTCTCCGTCGACAACCCCGTACCGAAGGCCCCCTTCACCGGCACCCGCGTGATCAAGGGCATCCAGCTCAAGGAGTACGCCTCCTGGCTGGACGAGGGTGCCCTGTTCAAGGGCCAGTGGGGTCTCAAGCAGGCCCGCGCCGGCGACGGCCCGACCTACGAGGAGCTCGTCGAGACCGAGGGCCGGCCGCGGCTGCGCGGACTGCTCGACCGGCTCCAGCGGGACAACCTGCTGGAGGCCGCCGTGGTCTACGGCTACTTCCCGTGCGTCTCCAAGGACGACGACCTGATCATCCTGGACGACCGGGGCAACGAGCGGACCCGGTTCACCTTCCCGCGCCAGAGCCGCGGCCGCCGGCTCTGCCTCGCCGACTTCTTCCGCCCCGAGGAGTCGGGGGAGACCGACGTGGTCGGCCTCCAGGTCGTCACCGTCGGATCGCGCATCGGCGAGGAGACCGCCAAGCTCTTCGAGGCCAACGCCTACCGCGACTACCTCGAACTGCACGGCCTGTCCGTCCAGCTCGCCGAGGCCCTCGCCGAGTACTGGCACGCGCGCGTCCGCTCCGAGCTGGGCTTCGCGGGGGAGGACCCGGCCGCGATCGACGACATGTTCGCCCTGAAGTACCGCGGCGCCCGCTTCTCCCTCGGCTACGGCGCCTGCCCGAACCTGGAGGACCGCGCCAAGATCGCCGAGCTCCTCGAACCGGAGCGCATCGGCGTCCACCTCTCCGAGGAGTTCCAGCTCCACCCCGAGCAGTCGACCGACGCCATCGTCATCCACCACCCCGAGGCGAAGTACTTCAACGCACGGTGAGGGTCCCGACGCGCCGCGGCACGCGGCACGACGCACACTGATCGGATAAGTCGTACACTGGTCGGTCCATCGCAGGCCGGTCGTCCCCTGGCGTACAAGGGGGCGGCCGGCCTGATCGTCCCTCAAGGAGGTGCGCCAGGATGACCAGTACGGTCCCCGCGCTCGGAACCCGTACGGCCGAAGGCTCAGCCCTTCAGGCCGTGCTCCTCGACATGGACGGAACCCTGGTGGACACCGAGGGTTTCTGGTGGGACGTGGAGGTCGCCGTCTTCGCCGCCCTCGGACACACCCTGGACGACTCCTGGCGCCATGTTGTGGTCGGCGGACCCATGACCCGCAGCGCGGGATTCCTCATCGAGGCCACCGGCGCCGACATCACCCTGCCCGAACTGTCCGTGCTGCTCAACGACGGTTTCGAGGAGCGCATCGGCCACTCCCTGCCGCTGATGCCCGGAGCCGCCCGGCTGCTCGCCGAGCTCGCGGCGCACGAGATGCCCACCGCACTGGTCTCGGCCTCGCACCGGCGGATCATCGACCGTGTCCTTGGCGCGATCGGCTCCCACTTCTTCGCCCTGACCGTCGCCGGCGACGAGGTCGAGCGGACCAAGCCGTTCCCCGACCCCTACCTCCTCGCGGCCGCTCGGCTCGGTGCCGAACCGGCGCGCTGCGCCGTCATCGAGGACACGTCGACCGGCGTCGCCTCCGCCGAGGCCGCGGGCTGCCAGGTGATCGCCGTGCCCTCGGTCGCCCCCATCAGCCCGGCCGCCCGCCGTACCGTGGTGCGTTCCCTCGAAGAGGTCGACCTGCCCTTTTTGCATCGTGTGATGACAAAGGCGCACTGACCGATCACGGAACGTCGCCCGCTTCATGGCGCAGCGTGCGGAATCGAATGCGCGGGAAAGGCGCGGGCGTTCCGTGTGGTAAGCGCGGGCGAGGGTCTTCAGGAATTCAAATCGGGGCGGAACCACTAATTCCGGTACGCCTCAATCAATTTTACGGTGTGACGTTCGCCACGTTACGGAGGGTCGACAGTCGGACCGGATTGTGCACGCACCGCCCATGTGTGAAGGCTTCGCGTGCCCTTGTGTCCCGATTGATGAAAGCCTGCACTAATCCTTCCCGTGTCGGGTTATCGGTGTGTCCACGCCCGGTTTCGCAGCGTGAGCGGAAGACGGCTCCGGTACCGGTATGGACGACGTTGTGGTGCGGACTAATGTCATCGCGAGAACATCGCCGTAACCCCGTGACCGCCGCGCCACCCCTGCATGCCGGTTCGCGGAACCTACAGCTCTGGAGAAACACGAGCATGAACCGCAAGACTTTGGTGCTGCCGGCCGTGGTCGGCCTGCTCGCCCCAGTGCTCGCCGCCTGCGGCGGGTCCGCCAGCGGGGGCAACAGCGGCGATGCCATCGTTGTCGGTACCACGGACCAGTTCACCGCCTCGAAGGATGCCCCGGCACCGTTCGACCCGGCGTACGCCTACGACGTCGGCACCTGGAACGTGCTCCGTCAGACCGTGCAGACGCTGATGGTCCAGCCGCGTGGTGACGGTGAGCCCCAGCCCGAGGCGGCCGAGAAGTGCGGCTTCACCGACAGCGGCAACGAGCGCTACGCGTGCACGCTGCGCGAGGGCCTGGAGTTCTCCAACGGTGACGCGATCACCGCCAAGGACGTCAAGTTCTCCATCGACCGTGCCAGGGCCATCAAGGCCGACAGTGGTGTCGCGGCCCTGCTGTCCACCGTCGACACCGTCGAGACCCGTGGCGACCGCGAGGTGATCTTCCACCTCAAGATCGCCGACGCGACCTTCCCGTTCAAGCTGTCGACCCCGGTCGCCGGCATCGTGAGCTCGAAGGACTACGAGAAGAACCACCTGCGCGACGGCTTCTCCGTGGACGGCTCCGGTCCTTACACCGTGAAGATCGACTCCAAGGACGACACCGTCACCCGGGCCGTCTTCACGAAGAACCCGCACTACACGGGCCAGCTGAAGGTCAAGAACTCCCAGGTCGAGCTGCGCTCCTTCACGGACGCCAACGCCATGGGCACGGCCCTCGACAAGGGCGACATCGACCTGATGACGCGCTCGATGACGCCGGAGCAGATCAACAAGCTGGACAACGCTTCGGGCGGCAACATCAACCTGAACGAGATGCCCGGCCTCGAAATCCGCTACCTGGCCTTCAACACCAACGCCCCGTCGGTGAAGTCGACCGCCGTCCGCCAGGCCATGGCCCAGGTGATCAACCGCGGCGAGCTCATCTCCAAGGTCTACGGTTCCCAGGCCGAGCCGCTCTACTCGCTGGTCCCGGCGACCATCACCGGCCACGCCAACGCGTTCTTCAACAAGTACGGCGACCCGAGCGTCAGCCGCGCCCAGTCGCTGCTGAACAAGGCCGGCATCACCACCCCGGTCAAGCTGACCCTGCACTACACGACCGACCACTACGGTACGGTCACCGCGCAGGAGTTCCAGGTCCTGAAGAAGCAGCTCAACGCGACCGGTCTGTTCGACGTCAGCATCCAGGGCACGCCGTGGGCCAAGTTCCGTCCGGCCGAGCAGAAGGGCGACTACGAGGTCTACGGCATGGGTTGGTTCCCCGACTTCCCCGACGCCGACAACTACCTCGCGCCCTTCCTCGACAAGGACAACTTCCTCGGCTCGCCGTACTCGAACCCCCGGATCAGCAACACCCTGATCCCGGACTCGCGACGCGAGGCCGACCGTCTCACCGCCTCCAAGAGCCTCACGACCATCCAGGACATCGTCGCCAACGACGTCCCGGTCATCCCGCTCTGGCAGGGCAAGCAGTACATAGCCGCGCGTGACGACATCACGGGCTCGGAGTGGGCGCTCAACTCCTCCTCCACCCTTCAGCTCTGGGAGCTGAGCCGCGGCGTCAGCGAGTGACCTGAGCATCAAGACCCGGGGCCGACAGGCCCCGGGCCCGACCCGGGACCCGACGGTCCCGGGTCTTTCGGGTTCGACAGGCGGACACGGCGCCGCCGCGTCCCCGGTACGCCGAAGGGCGCCCGTTCCGTTGTGGAACGGGCGCCCTTTCGCGCTCTCCCGACGGGGCCGGGCCCCGGGGACGGCCGGGCGCTACTGCGCGCCGGGACGCACCAGCCCGCTCTCGTACGCGTACACCGCGGCCTGCACCCGGTCGCGCAGCCCCAGCTTCGTCAGCACATGCCCCACATGCGTCTTGACCGTGGTCTCGCTGACGAACAGATCGGCCGCGATCTCCGCGTTCGACAGACCACGCGCCACCAGCTTCAGCACCTCGACCTCACGGTCGGTCAGCGTGTGCAGCGTGTCCGGAACCGGCTCGTCCCCGGACGGGAGATGGCCCGCGTACTTGTCCAGCAGGCGACGCGTGATGCTCGGCGCGAGCATCGCCTCGCCCGCCGCCACCACCCGGATCGCCTGCACCAGCTCGTTGGCCGGCGCGTCCTTGAGGAGGAAACCGCTGGCACCGGCCCGAAGCGCCTCCACCACGTACTCGTCGAGGTCGAACGTCGTCAGCACCAGCACCTTCGCCGGACCGTCCCGGCCGGGTCCTGTGATCTGCCGCGTCGCCTCCACACCGTCCATCCGCGGCATACGGATGTCCATCAGAACCACATCGGGCTGGAGCGCACGCACTTGATCGAGTGCCTGGAGACCGTCACCGGCCTCGCCGACGACCGCGAGATCCGGCTCCGCCTCCAGAATCATCCGGAACCCGGTGCGCAGCAGCGGCTGGTCGTCGACCAGTAGGACGCGGATGGCCACGTAAGTCTCCTTCGCTAGTCCGGCCCCATTCTGCCCTGCTCACCCGCACCCGACCCGGGCGCCCTGACCGGGAGCGGATATGCCGGGGGAGTACCACCGAATTCCGGACACACCGCTTGGTGATCACACCAGCCGCAGAGCTTGGTGGGGCGCGGCCGCCACTCACCCGTCTCCGTCGCCTCCCGGATCGCGTCCCACAGAGCGAGCAGCTTGCGCTCGACCCGCTCCAGGTCCCCGATCTCGGGGTCGTATGTCAGCACGTCGCCGCTGCCCAGATACACGAGCTGGAGACGGCGGGGGACCACCCGCTTCAGCCGCCACACCACCAGCGCGTAGAACTTCATCTGGAACAGGGCGCCCTCGGCGTACTCGGGCCGCGGCGCCTTGCCGGTCTTGTAGTCGACGATCCGGACCTCGCCCGACGGCGCCACATCGACCCGGTCGATGATCCCGCGCAGCGTCAGCCCGGAATCCAGCCGCGCCTCCACGAACAGCTCCCGCTCGGCCGGTTCGAGCCGTGTCGGGTCCTCCAGCGTGAACCAGCGCTCCACCAGCCGCTCGGCCTCGGACAGCCAGCGCGCGAGCCGCTCGCCCTCCGGGTCGTCCGCGAACAGCTCCACGACCTCGGGCTTCGTCTCCCGCAGCCGGTCCCACTGCGCCGGGATCAACGACTTGGCCCGCGGCGCCGTCCGGTCCACGGCCGGCGCGTCGAACAGCCGCTCCAGGACCGCGTGCACCAGGGTCCCCCTGGTCGCCGCCTCGCTCGGCTTCTCGGGCAGCTTGTCGATCACTCGGAACCGGTAGAGCAACGGACACTGCATGAAGTCACTGGCACGCGAGGGCGACAGCGAGGCGGGCGCGCGCGCGACCGCGGGAGCCGGACCGTCCACGACGGCCCCGCCGACGGCTTGGCCCACGAGAGCTCCGTCGGCCACGGCCGGTTCTTCGGGCACGGCGCCCTCGGTGCTGGTTTCCATGACAACAGACCATACGGCCCGCCACCGACAGTGAACCGGTCCCGGCGGGCACGACGGCACGGAAAACACAAGGGGTGCCGGGGCGGAACGCGCCGCGACGGCCGCATACCATCGACTCCAGACCCTCCCGCTCCACACGAACCGGGGGGCGGGGGACGCTTCGAACGAGGGGACATCGTGGACGAGAGCGGCGGGAGCGGGCAGCCGCGGTCCGGTACGGGCGAGACGACCGAGCACCACGAGAGGCCCCCGGCCTCCACCGGTCCGGCCTCCGGCGCGCACCCCGGACCAGCGACGCCCGAGACCACCGGGCCGGACCCCACGGCCGCCGGCCACGACTCCCGGACCCGGCCCGACGCGGACCACGGTCCCCGGGACCGGACCGCACCCCCCGCTCGGCCCGAGGACACCCCCCACCCGCAGGAGGGCACCACCGCCCGGCCGTCCGACGGCCCCCTCTCCCACCCGGAGACCGGGCCCGACGACACCGCGACGCCCCCGGACACGACCGGACCGGACCCGACCACGGACCGACCCGAGCCGACCCCGGGCCCCACCGGAGCCGAGCCGACCCCCGGACCCGAGGCCGCGGCCCCCGCCGCACCGG
This sequence comes from Streptomyces sp. f51, assembly GCF_037940415.1. NCBI lineage: Bacteria > Bacillati > Actinomycetota > Actinomycetes > Kitasatosporales > Streptomycetaceae > Streptomyces > Streptomyces sp. f51. The sequence continues at coordinate 1,236,669 of NZ_CP149798.1, read as the reverse complement.
CCGGCGACCCGCTGACGAAGACCCCCGCCCCCACCGCGCGCACCGGCGAGGACGCACCCCACGAAGACCCCTCGGCACCCTTCGGAACCACCACCCCGACCGCCGGCACCGACCGCGACCGGGACCAGGACGAACCCGCCGACACCCCCCGCACCCGCGCCCGCAGCGGCACCGCCGGACGCCCGCCCCGCCGCGCCAAGGAACCCGGCGGCGGACTCCTCATGGGCCGCCCCTTCGGCGTCCCCGTGTACGTCGCCCCCAGCTGGTTCCTCGTCGCGGCCCTGATCACCTGGGTCTTCGGCGGCCAGCTCGACCGCGTCCTGCCCGACCTCGGCGCCGCCCGCTACCTCGTCTCCCTCTTCTTCGCCGTCGCCTTCTACGCCTCCGTCCTCGTCCACGAACTCGCCCACACCGTCGCCGCCCTCCGCTTCAAACTCCCCGTACGCCGCATCCAGCTCCAGTTCTTCGGCGGCGTCTCCGAGATCGAGAAGGAAGCCGAGACCCCCGGCCGCGAGTTCGTCCTCGCCTTCGTCGGCCCCCTCCTCTCCCTCGTCCTGTCCGGCCTCTTCTACCTCGCCATGCTGCCCGTCGAGCCCGGCACCGTACCCGGCGTCCTGCTGGCCGGCCTGATGGTCTCCAACCTCATCGTCGCCGCCTTCAACCTGCTCCCCGGCCTGCCCCTCGACGGCGGCCGGATGCTCCGCGCCGTCGTCTGGAAGATCACCGGCAGGGCCATGAGCGGCACCGTCGCCGCCGCCTGGGTCGGCCGCGCCCTCGCCGTCTCCGTCCTCATCGGCCTGCCCCTGCTCACCCGGTCCTCGGCACTCGGCGCCGCCCCCGAGAACACCGGCAGCATGGACACCGTCACCGACGCCCTCCTCGCCGCCATCCTCGCGGCGATCATCTGGACCGGCGCCGGCAACAGCCTCCGCGTGGCCCGCCTGCGCGAACACCTCCCGGAACTGCGCGCCCGCAGCCTCACCCGCCGCGCCGTCCCCGTCGAGACCACCACCCCCCTCTCCGAAGCGCTCCGCCGCGCCAACGACGTCGGCGCCCGCGCCCTCGTCGTCGTCGACGCCGACGGCGAACCCCTCTCCCTGGTCCGCGAGGCCGCCATCGTCGGCGTCCCCGAACACCGCCGCCCCTGGGTCGCCGTCAGCGGCCTCGCCCAGGACCTCACCGACGGCATGCGCGTCTCCGCCGAACTCGCAGGAGAGGACCTCCTCGACGCCCTGCGCGCCAGCCCCGCCACCGAATACCTCGTCGTCGAGGACTCCGGCGAGATCTACGGCGTCCTGTCCGCCGCCGACGTGGAACGCGCCTTCGTCAAGGCCATGGCCCGCCCCTCCTGACCGTGGTCGGCGGCCCCGCCGGGGACCGGTAGGCTGTTCACATGTCCGAACCGACCGGTGCCGCCCGCAGGCGCGGGCCCTTCAAGGTCGGGGACCAGGTACAGCTGACCGACCCCAAGGGCCGCCACTACACGTTCACGCTCGAGGCCGGGAAGAACTTCCACACCCACAAGGGTTCCTTCCCCCACGACGAGCTGATCGGCGCTCCCGAGGGCAGCGTTGTCCGCACCACGGGGAACGTCGCCTATCTCGCGCTGCGCCCCCTGCTCCCCGACTACGTCCTGTCCATGCCCCGCGGCGCCGCCGTGGTCTACCCCAAGGACGCGGGGCAGATCCTGGCCTTCGCCGACATCTTCCCCGGCGCCCGCGTCGTGGAAGCGGGAGTCGGCTCCGGCTCGCTGAGCAGCTTCCTGCTGCGCGCCATCGGCGACCAGGGCATGCTGCACTCCTACGAGCGCCGCGAGGACTTCGCCGAGATCGCCCAGCAGAACGTGGAGCGCTACTTCGGTGGACCCCACCCCGCCTGGCAGCTCACCGTCGGCGACCTCCAGGACAACCTGAGCGACACCGACGTCGACCGCGTCATCCTCGACATGCTCGCCCCCTGGGAATGCCTGGAGGCCGTCTCCAAGGCGCTCGTCCCCGGCGGCATCCTCTGCTGCTACGTGGCGACCACCACCCAGCTCGCGCGGACCGTCGAGTCGATCCGCGAGATCGGCTGCTTCAACGAGCCGACCGCCTGGGAATCGATGATCCGCAACTGGCACATCGAGGGCCTGGCCGTCCGGCCGGACCACCGCATGATCGGCCACACCGGCTTCCTGCTCACCGCCCGCCGCCTCGCGGACGGCGTCGAGCCGCCCATGCGCCGCCGCCGCCCCGCCAAGGGCGCGTACGGCGAGGACTACGCCGGCCCGAACGCCGACGGCGGCACCGCCCGCTGACGTACCCAACGCACCACGCCTGTGGCCGAGTTCCCGGACCCCTCCGGGAACTCGGCCACAGCGCTTCGGCCTTGACACACCAACAGGAACCCCTGCACGGACCGCCGTCAGGACGGCCGGCCCACTTCCCTCCTGTGGACCGGGGTCGCGCGACGGGCTTCGCGACGGCTCGGTGAGGGGCGTTGCGGCGGACTCCCGGCGGAGCCCCGGCGCTCCTCGGAGGGCGGCCGCACGGCGAGGGGACGAGGGCTGCGCGGGGAGCCGCGGCGGCCGTGACACGAGGTCGTGAGGGCCGATCCGCCGGGTCGCGACGACCACCGGGCGCGGCCACGAGAGCCGTAAGACGAGGTCGCGGCGGCTTCGCCAGGGCCGGTGCGCAGGGCACGACCGGTGCCCCGGACGGCACGGCCACGGCGGCCCGGCCGGGGCCTCGCGCGGACCCCGCCGGAAACTCCGGAGGAACTCCCCACGAGTCCGGACCCCGCCGTTCCACCAGGCTGTGACGTGTGGCACCATGCGGGACACCCACCCCACCGGCACAGCCCTCGCGGGAGACACCCCTAGTGCAGCATTCCGTTGTCCCGGAACTGGCGCATACGCAGACCAGCCCCATCCAGTGGGTCGCCACGGCAACCGCCATCGCCGGAGTCGTGGCCCTGTCCTCGGTCATCCATCCCGACCCGGCGAGAGCGGCCCAGCCCGGCACCGGACCGAAGACGGCGGCGGTCACGGCCGCCGCCCCCGACGCGGCCGGTGTGGACTACCCGATCGTCTGCGGGCCCACCAAGGTCCTCGTGGAGAAGAAGGCGTCCGGCGACCTGGACGGCGACGGCCGCCCCGAGACCGTCGCCGTCGTCCGCTGCGACGCGGGATCGGGCACCCCGCCCAGCGGTGTCTACGTCCTCACCCAGGCGGAGGGAGCGAAGCGGCCCAGGGTCGTGGCGACCCTCGTCGACCCCAAGGACCGCCTCAGCGTCACGGACTTCGCGGTGCGCGACGGAGCCGTCACCGCCACGCTCCTCGGCTACTCCTCGGCCGACGTACCGAGTTGCTGCCCGGACCTGAAGCAGGACGCCAAGTGGCAGTGGAAGAACGGCGCGTTCATACGCTCGACGCCGTCCGAAGCACTCGGTGCCTGAACGCGCCCCCGGCGCGAGACCCGAACAAAAAAGAACACCCTCCGCGCCGCGGAGGGTGTGAGAAACCGGTCACCTGATGACGTGGAGTACCCGGAAGGTCACTCCGCGTCGGGACCGAAGACTTCGACCTTGTCCGAAACCCGACGGACATGGATGCAGTCCCCCGGACACTCCTTCGCCGAGTCCACCACGTCGCTCAGAAGCGGCAGGGGCACGGGCGTTGTGACGCCCACGGCCTGGAGAAGCTCGTCCTCGGGACTCTTCACATACGCCAGACCGTCGATGTCCAGCTCAAAGACCTCGGGCGCGTACTGGACGCAGATCCCGTCGCCCGTACAGAGATCCTGGTCGATCCAGACCTCAAGCGCCTCGCCGCTGACTCCGGCCTCCTGCTGCACGGTCATTTCTCCTGCCGTTTTCTGCGTCGAGCGAACCGAAGACTGGGGAATCGGGCCAGCTCTGACGGGTGTTGAACACTTCGACCCTACCTCCGCCCGCTTCCCAATCATGTTCGGTGGGTATTCCCCTGGCGTGAGGGAGAGCGCAAGGGTGAAGATCGGACACACCCCGACAGTCTTTGTGATCTAGGGGTTTCAATCGACACCCACCCAGGTAGGGTCTGGAAGCGTCCAGCTCCCCTTGGAGGAGGTGAGGACCGTGGCAGCCCACGACGACGACATGAACCGCGGCATCCGCCCGGGAAGAGGGTCCGATGACCCCGCCGGGCAGATTGCCTACCTTGAGCAGGAGATCGCCGTCCTGCGACGCAAGCTCGCCGACTCTCCGCGACACACGAGGATTCTCGAAGAGCGGATCGTCGAGTTGCAGACCAACCTGGCAGGCGTGTCCGCACAGAACGAGAGACTGGCGAACACGCTCCGTGAGGCCCGCGACCAGATCGTGGCCCTCAAGGAGGAGGTCGACCGGCTCGCACAGCCGCCGGCCGGCTTCGGAGTCTTCCTCACGGCGAACGAGGACGGCACCGCCGACATCTTCACCGGGGGCCGCAAGCTCCGGGTGAACGTCAGCCCCAGCGTCGAGCTCGACGAGCTCAGGCGCGGCCAGGAAGTGATGCTCAACGAAGCCCTCAACGTGGTCGAGGCCATGGAGTACGAGAGCGTCGGCGACATCGTCACCCTCAAGGAGATCCTGGAGGACGGCGAGCGCGCCCTCGTCCAGGGACACACCGACGAGGAAAGGGTGGTCCGGCTCGCCGAACCGCTCCTGGACGTCAACATCCGGCCCGGAGACGCCCTGCTCCTCGAACCCCGTTCCGGCTACGTCTACGAAATCGTTCCCAAGAGCGAGGTCGAGGAACTCGTCCTCGAAGAGGTCCCGGACATCGGCTACGAGCAGATCGGCGGTCTGGGCGGCCAGATCGAGATGATCCGCGACGCGGTCGAGCTCCCGTACCTCTACCCCGACCTCTTCAAGGAACACGAACTGCGGCCCCCGAAGGGTGTCCTCCTCTACGGACCCCCCGGATGCGGAAAGACGCTCATCGCCAAGGCCGTGGCCAACTCACTGGCCAAGAAGGTCGCCGAAGTGACCGGCCAGGCCACCGGTAAGAGCTTCTTCCTCAACATCAAGGGCCCCGAGCTCCTGAACAAGTACGTCGGCGAGACCGAGCGGCAGATCCGCCTCGTCTTCCAGCGTGCCCGGGAGAAGGCCAGCGAGGGCACCCCCGTCATCGTCTTCTTCGACGAGATGGAATCCCTCTTCCGCACCCGCGGATCCGGCGTCAGCTCGGACGTGGAGAACACCATCGTCCCGCAGCTGCTCGCCGAGATCGACGGTGTCGAAGGCCTCCAGAACGTGGTCGTGATCGGAGCCTCGAACCGCGAGGACATGATCGACCCCGCCATCCTGAGGCCCGGCCGGCTCGACGTGAAGATCAAGATCGAACGCCCGGACGCCGAAGCGGCCAAGGACATCTTCCAGAAGTACCTCACCGAGCGCCTCCCGCTGCACTCCGAGGACGTCGGAGAGCACGGCGGCGACAGGGCGGCCACCGTCCACGGCATGATCCAGACCGCCGTGGAGCAGATGTACGCCGAATCCGAGGAGAACCGCTTCCTGGAGGTCACCTACGCCAACGGTGACAAGGAAGTCCTTTACTTCAAGGACTTCAATTCCGGCGCCATGATCGAGAACATCGTGGGCCGCGCCAAGAAGATGGCCATCAAGGACTTCTTGGAGCACAGCCAGAAGGGCCTCCGGGTCTCCCATCTCCTCCAGGCGTGCGTGGACGAGTTCAAGGAGAACGAGGACCTGCCGAACACCACCAACCCCGACGACTGGGCCAGGATCTCCGGAAAGAAGGGCGAACGGATCGTGTACATCCGAACGCTCATCACCGGAAAGCAGGGCGCGGACACCGGACGCTCCATCGACACGGTGGCCAACACCGGTCAGTACCTGTAAAAGACAGGGCGGCTGCGGGTGCCCTCCACGGGTATCCGCAGCCGCCTGCTTTTCCGGTCACGGCCGGGACCACAGCAATGACGCAAATGATCTCCCCACCAGCGCAGTGGCGTTCTAGGCTCTTTCGTACCGCCGAGTCGCGCAGTGCGGGGACGGGCACCGCACACGCACCGGAGCGCCAGCGGTACTTGAGCAGCGCCCCCGACCGAGGGCGCCGCCGGGCAAGGAGGGCCGCATGACCGTACGGCGAGTAATGGGCATCGAGACGGAGTACGGGATCTCCGTCCCCGGTCACCCCAACGCCAATGCCATGCTCACCTCGTCCCAGATCGTCAACGCCTACGCGGCGGCGATGCACCGGGCGCGCCGCGCCCGCTGGGACTTCGAGGAGGAGAACCCGCTGCGGGACGCGCGAGGCTTCGACCTCGCCCGGGAGACGGCCGACGCCAGCCAGCTCACCGACGAGGACATCGGCCTGGCCAATGTCATCCTCACCAACGGTGCGCGGCTGTACGTCGACCACGCACACCCGGAATACAGCTCCCCCGAAGTCACCAACCCGCGCGACGCCGTCCTGTGGGACAAGGCCGGCGAGCGCATCATGGCCGAGGCGGCGGAGCGGGCCGCCCAGCTCCCGGGCGCCCAGCCGATCCACCTCTACAAGAACAACACCGACAACAAGGGCGCCTCCTACGGCACGCACGAGAACTACCTGATGAAGCGGGAGACCCCCTTCTCGGACATCGTGCGCCACCTGACGCCGTTCTTCGTCTCGCGCCAGGTCGTCACCGGAGCGGGCCGCGTCGGCATCGGCCAGGACGGGCACGAGCACGGCTTCCAGCTCAGCCAGCGCGCCGACTACTTCGAGGTCGAGGTCGGCCTGGAGACCACCCTCAAGCGCCCCATCATCAACACCCGCGACGAACCCCACGCGGACGCGGAGAAGTACCGCCGGCTCCACGTGATCATCGGGGACGCGAACCTCTCCGAGATCTCGACCTACCTCAAGCTCGGCACGACGGCCCTGGTCCTCTCCATGATCGAGGACGGCTTCATCGCCGTCGACCTGGCCGTCGACCAGCCCGTACGCACCCTCCACCAGGTCTCCCACGACCCGACCCTCAAGCGCCTCGTCACGCTCCGCAGCGGCCGCACCCTCACCGCCGTGCAGCTCCAGATGGAGTACTTCGAGCTCTCGCGCAAGTACGTGGAGGAGCGGTTCGGGGCGGACGCCGACGAACAGACCAAGGACGTCCTCCTGCGCTGGGAGGACACCCTGAACCGCCTGGAGAACGACCCCATGAGCCTGTCCGGGGAGCTCGACTGGGTCGCCAAGCGGGAACTCATGGAGGGCTACCGGCGCCGGGACGACCTCGACTGGGACGCCGCCCGGCTGCACCTGGTCGACCTCCAGTACGCCGACGTGCGCGCAGAGAAGGGCCTCTACAACCGTCTGGCGGCCCGCGGCAAGATGAAGCGCCTCCTGGACGAGAACGAGGTCGAGCGGGCCCGTACGACCCCGCCGGAGGACACCCGCGCCTACTTCCGCGGGCGCTGCCTGGAGCAGTACGCGGACGACGTGGCGGCGGCCTCATGGGACTCGGTGATCTTCGATCTGCCCGGCCGGGACTCGCTCCAGCGCGTCCCAACCCTGGAGCCCCTTCGCGGAACGCGTAATCACGTCAAGGAGCTCCTGGACCGCTGCCGTACGGCGGAGGACCTGGTCAGGGTCCTGTCGGGCAATTGAGCTTCCGCCCGGACGGCACGCGCCGGACAGGGTGGAATACCCGGCGTTACGGGAATCATCGAGGTGGTCCCCGTACGTTGTGGCAACTGCGGGGCCGATGTCGGACCCTGCTTGTAGGGTCTGATCAAGAACGTCGAACCGAGCGGGGTGAGGGTTATGGCGACCAAGGACACCGGCGGCGGACAGCAGAAGGCGACGCGTTCCACCGAGGAGGTCGAGGAACAGTCGCAGGACGCGCAGGCAACCGACGACCTCAAGGAACGCCAGGAAAAGCTGAGCGACGACGTCGACTCGGTTCTTGACGAAATTGACGATGTACTCGAAGAGAACGCCGAGGACTTCGTTCGAAGTTTCGTTCAGAAGGGTGGCGAGTAGCCTTCGAATCGGGGGCGACGGGGGCCTCTCGGTTAGAAAATGAAGATGGCGTGAGGTGCTGCTCGCGGTGCACGGAATTCGGGCCGTGAGCAGTCCTCGCCTTCTGCCGAAGCTGCCGGGGGCATCGGGCCTCACGGCTCCCTGCACGGCGGTGCTGCGTCGGACGCCCGCGGTCTCGCGACGTTTCGTGGGACCGGACACCGGACCCTGCGGCCACGGGTGCGAGGGGGGCGTTCGAGGCCGATCGTGACGCGATGGGCGCCTCTCGAAAGGGGCTCCGCGTGATCCGCCCGAAAGCTCCTGCGGTTCATGTGGATCACTGCCACAAGACGGGTAGTGTCCGTGGCGTACTGTGCTTCAACTGCAATTCGGCCATCGGCAAGTTGGGAGACGATCCCGACGCTGTTCGTCGGGCTGCCGCCTACCTGGAGGGAAACGCGTGGAAGCCAACACTCGTAGCACCGGGCGTCTACCGGCTGCCTTCCTGACGCCCGGGTCGTCGTCCTTCATGGACTTCCTGTCCGAGCATCAGCCGGAGATGCTCCCGGGCAAGCGGCAACTGCCGCCCGTCCAGGGCGTGATCGAGGCCCCGCACGGCACGACGATCGTCGCCGTGACGTTCCCCGGCGGAGTCGTCCTCGCTGGCGACCGGCGGGCCACGATGGGGAACGTCATCGCCCAGCGCGACATCGAGAAGGTGTTCCCGGCCGACGAGTACTCGGCGGTGGGCATCGCCGGCACCGCGGGTCTCGCCGTGGAGATGGTGAAGCTGTTCCAGCTGGAGCTGGAGCACTTCGAGAAGGTGGAGGGCGCGCAGCTCTCCCTGGAGGGCAAGGCGAACCGCCTGTCCACGATGATCCGTTCCAACCTCGGCATGGCCATGCAGGGTCTTGCCGTGGTGCCCCTCTTCGCGGGCTACGACGTGGACCGCGGCAAGGGCCGCATCTTCTCCTACGACGTCACCGGCGGCCGCTCCGAGGAGCACGGCTACGCGGCCACGGGCTCCGGCTCGATCTTCGCGCGCGGCGCCATGAAGAAGCTCTACGCCAAGGATCTGACGGAGGACCAGGCGACCACGCTGGTGATCCAGGCCCTCTACGACGCGGCCGACGACGACTCGGCGACCGGTGGTCCCGATGTCGCGCGCCGGATCTACCCGATCGTCACGGTGATCACCGAGAGCGGCTTCCGCCGGCTCACGGACGAGGAGTCCTCCGAGATCGCGCGCGTGATCCTGGAGAGGCGACTCCAGCAGCCCGACGGCCCGCGTGCCGCGCTGCTCTGAGACCTGTCCCTTCTCCCAGGTGATCCAGTGACTTCGACAGAAAGGGACGGATAGCCGGTGTCGACGCCGTTCTATGTCTCACCCCAGCAGGCGATGGCCGACCGGGCCGAGTACGCCCGCAAGGGCATCGCCCGTGGCCGCAGCCTGGTCGTGCTCCAGTACGCCGACGGCATCGTGTTCGTCGGCGAGAACCCGTCCCGCGCGCTGCACAAGTTCAGCGAGATCTACGACCGGATCGGCTTCGCGGCCGCCGGCAAGTACAACGAGTACGAGAACCTGCGGATCGGCGGTGTGCGGTACGCCGACCTGCGCGGCTACACGTACGACCGTGACGACGTGACCGCCCGTGGTCTGGCGAACGTGTACGCGCAGACGCTGGGCACGATCTTCTCGTCGGCGGCGGAGAAGCCGTACGAGGTGGAGCTGGTGGTCGCCGAGGTCGGCGAGACGCCGGACGGTGACCAGATCTACCGGCTGCCTCACGACGGTTCGATCGTGGACGAGCACGGTTCGGTGGCGGTCGGTGGCAACGCCGAGCAGATCAGCACCTATCTGGACACGCAGCACCGGGACGGCATGTCGCTGGCCGAGGCGCTGAAGCTGGCCGTCCAGTCGCTGTCCCGGGAGCCGAACGGCGGCGAGCGGGAGATTCCGGCGGAGCGTCTCGAGGTCGCGGTGCTGGACCGTACGCGGCCGCAGAAGCGGAAGTTCAAGCGGATCACGGGCCGTCAGCTGTCCCGGCTGCTGGAGGTCGGGGGAGCGGAGACCGCCACGGAGGCGGAGGACGCCGACGACGAGTGAGTTCCCGCTTCGACCGTGTGCCCGCTCGGCGGGTGTTCGTGGGGAAGGGGCCGCACCGGTGCAGACCGGTGCGGCCCCTTCCGCATGCGGGGGGCCGGACCGTCCCGGGGCTGTTCTAGGGGCCAGGAGGGGCCGTGGAGCCGCGTACGACCAGGTGGACGGGGATGTCCTCCTGCGGGGGCGTGCGGCCGTCCAGGACGGCGAGGAGGGCTTTCATGCCCTGTTCGCCGAACCGTTCGGCGTCGAGGCGGACCGTGGTCAGCTCGGGGTCCAGGGCGCGGGCCAGGGCGAGGTCGTCGAGTCCGGTGATGGAGATGTCGTCGGGGATGCGCAGGCCGAGGCGGCGGGCGGCCTTGTAGGCGCCGGCGGCGAGTTTGTCGTCGTCGCAGATGACGGCGGTGGGGCGGGGGCCCGGGGCGGTGAGTGCCGTCTGGGCCGCGGCGAGGGCGTCCTCGAAGGAGATGGGGGCGCGGGCGACGCGCAGGCTCGTTCCGGGGACCTCGACCAGGCAGGAGGCGATCTCGCGTCCGCGGACCTCGAAGGTCCAGGAGGGGATGTCGGCGGCGAGGTGGAGGAAGCGCCGGTGGCCGAGTCCGAGGAGGTGGTCGGTGACCTGGCGCACGCCGTCGGCGATGTCGAGGTTGACGGTGGCGGCGCCCTGGCTGCCGGCGGGGTCGCTGTCGAGCATGACCAGGGGGAGCTGGTCGCCGCGGATGGCGGTGAGGGCGTCGGCGGCCATGGAGGAGGCGAGGACGCCGTCGAGGGCCGCCTGGGCGGAGCCGAAGGGGTCGCGGGCGGGGCCGATGCCCTCGGGGGAGGGGTAGAGGACGACTCCGAAGCCGTGCTCGGCGGCGACGCGGGCGGCGCCGGTGTAGACGCCGGCGAAGAACTCTGTGGTGAGGGCGGGGACGACCAGCAGGACGGTGCGGGTGCGGCCGAGGCGGAGGTTGCGGGCGGCCAGGTTGGGGCGGTAGCCGAGTTCCTGGGCGGCGTCACGGACGCGTTCGGCGGTGGCGGCGGAGACGCGGCCGCGCCACTTGTCGCCGAGCACGAGGGAGACGGCGGCCTGGGAGACCCCGGCGGCCTCGGCGACGTCCCGGCTGGTGGGGCGCGTGCTACCTCTTGCCACCGTGGGCCTGCTCCTTCGTCTGGACTCGCGGTCAGCGCACATGGTACGTATTGAGCAGGACGTTATACGTAACACTTCGACGTCACGCACTACCGGAAGGGCAGGCCATGGCTGCGGGATACCTGGAGATCCTGAGGGCGAGGCACGCCGCCCGGCTCCTCACCGGGACGCTGGTGGGGCGGCTGCCGAACGCCACCGCGGCCATCGCCGTCGTGCTGTTCGTGCGGGCCGAGGGCGGCACGTACAGCCTGGCGGGCGCGCTCGCCGCCGTCTACGGGGTGGCCAACGCGGTCGGACAGCCCCTGCTCGGCCGGCTCGTGGACCTGTACGGCCAGCCCCGGGTGCAGTTGCCCGCGGCGGTCGTCTCGGCCCTCGGCATGGGCGTCTTCGCGCTGGCCGGCACGGACCCGGTGGCGCTCGCCTGCGCCGCGATGGCGGTGGCCGGACTGTTCACGCCTCCCCTGGAGGGCGGCCTGCGGGCGCTGTGGCCCTCGGTGCTGCGCGAGGAGGAGCAGGTGCACACCGCGTACGCGATGGACGCGGTGGCGCAGGAAATCATGTTCACCGTGGGGCCGTTGCTCGTGACGCTGTGCGTGTCGCTGTGGTCGGCGCAGGCCGCTCTGCTGATCCTGAGCGTCATCGGTGTCCTGGGCGCCCTCTCCGTGGTCCTCTCCGAGCCCTCGCGCGCGTGGCGTTCGGCGCCGCGCGAGGCGCACTGGCTGGGCGCGCTGCGCTCGCCGGGGCTGCTGGCGCTGCTCGGGGCCTTCCTGTTCATCGGGATCGCGCTCGGCTCGATCACGGTCGCGGGGGTGTCGTACGCCGACGCGCACGGCGGGGACGCGGTGTACGGCTGGCTGATGGCGGGCATCGGGCTGGGCGCGCTGTGCGGCGGTGTGGTCTACGGCGCGCGCCGCTGGAGCGGGGCGCCGGAGCGGCGACTGCGGGTGCTGGTGGGCCTTCTGGCGGTGTGTTACGTCCCGCTGATGCTGGTGCCGGGTCCGGTCGCCATGACCGCTCTGGCGACGCTCGCCGGGGTGTTCCTCGCGCCGAGCATCGCGTGCGCCTTCGTCCTGGTGGACCGGCACGCTCCGGCCGGCACGGTCACCGAGGCTTTCTCCTGGCTTGTCACGACGTTCACCGTGGGTGCCTCGGTCGGAACGGGGCTCGCGGGGCCGGTGGTCCAGTGGGGCGGGGCGGCCCGGGGGTTCGCCGTTCCGGGGGTCGCGGGTGCCGCCGCCCTGGTGGTTCTGCTGGCCACGGGCAGGGTCCTCGCGGCGGCCGGGAGGGGCGGGGTAGTTGCGGCGTCATCGGAAAATGATCCAAACCGAGCCGTCGAACCCCGTTTCAGCTCAGGGGATCGGGCGTAATGTTCAGTCATGGACCGCCGCATTTTCGGGCTGGAGAACGAGTACGGCGTCACGTGTACGTTCAGGGGACAGCGCCGGCTGTCTCCCGACGAGGTGGCGCGGTACCTCTTCCGCCGTGTCGTGTCATGGGGCCGCAGCAGCAATGTCTTTCTGCGGAACGGTGCCCGCCTTTATCTCGACGTGGGATCACATCCGGAATACGCCACACCCGAGTGTGACAACGTGACGGAACTCGTCACCCACGACAAGGCCGGCGAGCGCATTCTCGAAGGTCTCCTGGTGGACGCAGAACGACGCCTGCACGAGGAAGGAATCGCGGGCGACGTCTATCTGTTCAAGAACAACACCGACTCGGCCGGAAACTCCTACGGATGCCACGAGAACTATCTGGTGGCCCGGCACGGGGAGTTCTCACGGCTCGCGGACATCCTCATTCCGTTCCTGGTCACGAGGCAGTTGCTGTGCGGTGCGGGCAAGGTGCTCCAGACGCCGCGCGGGGCCGTGTACTGCGTCAGCCAGCGCGCCGAGCACATCTGGGAGGGTGTCAGTTCCGCGACGACGCGGTCCCGTCCCATCATCAACACGCGTGACGAGCCGCACGCGGACGCCGAGCGCTACCGCCGTCTGCACGTCATCGTCGGCGACTCGAACATGTCCGAGACGACGATGCTCCTCAAGGTCGGTGCCACGGACCTCGTGCTGCGCATGATCGAGGCGGGCACGGTCATGCGGGACCTCACCCTGGAGAACCCCATCCGGGCGATCCGCGAGGTCAGCCACGACATCACGGGCCGCCGCAAGGTGCGGCTGGCCAGCGGCCGCGAGGCCTCCGCGCTCGAGGTGCAGCGCGAGTACTACGAGAAGGCCGTGGACTTCTGCGAGCGCCGCGGCATCCGCACGGGGACGGTCGAGCAGGTCCTCGAACTGTGGGGCCGCACGCTCGACGCGATCGAGGCCGAGGACCTCGACCGGATCGGCACGGAGATCGACTGGGTCATGAAGTACCAGCTCATCGAGCGGTACCGGGCGAAGCACAACATGACCATGTCGCACCCCAGGGTCGCGCAGATAGACCTCGCATATCACGACATCCACCGACGTCGTGGTCTCTACTACCTTCTGGAGAGGAAGGGGCAAGCCGCGCGGATCTGCAACGACTTGAAGATCTTCGAGGGCAAGTCCGTACCGCCGCAGACCACTCGGGCCCGGCTGCGCGGTGACTTCATCCGGCGGGCCCAGGAGCAGCGGCGGGACTTCACCGTCGACTGGGTCCATCTGAAGCTGAACGACCAGGCGCAGCGCACGGTGTTGTGCAAGGACCCGTTCCGTTCGGTGGACGACCGGGTGGAGAAGCTGATCGCCGGGATGTGAGCCGAGGGTTCCGTGGGTGACGCGGAACGCAACGCGGGGCGCCGTACGTTTTCCGTACGGCGCCCTTCTCACGTCGTAGAGTTGCGCGCACGCCATCCACCAAGATCGACCGATACGAGGCTCCCACCGTGCGCCGACGCTCACTCCTTCTCTCCGTACCCGCTGGACTGGTCACGCTCGCCGGATGCGGTGACGACGGCAAGTCAGACACGGCGAAGTCCAGCAACAGCCCGTCGCCCTCGGCTTCGGCCGCGGCCTCCGCGCCGCCCCCGCCGAAGATCGTCGACGGTCCGCTGCCGGCGATCACCGCCGGTACGAAGTTCGGTGAGAAGCCGACCGTGGCCAAGGGCCCGGGGGAGCCGTCGAAGGACCTGGCGGTCAGGACGGTGATCGCGGGCAACGGCAAGACGGTCGCGGAGAACGACTACATCCAGGCCAATTACCTGGGGCAGATCTGGGCCACGGCGAAGGTGTTCGACAACTCCTACGACCGGGGGACGCCGCTGGTCATCCAGCTGGCGCAGGGCGGCATCATCGACGGCTGGCGCTACGGCCTGGTCGGCAAGAAGGCCGGCAGCCGTGTCGAGATGTCGGTCCCCCCGACCTGGGGCTACGGCGCGTCGGGCAACGCGCAGGCGGGCATCAAGGGCACCGACACGCTGGTGTTCGTGGTGGACATCGAGGACACCTTCAACTCCAAGAGCTCCGCGAAGGGCAAGGACGTCCCGCAGAAGGACTCCTCGCTGCCGACGGTCGGCACGAACACGGACGGTTCGGCTCCCAAGATCACGGTGCCGAAGAAGACCGCTCCCACGAAGCTCGTGGCGAACTACGTGATCGAGGGCGACGGTCCCGAGGTCAAGGCGGACAGCACGGTCCTCGTGCAGTACGAGGGCGTGCTGTGGGACAGCGGCAAGGAGTTCGACTCGACGTACAAGCGCGGTCAGCTGACGTCGTTCTCGTTGCAGCAGGTCGTCAAGGGCTGGGCGCAGGGGCTGACGGGCAAGAAGGTCGGCAGCCGTGTGCTGATCGTGATTCCGCCGGCGCTGGGCTACGCGGACAACCCGCCGGCCGGCAGCGGTATCAAGAAGGACTCCACGCTCGTCTTCTCGGTCGACATCCTGGCGAAGATGTAACCCCTCCGGGGATGCAAGACTGTCCGTGTTGTCCTTACGTACACAAGCAGGAGCAAAGACGTGAGCATCGAGAAGCCCGAGATCGATTTCCCCGAGGGCCAGCCGCCGGCGGACCTTGAGATCAAGGACCTCTGGGAGGGTGACGGCGCCGTGGCCGAGGCGGGCCAGAACGTCACGGTGCACTACGTGGGTGTGTCGTTCAGCACGGGTGAGGAGTTCGACGCGAGCTGGAACCGGGGCGCCCCGTTCAAGTTCCCGCTCGGCGGCGGCCGTGTCATCAAGGGCTGGGACCGTGGCGTGCAGGGCATGAAGGTCGGCGGCCGTCGCCAGCTGACCATCCCCGCCCACCTCGCCTACGGCGACCAGAGCCCGACCCCGGCGATCAAGCCCGGCGAGACCCTGATCTTCGTGGTCGACCTGATCGCCGTCTGATCACGGCGGACCGGATCCGACCCGGATCCGATCATCCGAGGCCCATGCCCGTCCGGGCATGGGCCCTCGGCTTTTGCCGCGACACTCCGGAGCGGTACGGTCATCGGTCGGAAGCACCATAGGAAGGGCGTCGATGGCCATTGCCAAGGCCGAGCGGCTGATGAACCTCGCACTGTGTCTGCTCGGGACGCGGCGGCCGCTCAGCAAGCGGGAACTCCGCGAGTCCATCGAGGCCTATCTGGAAGCCGGATCGGACGACAGCTTCAACCGGATGTTCGAGCGGGACAAGGACGATCTGCGCGAACTCGGCCTGGTCATCGAGACGGTGGAGAACCTCGACGGCGAGGTCGGCTATCTCGCCCGCCGCGACAGCAACCGTCTGCCGCCGATCACCCTCGACGCCGAGGAGGCCGCCGCCCTCGGGCTGGCCGCCAAGGTCTGGCAGCAGGCCCGGCTGGCGGGCGCGGCCAGCGGAGCCCTCCAGAAACTGCGCGCCGCGGGGCTGCCCGAGGACGTGGACCCCTACGGATCCCATGGCGCCCTCGAACCCCACATCCCCGTCCACGAGGCCGCCTTCGAGCCCCTGATGCTCGCCTGCCGCGACCGCCGCCCGGTCGTCTTCGACTACCGCAAGGCGAACGCCGCGCAGCCCGGCACCCGGCACGTGGAGCCCTGGGCCCTGGAATGCTGGCGCGGCCACTGGTACCTCGCGGGCTGGGACCGCGACCGCGCGGCCGAGCGCGTCTTCAGGCTCTCCCGGATCACCGGCAAGGTCCGCGCGCGTGCGGGCCGGTACACCGCCGAGGTCCCCGACGTCGTCACCGTGCGCGAGACGGTGGCCGGCTGGGCGGGGGAGATCACCGACCGTTCGGCGCTGATCCGGCTGCGCTCCGGCGCGGGCTACCCGCTGCGCGCCAAGGCCGTCTCGGTGAGGGAACTGGGCGGCGGCTGGGACGAGCTGGAGATTCCGTACGGGCACGGCCTGGACGCCTGGCTCGTGGAGTTCGGGCCGGACGTGGTGGTCGTGGAACCCGCCGAACTGCGGGCCGATGTGATCGACCGGCTGCGTTCCGTGGCCAAGGGCTGAGGGGAAAGTAAGAAAGTGGCAGGAAAACCGGCCAGGCCCACGAACGCGATCGACCAGACCCGGCGGATGCTCTCCCTGGTGACGTATCTGCGGGAGCGTCCCGGCGCGCGCGTGGGCGATGTCGCCCGCGCCTTCGGGATCACCGAGGACGAGCTGATCTCGGACCTCGACGTCCTGCCGTTGTGCGGGACCAGTTTCCGCGGCGGGGATCTGCTCGACATCGACACCGACGGCGACCGGATCTGGTGGCACAACCCGGACGACGTCGCCGAGCCGCTGCGGATCGCCGCGGACGAGGCGACCGCGCTGCTGGTGGCCGCCCGCGCGGTGTCCACCCTGCCCGGTCTGCGCGAGGGCGACCGGCAGGCGCTGCTGCGGGCCACCGCCAAGGTGGAGGCCGCCTCGGGCGAGGCGGCGGGTGCCAGCTCCCGGCTGTCGGTGACCTTCGAGTCCGAGGGCGGGGTCTTCGCCGACGTGGACCGGGCGATCTCCGAGCGGCGGCGGCTGTGGATCCGCTACTACTCGCCGTCCCGCGACGAGCTCAGCGAACGCGAGATCGACCCGATCCGCCTGGTCAGCGTGGGCCACACCTACGTGGAGGCCTGGTGCCGTCGCTCGGAGGCGCGCCGTACCTTCCGGCTCGACCGGGTCGCCGAGATCCGCATTCTCGACGAGCCGTCCGCGCCGCCCGAGATCGAGCTGCGGGACCTGTCCGAGGGGCTCGTCCAGCCCGCGGCCGAGGATCCCGAGGTGGTCGTCGAGACCGGTCCCGGCGGGCGCTGGGTCGCCGAGTACTACCCGCACGACAGCGCGGATGAGCTGCCGGACGGCGGGCTGCGTATCACCCTGCGGACACCGGATCCCGCCTCGCTGCGGCGGCTGGCCCTGCGTCTCGGCGGTGACGGCCGGATCGTCTCGCCGCAGGCTCTCGCGGACAGCGCCCGCGCCGCGGCCCGTGAGGCGCTCGCCGCCTACGACGGGCACGAGGGGCTCGCGGAGGTCCGGGACAGACCGTACGAGGGGCGGGAGCAAGGGCTTTGAGGACGTCGTCGATGTCTGGTGCGCAGGGAAGGCCGGGTGCCCCGGAGAAGCCGGGTGCGGTACGGCGGGCGGGGGCCCCGGGACGCGCCGGAGCGACCGCGGGCGCGCCGGGACGGGCCGCTTCGGCCCCGGGCGCGCCGGAGATGTCGGTCGGGGCGGCCTTCGCCGGGATGCGCCGCGTCGTCGAGGTGATGTTCAAGGCCGCGTGCCCCGACTGCCGGGCCGGGTTCGAGCTCACCCCCGGTGCCCTGCGCCTGGCCATCGGCGCCAGCAGCCGCACCACGTTCTACTCGTTCACCTGCCCCGCGTGCGGGTCGGCCGTCCGCAAGCCGGCGGGGGAGCGCATCGTCGAACTTCTCACCGGGGGCGGGGTCCGCACGCTGCGGCTGCACTCCACCCTCTAGGGTCGTCGTCATGTTCTGGCCGATGTTTGCGATCGCCGCGGGTTTCCTCGGAATCTCGGTTCTGGGAGTTCTCGCCGTGCGTGTCTTCGTGGAAGCGGAGCGTCTGGGCCGCCAGGTGGCCGATTCCGCGCGCCGTATCAGCTCCGCCTCCGAGGACCTGGAGGAGGCCGCGCTCGGGGCCGCGCGCTCCATGGACACGGTGTGAGCCGTCCGTGAATGCGCGATGCGTCACGTCGGCCTGTCGACTTCATGCCGGGGCCAGGTACGCTCAGGGGCGCGGCCCGGAGAATGAGGCGCGGGCCGCGAACTGGGAGTACGCACAGGGATTGCCCCGCGTTCACCCCTGAGCGTTACGATCGCTGACACTACGACGTTCGGACACACGTCCGACCGATCGGCCAGCACCCCGACCATGCAGCCTCGGTGAGAAGGTAAAGACTTATGTTCGGAAGGCTCGGAGCTCCCGAGATCATTCTCATCCTCGTCGTCATCATCCTGCTGTTCGGCGCGAAGAAGCTTCCGGACATGGCGCGCTCCCTCGGCAAGTCCGCCCGGATCCTCAAGAGCGAGGCGAAGGCGATGAAGGAGGAGGGCGGCAGCAGCACCCAGGCCCCCGCCCCGGCCGCCGACGAGCAGCCCCCCGCGCAGCGCACCATCCAGGCCGCTCCCGGCGACGTGACCAGCTCGCGCCCGGTCAACGAGCCCACGGACACGACCCAGCGCTGACGCAGGGCCGGACACCCCCGGCCCGCCGCATGAGATGAGGACGTGGGTTGCTCAAGTCTGCCCGCAACACGGAGAAGGACCCCGAGGGGCGCATGCCCCTCGCGGACCATCTTCGCGAGCTCCGCAACCGGCTCGCGAAGGCGGTGCTGGCGATCGTCATCGTGACCATCGTCGCGGCCTTCTACTACAACAGCATCATCAACTTCTTCACGAAGCCGGTCCTGGACTCCGTCGGATGTCCGGAGACCTTCGCCGAACTGGCGAAGCAGCCCAAGAACCACCAGTGCGCGCAGATCACCATCAACGGTCTGCTCGCGCCGTTCACCCTGGCGCTGAAGGTCTCCCTGATGGCGGGCGTCGTGATCGCCTCGCCGGTCTGGCTCTACCAGCTCTGGGCGTTCGTCGCCCCGGGACTGCACAGGAGCGAGAAGAAGTACGCGTACGCGTTCGTCGGCACGGGCGTCCCGCTGTTCTTCGCCGGCGCCTTCTTCGCCTACAAGGTGCTTCCCACCACGGCGAAGGTCCTGCTCACGTTCACCCCGCACGGCGTCAGCAACCTGCTGCCGCTCGACGACCTGCTCGACCTGGTCACGCGCATGGTCGTGGTCTTCGGTCTCTCCTTCGAGCTGCCGCTGCTCCTGGTGATGCTCAACCTCACGGGCATCCTCACGGGCAAGCGCATGCTCGGCTGGTGGCGGGGCATGATCGTCGGCATCACGGTCTTCGCCGCCGTCGCGACGCCCAGCACCGACCCGCTGACGATGCTGGCGCTCGCCGGACCGATCTGGATCCTGTACTTCGGCGCCGTCCTCTTCTCGCTCTACAACGACCGGCGCAAGCGCAGGCGTGACGAGTCGGGACCCGCCGACGACGAGGCGTCCGACCTCGACCTCACCCCCGAGGACATCGGCGACGTCGAGAACGTGGGTGCCGGCCGGGTCCTTCCGGAGCAGGCCACCACGGACCGGGTCAACGGTTATGACGACGTGACCTGACGAAGCCCGGGACCTCGTAAGGTCACCCTGTGACCAGCGAGATCACCCTCATCGTCAACCCCACCGCGGGCCGCGGCCGGGGCGCCCGAGCGGCGCTGCCGGCCGCTTCCGCTTTGCGTGCCGCGGGATTCTCCGTCGATACCGTCCAGGGCGAGGACGCGGACGACGCCCTGGCCCGGGCGCGCGAGGCGGTCGCCGGCGGGACCGGCGCCCTCGTCGCGGTCGGCGGGGACGGCATGGCGAACCTGGCACTCCAGGCCGTCGCCGGGACCCGTACGCCCTTCGGACTGGTGGCGGCCGGGACCGGCAACGACTTCGCGCGGGCCCTCGGCCTGCCCGTGGGCGACCCCGCGGCCGCTGGCCGGATGATCGCCGAGGCGCTGAGGGGCGAGCGGCTGCGCGAGGTCGACCTGGGCCGGGTGAACGGCACCTGGTTCGGCACCGTCCTCGCCTCCGGGTTCGACTCCCGGGTCAACGACCGCGGCAACCGCATGCGCCTGCCCGTCGGCCGCTTCAAGTACGACGTCGCCATGGTCGCCGAACTCGCCGCGTTCAAGCCCGTCCCGTACCGCCTCACGCTGGACGGCGGCGAGACCCGGGACATCGAGGCGACGCTGGTGGCCGTCGGCAACGGACCGTCGTACGGCGGCGGCATGAGGATATGTCCCGGCGCGAGCCTCGGTGACGGGCTGTTCGACATCACGGTGGTCGGCGACTGCTCCCGCGCCACACTGCTCAAGATCTTCCCCCGCGTGTACCGGGGCACCCACGTCGGTCATCCCGTGGTCAGCGTGCACCGGGCGGCCCGGGTCGAGCTCCTCGCCGAGGGCGTCACCGGGTACGCGGACGGCGAGCCGCTCGGCCCGCTGCCGCTCACCGTGGACTGCGTACGGGCGGCCGTGCGCGTCGCACTTCCCTGAGCTGCGGGGATCCGGGGTTTCACAGCCCCTGATCCGGATAATGATCGTCCTTGTGTCAGTGCCTCCCGGTAGTCTCGAAAGCACGATGACAGAGGACCTCTCACCGGCCGAGCGGTACGCGGCGGCACGCAGACGCGCCGCCGAGCAGGCCACCGCGCTCGCGTCCTTCCGCGAGATGTACGACTTCGGCCTCGACCCCTTCCAGATCGAGGCCTGCCAGGCGCTCGAAGCGGGCAAGGGCGTGCTGGTGGCCGCGCCCACCGGCTCGGGCAAGACGATCGTCGGCGAGTTCGCCGTCCACCTCGCCCTCCAGCAGGGCAAGAAGTGCTTCTACACCACGCCGATCAAGGCGCTCTCC
Organism: Streptomyces sp. f51; assembly: GCF_037940415.1. NCBI lineage: Bacteria > Bacillati > Actinomycetota > Actinomycetes > Kitasatosporales > Streptomycetaceae > Streptomyces > Streptomyces sp. f51. Next base: position 1,215,636 of record NZ_CP149798.1, on the reverse strand, counting down.
AACCAGAAGTACGCCGACCTGTGCCGCCGCTACGGCGCGGACAAGGTCGGTCTGCTCACCGGCGACAACAGCGTCAACTCCGAGGCCCCGGTGGTCGTCATGACCACCGAGGTCCTGCGGAACATGCTGTACGCGGGCTCGCAGACCCTTCTCGGGCTCGGCTATGTGGTGATGGACGAGGTGCACTACCTCTCCGACCGCTTCCGCGGCGCCGTCTGGGAAGAAGTGATCATCCATCTCCCCGAGTCGGTGACCCTGGTGTCGCTGTCGGCGACCGTGTCGAACGCGGAGGAGTTCGGCGACTGGCTGGACACCGTGCGCGGCGACACCCAGGTGATCGTCTCCGAGCACCGGCCCGTCCCGCTGTTCCAGCACGTGCTCGCCGGACGGCGGATGTACGACCTCTTCGAGGAGGGCGAGGGCCAGCGCAGGGCCGTCAACCCCGACCTCACGCGCATGGCGCGCATGGAGGCCAGCCGTCCCTCGTACCAGGACCGCAGACGGGGCCGCGCGATGCGCGAGGCCGACCGGGAACGTGAGCGCAGACAGCGCTCGCGGATCTGGACGCCCGGCCGGCCCGAGGTCATCGAGCGGCTGGACGCCGAAGGGCTGCTGCCCGCCATCACGTTCATCTTCAGCCGCGCGGCCTGCGAGGCCGCCGTGCAGCAGTGCCTGTACGCGGGGCTGCGGCTGAACGACGACGCGGCACGCGCCCGGGTGCGCGAACTCGTCGAGGAGCGGACCGCCTCCATCCCGGACGAGGACCTGCACGTCCTCGGCTACTTCGAGTGGCTGGAGGGCCTGGAGCGCGGTATCGCGGCCCACCACGCGGGCATGCTGCCCACCTTCAAGGAGGTCGTCGAGGAACTCTTCGTCCGCGGCCTGGTCAAGGCCGTCTTCGCGACGGAGACCCTGGCGCTCGGCATCAACATGCCGGCGCGTTCCGTGGTGCTGGAGAAGCTCGTCAAGTGGAACGGCGAGCAGCACGCCGACATCACGCCCGGCGAGTACACCCAGCTGACCGGCCGGGCCGGACGCCGTGGCATCGACGTCGAGGGCCACGCGGTCGTGCTGTGGCAGCGCGGCTTCAGCCCCGAGCACCTCGCGGGACTCGCGGGCACCCGCACCTACCCGCTGCGCTCCAGCTTCAAGCCCTCGTACAACATGGCGGTGAACCTGGTCGAGCAGTTCGGCCGGCACCGCTCGCGCGAGCTCCTCGAGACCTCGTTCGCGCAGTTCCAGGCCGACAAGTCGGTCGTCGGGATCTCCCGGCAGGTGCAGCGCAACGAAGAGGGCCTCGAAGGCTACAAGGAGTCGATGACCTGCCATCTCGGGGACTTCGACGCGTACATGGGGCTGCGGCGCGAACTGAAGGACCGCGAGACCGAACTGGCAAGGCAGGGGATGTCGCAGCGCCGCGCCGAGGCGGCCGTCGCCCTGGAGAAGCTGAAGCCGGGTGACGTGATCCATGTGCCGACCGGCAAGTACGCGGGGCTGGCGCTGGTCCTCGACCCCGGGCTGCCCGCCGGAAGGTCGAACGGCCACCGGGGCTTCGAGCAGCACGACGGGCCGCGCCCGCTGGTGCTGACCGCCGAACGCCAGGTGAAGCGGCTGGCGTCGATGGACTTCCCGGTTCCGGTCGAGGCGCTCGACCGGATGCGGATCCCCAAGTCCTTCAACCCGCGTTCCCCGCAGTCCCGTCGGGACCTGGCGTCCGCCCTGCGCACCAAGGCCGGGCACATCGTGCCCGACCGGCACCGCAAGAAGCGCGCCGAGGCCGCCGACGACCGTGAGATCGCGCGGCTGCGCACGGCGATCCGCGCGCACCCCTGCCACGGGTGCAACGACCGCGAGGACCACGCCCGTTGGGCCGAGCGCTACCACCGGCTCCAGCGGGACACCTCGCAGCTGGAGCGCCGGATCGAGGGCCGGACGAACACCATCGCCCGTACCTTCGACCGGATCGTCGCCCTGCTCACCGAGCTGGACTATCTGCGGGCCGACGAGGTCACCGAGCACGGCAAGCGGCTCGCCCGGCTGTACGGCGAACTCGACCTGCTGGCCAGCGAATGTCTGCGGGCCGGAGTCTGGGACGGCCTCTCCCCGGCCGAACTGGCCGCCTGCGTCTCGGCGTTGGTGTACGAGTCCCGGGTCGCGGACGACGCGATGGCGCCGAAGGTGCCGTCGGGCAAGGCCAAGGCGGCGCTCGGCGAGATGGTTCGCATCTGGGGCCGGCTGGACGCGCTGGAGGAGGACTTCCGGATCAACCAGACCGAGGGCGTGGGCCAGCGCGAGCCGGACCTCGGTTTCGCCTGGGCCGCTCACGAGTGGGCCTCGGGCAAGGGCCTGGACGAGGTGCTGCGGGAGGCCGAGATGCCCGCCGGTGACTTCGTGCGCTGGTGCAAGCAGGTCATCGACGTCCTCGGTCAGATCGCGGCCGCCGCGCCCGTCTCGGGCGGCGAGAAGTCGACGGTCGCGAAGAACGCCCGCAAGGCGGTCGACGCCCTGCTGCGCGGAGTGGTGGCCTACTCGTCGGTGGGCTGAGGCCCGCGACAGGCCGACGGACCGAGGCCTCGCCGTCGCGCAGCCGAGCCGTCGCGGCCGGTGGTGTGTCTCTCCCCAGCCGGGGAGGTCACGCCACCGGCCGCAGCCCTTTCAGCGGCCGAGGTACGCGCGCCAGCCCCCGTACGACGTGATGTCGGGCGCTCCGGCCAGCGCGCCCGGTTCGCACAGGAAGCCGGGCACCCGGGTGCCGTCGGCCAGTTCGACGCCGCCCAGCGTCATCGGGCGGGGGAGCGAGGCCAGCAGGCGTCCGAGGCCTTCCGCGGGCAGGCTCCACACCTCGGCCTCGATCGCCGAGCCGCCCGCGCCGACATGGACGAGTCCCGGCTTGGGCGGGCTGGTGGCCAGGGCGTGCAGGCGGTAGACGGCGGCCGTGGTGGTCGTCCGTTCGAGGCGTGCGCCCAGGGCGAGCAGCTGGGGGTTGAGCGGCTGGCCCGACAGATGCGCCCCCACCACGGCGAGGCGGGTCTCCGGTTCGAGAAGGCGGGCGATCCGGGCGAGCCGCTCGTCGGTGAACGCCGGTCCGATCAGCATCACGCCGAAGGGAAGCCCCGCCGGTGTCCGCCCGGCCGGTACGGCGACGGCCGCCAGGTCGAAGAGGTTCGTGGAGTTGGTGAAGCGGCCGAGCCGGGCGTTGGCGCCCAGCGGATCGCCGGCGACCTCGGCGAGCGTGGGATGGCCGGGCGTGGTGGGCAGGAGCAGCGCGTCGGCGTCGGCCAGTTCGGCGAGCGCCCGGACCCGAAGGGAGGCGAGCCGCTCCTGGTCCGCGTACAGCCGGTGGGCCGGGACGTCCCGGGCGCGGGTGATGATCCCGGCGACGGTCGGGTCGAGCCCGGCACCTCCCTCCGCGGTCTGCTTGTCGACAAAGCTCCCGACGGCCGCGTAGCGCTCGGCGACGAAGGCGCCCTCGTAGAGCATCGCGGCGGCCTCGGTGAACGGGGTGAGGTCGAGGGTGCGGACCTCGGCCCCCGCCGCGACGAGCCGGTCGACCGCCGCCTCGTAGGCCTCTGCCCAGCCCTCGTCCAGTTCTCCGAGCCGTGCCGTCGGCGGGACGGCCACGCGCCAGGGTCCCGGAGCACGCTGTGCCAGGTCCGGCAGTGCGCGTGCGGAGGGGGACACGAGGTGGGCGAGTGCCCGCTCGGCCTCCGGGAGGGTGCGGGCGAAGACGGTGACGCAGTCCAGGGAGGCGCAGGCCGGGACGACGCCGGTGGTGGGCACCAGACCGCGGGTCGGCTTGAGGCCGACGATGCCGTTGAACGCGGCGGGGACGCGGCCCGAGCCGGCGGTGTCGGTGCCGAGGGCGAGGTCGGCGATGCCGAGGGCGACGGCCACGGCCGATCCCGAGCTGGAGCCGCCGCTGATCCGCTCGGGGTCCAGGGCGTTCCGGACGGCGCCGTAGGGCGACCGGGTGCCGACGAGGCCGGTGGCGAACTGGTCGAGGTTGGTGGTGCCGAGCACGACGGCTCCGGCCGCGCGGAGCCGGGCGACCGCGGGGGCGTCGGCGTCCGGGGTGTACGCGTAGGCCGGGCAGCCGGCGGTGGTGGGCAGGCCGGCCACGTCGATGTTGCCCTTCACGGCGAGGAGCCGGCCCGCGAGCGGGAGGCGCTCGCCGGCGGCGACCCGCTCGTCCACGGAACGGGCCTCGCTCTCGGCCTCCTCCCGGGGGCGCAGGCCGATCCAGATCTCGGGGCGGTCCACGGCCTCGATACGGGCGTACGCGGCGCGGACTCGGGTGAGGGCGGACATCGGACTCCTCGGGACGGAGGTCGTACGGGGCTGGGGTGCAGGTCGTGGAGGCGGGCGGCCGGGGCGGGGCGTGGGGTCAGGATGCCGAGGGTTCCGGGGGCGCGAGGACGAGCAGGGCCGTGCCCGCCTCCACCTGGTCGCCCGGGCGGGCGAGGATCTGCCGGACCACGCCGTCGATCGGGGCGGGGACACGGGACTCCATCTTCATCGCCTCCAGGGCGAGCAACGGCTGCCCCGCGGTGACCTGTTCGCCCGGTGCCACGTTCAGCTGCCACACCGAGGCGGCGAACTCCGCCTCGATCAGCCGGCCGCCCTCCGGGACCCGCACCTCGACGGCCGGGGCCGGCGGGGCGGTCGCCGCCTCCGCGCGGGCGAACTCGCCCGCGGCCTCCCAGGCGTCCCGTTCGGCGGAGAACGCGTCGCCCTGCCGGGACCGGAACTCCGCGATGGACGCGGCGTTCTCGGCGAGGAAGCTCTCGTGGCCGGCCAGCGAGAAGGTGCCCTCCTCGATGCGCGGCACGAAGCGGCCGGAGACGATGTCGGCCCGCAGTTCGAGGAGTTCGTCCGCCTCGACCGGATACCACTTGATCCGGTCGAAGAAGCGCAGCAGCCAGGGTGAGCCCGGTTCGAACGCGCCGCGCTGCTGCCACGCGGACCACACCTGGGTCGTACGGCCGACGAACTGGTAGCCGCCGGGGCCCTCCATGCCGTAGACGCAGAGGTAGGCGCCGCCGATCCCGACCGAGTTCTCGGCGGTCCAGGTGCGGGCCGGGTTGTACTTGGTGGTGACCAGGCGGTGGCGCGGGTCGAGCGGAGTGGCGACCGGGGCGCCCAGATAGACGTCGCCGAGGCCGAGGACCAGGTACTCGGCGTCGAAGACCGTGCGGTACACGTCGTCCACCGAGTCCAGTCCGTTGACGCGGCGGATGAACTCGATGTTCCACGGGCACCAGGGGGCGTCGTCGCGGACACCGGCCATGTAGCGGGCGATGGCCTCGCGGGTGGCCGGGTCGTCCCAGGACAGCGGGAGGTGGACGGTGCGGGAGGGGACGACGAGCTGGTCGATCGGGGGCAGGGCGCGGACCGTGCGCCGTACGGTGTCCAGGAGTTCGCGCTGGGGGAGCCGGACCGGGTCCGCCTGGATCTGGAGCGAGCGGATGCCCGGGGTCAGATCGGTGACGCCGTCGAGGTCCGCGGCCGTCACCGCCTCCATCAGGGCGTGGACGCGCATGCGCAGGGCGAGGTCCAGCTGCATGGGCCCGAACTCGACGAGCAGGTTGTCGTCGCCGCTGCGGCGGTAGGTCACGTCGCCGTCCCGGGCGAGGATCCCGCCGTCGACGATCGCGGGCCGCGCCGAACCGTCGTCGGCGAGGGGGGCGAAGCGCACGGTGTCGCCCGGGCGGAGCTGGCCGAGCTTCCAGCGTTCGGTGCTGACGACCGTCGCCGGGCAGACGAAGCCGCCGAGGGAGGGGCCGTCCGGGCCGAGGAGCACCGGCATGTCGCCCGTGTAGTCGACGGCGCCGACCGAGTAGGGGGTGTCGTGGATGTTGGAGGGGTGCAGGCCGGCCTCGCCGCCGTCGGTGCGGGCCCAGCGTGGTTTGGGTCCGACGAGCCGCACTCCGGTGCGGGCCGAGTTGAAGTGGACCTTCCAGTCGGCGGCGTAGAAGTCGTGGATGTCGTCCTCGGTGAAGAACTCCGGTGCCGCGTGCGGTCCTTCGAGGGCGCCGATGCGCCACTCGGCCGTGAACGCGGGGCGCTCCTCGGGGGGCACGGGTGTCCCGGAGGCCGTGGCCGTGCCGCCGTGCAGGACGTCACCGGTGCGAAGGGTCCGGCCGCCGTGGCCGCCGAACCGGCCGAGGGTGAAGGTGGCGGCGCTGCCGAGGAACGTGGGTACGTCCAGGCCACCGCCCGCGAACAGCACATAGGTCCGCAGTCCGTGCCCGTCCGGAGCCCCCACTTCGAGCACCGCCCCGGCCGGGACGGTCACCGGTTCCCACCGGGCGACGGCGGATCCGTCCACGGTGACCGGCGCGGGAGCGCCCGTGACACAGACCGTCGTGGCGTGGGTGAACCTCAACGCCGGTCCCTGGAGGGTGCATTCGAGTCCGGGCGCGCCCTCGGGGTTGCCGAGCGCGCGGTTGCCGAGCCGGAAGGAGAGGTCGTCCATCGGACCGCACGGGGGGACCCCGACCTGCCAGTAGCCCCTGCGGCCCGGCCAGTCCTGCACGGTGGTGAGCGTGCCGCCGGACACGACCTCGACGCGCGGGGTGGGATCGCCGACGCCGGTCAGGGTGGCCGTCGAGTGCTCCGCGCGCCGGAAGGAGGGTTCGGCGAGCGCGGCCCGCACCAGACCGAGGTTGGTCTCGATCCCGTCGATCCGGGTGGCGGCCAGTGCCGTGTCGAGGCGCTCCAGGGCCTCGGCCCGGTCCTTCCCGTGGGCGACGACCTTCGCGAGCATCGGGTCGTACGAGGTGGTCACCTCGGTGCCGGTCTCGACCCAGCCGTCGACGCGGACCCCGGCGGGGAACGCGACCCGGGTCAACAGGCCCGCGCTCGGCCGGTGTTCGCGCGAGGGGTCCTCGGCGTACACCCGCGCCTCGACGGCGTGGCCGCGCGGTTCTCCCGGTTCCCGTACGACATCGGACTCGCCCCGGGCCAGGCGCAGCATCCAGGCGACCAGGTCGACGCCGTAGATCTCCTCGGTGACCGGGTGTTCCACCTGGAGGCGGGTGTTGACCTCCAGGAAGTACGCCTCCTCGCGGGCGGCGTCGTAGACGAACTCGACGGTTCCGGCCGAGCGGTAGCCGACCGAGGCGCACAACTCGCGTGCCGCGGAGGCGAGTCCGTCGCGGACGTGGGTGGGCAGGCCGGGGGCGGGTGCCTCCTCCAGGACCTTCTGGTTGCGGCGCTGGAGCGAGCAGTCGCGGTCGCCGAGGGTGACGACCCGGCCGTGGCCGTCGCCGAAGACCTGCACCTCGACATGGCGGGCGTGTTCGACCAGGCGCTCCAGGAACACCCCGGCCGAGGAGAAGGAGGCCGCGGCGACGCGCTGGACCCGGTCCCATGCCTCGGCCAGCTCGGCGTCGGACCGGCAGGCCGACATCCCGATGCCGCCGCCACCGCCGGTGGCCTTGAGCATGACGGGATAGCCGATGCGGCTGGCCGCCTCCAGGGCCTCGGGGAGACCGGGGAGCAGACCGGTACCCGGTGCCAGCGGAACCCCCGCGGCCTCGGCCGCCGCCCTCGCCGTGTGCTTGGCGCCGAACAGTTCCAGTTGTTCCGGTGCCGGCCCGACGAAGACGATCCCGGCGTCCTCGCAGCGCCGGGCGAAGGCCGCGTCCTCGGACAGGAAGCCGTATCCGGGATGGACGGCCCCGGCTCCGGTGTCCTTGGCCGCCTTCAGGACGAGGTCGGCGTCGAGGTAGGACTCCTTGGCGGGGGCCGGGCCGAGCCGTACGGCCACGTCGGCGAGCCGGACGTGCGGCGCGGCGCGGTCGGCGTCGGAGTACACGGCGACGGTGCGCAGGCCCAGTTCGCGGGCGGTGCGGATGATCCGGACGGCGATCTCGCCGCGGTTGGCGACCAGGAGGGTGTCGAAGCTCATGCGGACTCCCCGATCGTCATGGCGACCGCCGTCGGCTCGAAGCCGTTGCACGGGTTGTTGGTCTGGGGGCAGTTGGAGACCAGCACGATCACGTCGCGTTCGGCGCGCAGGGTCAGCCTCAGGCCCGGGGCGGAGATGCCGTCGACGATGCCGAGGGTGCCGTCCTTCTCGACCGGCACGTTCATGTACCAGTTGATGTTCGACACGAGATCGCGCTTGCCGAGGCCGTGACGGGCGCCCTCGGCGAGGAAGTTGTCCACGCAGGCGTGCTGCGACCAGGTGTGGTGCCCGTAGCGCAGGGTGTTGGACTCCTTGGAGCAGGCGCCGCCGACCGTGTCGTGGCGGCCGACCTCGTCCTCGACGACCGTCATCAGCGGGGTGTGCTCGTTGGACATCAGCACGCTGCCCGTGGTCAGGAAGATGTTCCCCTGCGCCTGGATCGTGTCGGGGGCGCTGTAGCGGACGGCGGTGTCGGCGGCGTCGTACACCAGGAAGTCGACGGCCTGGTTGCCGTGCAGGTCGGTGACGGTGAGCGTCCCACCCGCGCGGACGACGGCGGACCAGGCGGCCCGGGCCGGGACGGTGACGTGCGTCATGCGAGCCCCCTCGTGGCAAGGAATTCGGTGGTGTTGAGGAAGGCGCGGCGGCCTTCCGGAGTGGCCTCCCACAGCGGGTCGCCGGCCGTGGTCGGCCGGGCGCGCCAGGCCAGCACCTCCAGTGGGGTGCTCGTGTAGGCGGGGCGGGGGTCGGCCGGGTGCGGCACGTTCGCGATCAGCACGGTGACGTCCTGCTCGGCGCGCAGGGTCACGGCGGCGCCGGGTCCGGCCGAGCCGGTGAAGTGCGGCGAGCCCTCCTCGGTGATCTCCACGCCCTGGAAGAAGGAGAGCGAGGGCGGCAGATCGCGGGGCGTGAGTCCGTTCTTGGCGGCGGCCAGCTTGAACAGCTCCCGTCCGGCGGGGGACGCGGACTGCGGGGTTCCGTCGCCGTAGCGCCCGGTGTTGCGTACGAGCGTGGAGGTGCCGCACAGGGCGTCGTGGCGTCCGGAGGTGTCGGCGACCACCGAGGCGAGCACCCGGCCCTGGTCGGAGAGGAGCAGCCGGCCCGCGCCCAGGTAGGCGTTCCACTGGACCTTGACGGTGTCGGCGACGTTCAGGCGCTCCCACGGCCGGTCGGCGACGTACAGCAGAAGGTGCGCGCAGGCGTCGCCCGCGAGGTCGGTCAGGCGCAGTTCGGTGCCCCTGGCCAGCACCTTGTGCGTGTAGTTGCCGCCCGCCACGGTCTCGGCCCAGACGAGCGGGCCCGCCTCGCGCGGCGGGTCCTGCCAGTCGGTCGCGGGGACCACGGGCATGGTCTCGGCGCGGGTTCCCTGCTGGGCGCGGGCGTGCTCGCGTGCTCCGTGGGTGGTCGCTGTCGCCATCGCGGGTCCTCCGGCTCCTGGGTCATTTCTGTCGCGCGACAGAAATTAGGCGCGGGGTGGGTCGCCGCCATGTCCCGTGTGTTGCCGCGGGGTTACCTGTCCCTCACGCGGGCCGCGGTGCCGGTGGGGGGCAGCCTTCCGCCCCGTCCGGGCGCCGCCGCGCGGGCCCCGGCGGCCGGGCCGGGCATGTCGTGTGTGCGAGGATCGAACGCATGGGAACGGGTGGCGGACGGCGGGTCGGCAGGCCCCGGGCCGCGCAGCGGCCGGACAGCGGGCTGACGCCGCGCGCCGAACTGCTCGACGCGGCGGCCGAGTTGTTCACGACGCGGGGATACGCGGCCACCACCACCCGTGCCGTCGCCGAGCGGGCCGGCATGCGCCAGGCGTCCATGTACCACTACGTCACCGGCAAGGAGGAGCTGCTCGCCGAGCTCCTGGAGTCCACGGTCACCCCCTCCCTGGCCTACGCGCGTGAACTCCTCGCCGACGACACGGCGCCCGCGGAGCGGCGGCTGTGGGAGCTGTGCCGCGCCGACGTCGAGGTGCTCTGCGGAGGCCCGCACAACCTCGGCGTCCTGTATCTGCTGCCCGAGGTGCGCACCGAGGGCTTCGCAGGCTTCCACGCCGTACGGGCCGAACTCAAGGACACCTACCGTCAGTTGCTCGCGGCCACGGCGGCCGGGGGAGCGCTCGCCAAGGGTGAGCTCGATCTGCGGACGGATCTGCTGTTCGGGCTGATCGAGGGCGTCATCCTGGTGAGCCGTTCCGATCCGCAGCGCCCGGTGCCGGCCTTCGCCGAGGCCGCGGCGGACGCCGCTCTGCGCGTCGCCGGAGTCTGAGCCCTCCTCGCCGGTCCTTTCGCGCACGCGTACGCCATCACGCACCGTGTGCGAACGAGGGCTCAGCGTGTAAATGAGGCTGAGGGTACTCCAGTCTTATGGGCGGTTTCAGGTGCTTGCGGAATATGACACAGCGTTGATCCGGTCGGACTAAGCTCGCCCGCGGCGCACCGAGTTGAGATGTATTCGTGCGCTTGTTCCCAAAAGTTCCGAAGATCTGGTTTGACCCATGCCGATCCGTGCCGTTTCCCCCACAAAACTCCCCCACCCCCAGCCGATTTGTCTCAGAGGGCATACATGGTGAGTGTTCAATCGCCTCCCGGTGACAGTGAACTTCCCTACGCGCGCGTGCTGTTGCTGCCGGCCGTACTGATGGCGGTGGTGACCGGCGCCGCCGTCGCCGTCGTGACGGAGCCCGCCCGGGGCGCGGTGGCCCTGTGCGGCGGCTTCGCCACGCTGCTGGTCATCGCGATCGGCGGCGAGGCCGTCCGCCGCGGTCGCGTCCTGCGTGAACTGCGCGCCGACTTCGCACGCCGCACCGCCTCCCTGGAACAGCGGGTGGCCGGGCACGATCAGGAGATCGTGCGCTTCACCCACGAGGTCCTGCCGTACGCGATCGACCGGCTGCACGAAGGCAGTTCCCCCTCGGAGGTCATGCGCACCCTGGGCCGTGACGACCCGGACCTGGACGGGCTCCCCAAGTCCCAGAGGGACCTGCTGAAGAAACTCCTCAAGATCATCGACACCGAGGAGTCGTCCCGCGACGCCGCCCAGCGCTCCTTCGTCAACATCGCCCGGCGTGTCCAGGCCATCGTGCACCAGCAGAACAACGAACTGCGCGAGATGGAGGAGGACCACGGGCGCAACCCCGAGGTCTTCGACGACCTGCTGCGCATCGACCACGGCACCGCGCTGATCGGCCGGCTCGCCGACTCCATCGCCGTGCTCGGCGGCGGCCGTCCCGGACGCCAGTGGCCCGAGCCCGTACCGCTGTTCAGCGTGCTGCGCGGCGCGATGTCCCGCATCCTGGAGTACCGGCGCATCGAACTGCACAACATCGTCGACATCGCCGTCAACGGTGTCTCCGTGGAACCGCTCATCCACGCCCTGGCCGAGCTCATGGACAACGCCACCCGGTACTCGCCGCCGCACACCAAGGTGCACGTCACCGCGATCGAGGTGCAGACCGGCATCGCCATCGAGATCGAGGACGGCGGCGTCAGTCTCAGCGACGAGGCCCGCGGCAAGATCGAGGAGCTGCTGCGGCTGGCCGCCGCAGGTGTCGACCCGAACACCATGGGCCAGGCACCCCGCCTCGGGATGGCGGTCGTCGGACGACTCGCCGAGATGTACAGCATGCAGATCTCGCTGCGGCAGTCCGCGTACGGCGGTGTCCGCGCGGTCCTCATCGCGCCGCGGGACATGCTCACCACCGACTTCGCCCCCGGTCTCGCGCACGGCGTCGGGGCCAGTTCCGTGGCAGGCATCGACAACGGCGGTGTCGAGGGTCCGGCGCGCAAGCCCAAGAAGCGCAAGCCCACCACCGGGCCCCGCATCCCCTCCTCGGGCGGCGACCCCCGCGAGGACGACGTCCCGGTCGTCACGGAATGGACGCCCGGCGGCCTTCCGCAGCGCCGCAGCCGCATGAAGGTCCCGCTCAGCCAGCGGTACGCCGAGGCCCGCGCCGAACAGGAGGCCGCCGAGGCCACGGGAACCGCGTCCCTGTGGCACCCCGAACCCGAGCCGCAGGAGAAGGAACCCGAACCCGGGCTGTGGGTCGAGGCGTTCATGAACGGACTCAAGGGCGACCCGGACCCCACCGCATTCAGCACGGACAACCAGCCGGCCCCGGCCCAGGGCGACGACGAGGAGGACCTCAAGTGATCCAGCAGCGAGCCAACTTCGACTGGATGCTCAAGGAACTCGCCGACGGAGTGCCGGGCATCCAGCAGATCGTGGTGCTGTCCGCCGACGGCCTGCGCATCGCCCGCTACGGCGGCGACCCCGACGCCGCCGACCGGGTCGCCGCGGCCTGCGCGGGCCTCCAGAGCCTGGCCGGAGCCGTCGCGGGCGAGATCCCCAGAAGCGACGGCCGCATGCGCATGGTCATCATCGAGATCAACGGCGGCTACTTCTACCTGATGTCGGCGGGCCCCAACGCCTACCTCGCCGTGCTCGCCAACCAGACCGCGGAACCCGGGCTGATGAGCAACCGCATGCGCGACCTCGTCGTACGGATCGGCGCCCATCTCACGAGTCCGCCCCGCCGCAACGGGCAGACCGTATGACTCCTCCGCAACGCCGCAGGCGCCAACCCAGGGAGCGGCCCCCGGAACCTCCCGCGCCGCCGTCCCCCCTCCCGGACCCGGAAGGCTCCGAGGGGGAGGACGGCCAGGGCAAACCGAAGAACCCGGAGCGCCTGTACGTGCTCACGGGCGGCGGTGACGGCGGCGACCGGGCCGAGGTCGACCTCGTCACCCTGGTCGTGGCCCGTGCCGTCACGCCGCCGCCCGCCACGCCGCCGGAACAGTCGGCGCTGCTGCGGCTGTGCAGGACCCCCCTGTCCGTGGCCGAGATCTCGGCCTATCTCAGTCTGCCGTTCAGCGTGGTGACCGTCCTGCTCACCGAGCTGCTGACGGCCGAACTGGTACAGGCGCGCGCCCCGATCGTCCGTCAGGCGCTCCCCGACCGTTCCCTCCTCGAAGCGGTGATGCATGGACTTCAAAAGCTCTGACACCATCACGGGCCCTCGTGCCGAGGACCATCTCCCGCACACCGCCCAGGCGGCCGTGAAGATCGTGATCGTGGGCGGCTTCGGTGTCGGCAAGACGACCATGGTGGGCGCCGTCAGCGAGATCAAGCCGCTGACGACCGAGGAGACCATGACCCAGGCCGGCATCGGGATCGACGACAACTACGGATCCGAGACCAAGACGGCCACCACCGTGGCCATGGACTTCGGCCGCATCTCCATCACCGACCAGCTGGTGCTCTATCTGTTCGGCACCCCGGGCCAGGAGCGCTTCTGGTTCCTGTGGAACGGCCTGTTCGAGGGCGCGCTCGGCGCGGTCGTCCTGATCGACACCCGCCGTCTGGAGGTCAGCTTCGACGTGATCGGACGCCTGGAGGAGCGGGGCGTCCCGTTCGTCGTCGCGATAAACGACTTCCCCGACGCCCCCCGGTACCCGGTCGAGGATCTGCGGGCCGCGCTCGACCTCGCCGAGGAGATCCCGATCGTGCAGTGCGACGCCCGCCGCAGGGCGTCGAGCCGGGACACCCTGATGACCCTGATGCGGTTCCTGCACTCCCTGGCGATGACGTCGGCGCACAGCTGAACACCGTACGGTGAGGACAGCATCCGTACGCCAACTACCAATCCATAGAACGTATTTGAGCTTCGGAGCGATCATTGTGACGACCGAATCCCATTCCCCCGCCGGTACCGAGGACCCCGCGTTCGGCCCCCCGCCCGGCTGCCCCGCCCACGCCATGGGACCCGGGGTCGGCCCGGGCGGACTGCGCCGCCTCCACGGCCCCGAGGCGGAGGACCTGGGCGCGCTGTACGAGAAGCTGCGGGCCGAACACGGCGCCGTCGCGCCCGTGCTGCTCCACAACGACGTACCGATCTGGGTGGTGCTCGGCCACGCCGAGAACCTGCACATGGTCAGCACTCCCGCGCACTACGCGCGCGACAGCCGGCTGTGGACCGCCGTCCAGGACGGCACGGCCGGAGCCGACCATCCGCTCGCCCCCCACATCGCCTGGCAGCCCATCTGCTCCCACGCCGAGGGCGACGAGCACCTCAGGCTGCGCGGCGCGGTCACCGGCGCCATGTCCACCATCGACTTCCGCAGTCTGCGGCGCTACATCAACCGGGCGACCCAGCGGCTCGTCAACGCGTTCTGCCCGCTCGGCAAGGCCGATCTGGTCGGACAGTTCGCCGAGCACCTGCCGATGTCCGTGCTCTGCGAGATCATCGGCATGCCCGAGGACTACAACGACCGCATGGTGCACGCCACCCGTGACCTGCTCAAGGGCACCGACACCGCCATCGCCAGCAACGAGTACGTCATGGGTGTGCTGACCCAGCACACCCTGCGGCGCCGCGCCGAGCCCGAGGACGACTTCACCAGCCATCTCATCAACCACCCGGCCCGGCTCACCGACGACGAGGTGGCCCAGCACCTGCGGCTCGTCCTGCTCGCGGCCTACGAGGCCACCGCCAACCTCATCGCCAACGTGCTGCGCATGCTGCTCACCGATCCGCGCTTCCGGGCCCAGCTCAACGGCGGGCAGATGACGGTGCCCGAGGCGGTCGAGCAGTCCCTGTGGAACGAGCCGCCGTTCAGCGCCGTCCTCGGCTACTTCGCCAAGCAGGAGACGGAACTGGGCGGCCGGCGCATCCGCAAGGGCGACGGGCTGCTGTTCGGGATCGCGCCCGGCAACGTCGACCCCCGCATCCGCCCCGACCTGGCCGCGAGCATGCAGGGCAACCGCTCCCACCTCGCCTTCGGCGGCGGTCCGCACGAGTGCCCGGGGCAGGACATCGGCCGTGCCATCGCCGATGTCGGCGTCGACGCCCTGCTGTTGCGGCTGCCGGACGTCGAACTCGACTGCGACGAGAGCGATCTGCGCTGGCGCAGCACCATGTCCTCGCGCCACCTCGTCGATCTGCCCGTGCGGTTCGAGCCCAAGCCGACGCAGGAGGTCACCCAGAAGCCGTCCGTACGCGCCCTGCCCGCCCAGCGGTCGCACTGGCAGGTGACCACCGGGAGCACCGCACCGGCCATGCCCGCGGCCCGGCCGCCGGTCCCCGGGCCCGCCCCGGCCGCCGCCCCCGAACCCGCCCGCGGGCCGGGCGCCTGGCAGCGCCTGCTGCGGTGGTGGCGCGGCTACTGATCCCCGGCGCCCCGGACCGACCAGTCGTCGTACGAGGTCCACGCCTCCAGCGTCCGCCCGCTGACGAACCGGTGGGCCCTTCCGGTCACCGGATCGGTGAACTCCAGCGTCCGCGCGAGCAGTTGGAGCGGACGCCGGAAGTCCCCGGCCGGGACGGGACCGGTCACCACCGGATACAGCGGATCGCCGAGGATGGGCACGCCCAGCGCGCTCATGTGGACCCGGAGCTGATGGGTCTGCCCGGTCCGGGGCGTCAGCCGGTAGCGCCCCAGACCGTCCCGGCGCTCGGCCAGTTCGACTCCCGTGACCGCGTTCGGCTCTCCCGCCACCTCCTGAGCGGCCATCACCCCGCGTTCCTTGAGGATGCGGCTGCTCACCGTGCGCGGCAGGGACAGACCCGGCTCGTACGGCGCCACGGCCTCGTACTCCTTGCCGATCAGCCGGTCGCGGAACAGCGACTGGTACGCGCCGCGTTCCCCGGGCCGCACGGTGAACAGCACGAGTCCGGCGGTCAGCCGGTCGAGCCGGTGTGCCGCGCCCAGGTCCGGCAGGCCGAGGTCCCGGCGCAGCCGGGCAAGGGCCGTCTCGGCGACATGGCTGCCGCGCGGGGTGGTGGCCAGGAAGTGCGGCTTGTCGGCGACGACGATGTGATCGTCGCGGTACACCACGTCGAGCGGGAACGGCACCGGCTCCTCGTCGGGGAGTTCGCGGTGGAACCACAGGAACATCCCCGGCGCGTAGGCGGCCTCGGCGGTCAGGGGCCGGCCGTCCTCGTGGACGATCAGCCCCTCGCCGATCATCGTGTCGATGACTCCGTCGCCCGCCGCGAGCCGGTCCACCAGGTAGGCGCGGGCGGTGGCCCAGCTCCCCTCGCGCGGCAGTCTGATCCGTACGGGGTCCACCCCGTGGCGCTGCGGGAGGGGAGCCGGCGGGATCCTGGGCTTGCGTCTCACGCGCTCAAGCGTACGAGGCCCCGGACGCGGGCTCCCGCGCGGCCCGCGCCGTGAACACCCGGTACCCCGCGCCCGCCACCAGCGTCGCGGCCAGGAACAGCAGGGTGAACCAGCGGAAGTACCAGTGCCCGCCCGCGGGGTCGTACACCGCGGCCCGCGGCCAGGCCAGGTTGACCGTCATGAACAGGCCGTAGACGAGGGCCAGCGCGTTGACGGGGACGCCCCAGCGGCCCAGGGAGAAGAGCGGGGCGCCGCTCTCGTCGGTGCCCTCCGCCGTGAACCGCCCGCGCAGCCGGCGCACCAGCAGCGGCCCGGTGACCATCGCGTACGCGAGGTACAGCATCACGATGCAGGTGGTCCCGATGGCCAGGAACGCGTCGGGGGAGGCGAAGTTCAGCAGCAGCAGCGCGGCCGCGAGGACGCCGACGACCAGGGCGGGAGCGCCCGGCATGCCGGTCCTCGGGTCGACCTTCGCGAGCCGTCCGGAGAAGGGGAGCCGGCCGTCGCGGGCCATCGAGAAGAGCATGCGGCTCGCGGCGGTCTGGATCGCCAGGGTCGCCACCGCGACGGCCACCACCACGTCGGCGAGCAGCGCCCGGCCCACGCCGTCGCCGAGGCTGCTGGTCAGGACGTAGCTCAGTCCGTCGACGCCCAGCCGGCCGTCGGTCAGGCTCGGGGCCGCGAGCAGTCCGCCGAGCACGATCAGCCCGCCGAGCAGTCCCGCGGCGCCGAGCGCGGTGAGGATCGTCCGGGGTGCGGTGCGCCTCGGGTGATGGGTCTCCTCGCTCATCTCCCCGGCGCTGTCGAAGCCGATCATCACGTACGCGGCCATGAACGAGCCCACCATCAGTGCCCCGAACAGGCCGGTTCCGCCGCCCTGGCCCGTGTGGAAGGTGATGCCGGGGGAGCGCTCGGAGTGGGTGAAAAGCAGCACGGCGATCAGCACGGCACCGATGATCTCGGCGGTGACGCCGATCCGGTTGACCACGGACATCACGCGGTTGTCGAGGACGTTGACCACGGTGGTCAGGACGAGCAGGACCACGCCGAGGACGGCCGCGTTGGCCGCTCCGTCGGCGCTGGTCGGGGCCGGGTCGTGGCCGATCAGCTGGAAGCCCGACCAGATCGCGGGGAGCACCATCTGGAGGGCGAGCGCGGCCGCCGCGACCACCACGATCTGTCCGATCACCATGATCCAGCCGGCGAACCAGCCGAAGGCGGGGGTCGACAGGCGTGAGGACCACTGGTAGATCGCCCCGGAGATCGGATAGCGCGCGGCCAGTTCCGCGAAGCACGCGGCGACCGCGAGCTGGCCGGCGAACACGGCGGGCCAGGTCCAGAAGAAGACCGGGCCGCCGAACGCGTACCCGAAGGCGAAGAACTGGAAGACGGTGGTGAGGACGGAGATGAACGAGAACCCGGCGGCGAACGAGGCGTACCGGCCGAGGCTGCGGTGCAGTTCCTGGCGGTAGCCGAACTCGGTCAGGGAACGGTCGTCCGGGGACGCGGGCGGATCGGGACGTACGTCGGAGGGGGCGGTGGTGGTCACGGCGGCACCTGCCTTCGGCGCGAAGGGCGATCGGGATTCCTGTCGGGTGACAGAAATTAGGGAGACCCTGTTTCGCCCGCGTGACGCGGCCGTATCGGCGACGGGCCCAATTCCTCACGTGGGTGCGGCCCGCGCGTGCCCGGCCGCCCTCCGGGGTCCGTCGTGCCCTTCCGAACGCGATACATCGTGTCCATTGACGCGTTGCGCCGACACGCGATATGTTCGGTTACGGATATTCGGGGGCGAGGTGGGAAGGGTGACGTCGATGAAGCGGCGCAAGCTGAACAACCCGCTGGCGCTCGCCGTCATGACGACGCTCTGGCAGAAGCCGATGCATCCGTACGAGATCGCCCGGACGCTGCGCCGCCAGGGCAAGGACACCAGCACGAAGATCAACTACGGATCGCTGTACACGGTCGTGCAGAACCTGGAGCGGCACGGCTTCGTCGAGGTCACCGACGTCGAGCGGCAGGGCAACCGTCCGGAGCGCACGATCTACGGCATCACCGAGGCCGGGCGCGAGGAGACGACCGAATGGCTCTCCGACCTGATGGCCGTCCCCGCGCGGGAGTACCCGATCTTCGAGACCGCGCTGTCGCTGATGGGGGTCCTGCCTCCGGACGAGGTCGCACGGCTCCTCGCGGAGCGGCTCAACTCCCTTGAGGTGCAGGCCGCGAGCGCCCGCGGCGGCCTGACGAAGCTGTACGAGACGCTGCCCCGGCTCTTCCTGGTGGAGACCGAGTACCAACTGCACATGATCGAGGCGCAGGCGGCCTGGGTCCGGGGGTTCCTCGCGGAACTCGGGGACGGCACGCTGCCCGGCGTCGAGGCGTGGCGGACGTTCCACGAGACGGGGGAGATCCCGCCCGAATTCCAGGAACTGGAGGAGCGCGCCTTCGACACGTGACCCCGGAGAACAGACCCCGGCAGGACTGTTGGAGCAGTCCCGCCAGGGTCTCGAACCCCGAACCGAATCCGCCGTGCGGCGGCTCCAGGCGATCGAGGTGCGGCACACCCAGGATAGCCCGGCGCTCCTCACGCGGATCGGATCGGCGATCACCGAGATCACCCGGCCTCGGCCGGGCGGCTCGGCCACCCGGGACCGAACGGCTTCACGCCGAGCGGCCCGGCAGTCACCCGGGACCACTCGGCTTCACGTCGGGCGGCCCGGCAACCACCCGGAACCACCCGGGAATCCGAGATCACCCGGCTCCGGCCGGGCATCCGCTCACTTGGGAGAGCAGTCGTCATGACGGACACACGTGCGCCCGCGGTCGAGGCGCGTCAGCTGATCAAGACGTACTCCGGTGACGTCACCGCGCTCAGCGGCATGGACATCACCGTCGGACAGGGCACCGTCTTCGGCCTCCTCGGCCCGAACGGCGCCGGCAAGTCCACCACCGTCAAGATCCTCACCACCCTGGCCCGCCCCGACTCGGGCACCGCCACCGTCGCGGGCCACGACGTGCTGCGCCACCCGGACCGGGTGCGGCGCGCGATCGGCGTGGTCGCCCAGAACTCGGGCGCCGACCCGGTGGCGACCGGCCGGGAGAACCTCCGCCTCCAGGGCAGGCTCCACGGCCTCAGGGGCGCGGCCCTGGACCGCCGGGCCGACGAACTCCTGGAGCGGTTCGCCCTCAGCGAGGCCGCGCGGCGCCCGGTCAAGGGGTACTCGGGCGGCATGCGGCGGCGTCTGGACGTGGCCCTCGGTCTGGTCCACCGTCCCGAGGTGCTCTTCCTCGACGAACCCACCACCGGACTCGACCCCGAGGCCCGCACCGCGATGTGGGACGAGATCGCGAGGCTCGCCGGCGACGACGGCCTGACCATCCTGCTCACCACGCACCATCTGGAGGAGGCCGACCGGCTCGCCGAGCGCGTCGCCATCGTCGACCGCGGACGGGTCGTCGTCGAGGGCACCCCGGACGAGCTCAAGGGCGAACTCCGCGGCGACGCCGTCCATGTGGAACTGGCCGAGGCGGTCGGCGACGCCGGACGTACGCTCCTTGAGGGCGCCCTCGGGAATCTGCCCGGCGTGCACCAGGTCCTGTTCGACGGACGGCGGATCAGCGTCCGCGCCGACGACGGCGGAGCCACCGTGCCCGTGCTGCTCGGCGCGCTGGAGCGGGCCGGGGCCCGGGTCGTGTCCGCGACCGTGGCCCGCCCCTCGCTCGACGACGTCTACCTCCGCTACGCGGGCCGCCGTTACTCGGAAGCCGGATCGGACGACGCCGGTTCCCTCGTCCTCGCCGGAGGTGCCCGATGAGCGCGGCCGTCTCCCAGACCTGGTACATGACGCAGCGCCAGCTGATGGTGTTCGCCCGTCAGCCCGCCTACGCGATCATCACCCTCATCCAGCCGGTGATCTGGCTGTTCCTGTTCGGCGGTCTCTTCAAGCAGGTCGTCGAGCTCGGCGGTTTCGGCACCGGTTCGTACCTCGACTACCTGGTGCCGGGGGTGGTCGTGATGAGCGCCCTCAGCTCCAACATGTGGGCCGGCATGGGCACGTTGGAGGAGATCCAGCGGGGCACCCTCGACCGGTTCCTCACCACCCCGGTCAGCCGGGCGGCGCTGATGAACGGCAACGTCGTCAACAACGGCCTGATCACCGCCCTCCAGTCCGTCGTCATCGTCCTGCTCGGGCTGGCCGGGGGTGCCGAGTACCCCGGCGGCGCGGGCGGTGTGGCGATCCTGGTCCTCGCCTCGGTGCTGCTCGGCACGGTGTTCGGCGCGCTGTCCAACGCGCTGGGCATGCTGGTCCGGGAGCGGGAGTCGATCATCGGGATCAACACCTTCCTGCTGCTGCCGCTGACCTTCCTCTCCAGCGCCTTCATGGCACCCTCCCGGATGCCGGACTGGATCCGGCACGTTGCCGGCTTCAACCCGCTCGACTGGGCCATGGTCGCGGGCCGTTCGGCGATGTCGGCGCACCCGGACTGGGGTGGCGTCCTCGGCCGGACGGGAGGCCTGCTCGCGCTCGCGGTGGCGGCGGTCTGGCTGTCGATCCGCACCTTCAGGTCGTACCAGCGCTCGGTGTAGCCCCTGCGCACGGAACCCTTACAGACGTCAGGAGGCGGGCCCGCGTCATGCGGGTCCGCCTCCTGACGAGGTGCGGGGCGTCGAGGATCCGGCCTCAGGCCGAGGTCTCCTGCTCCGCCTCCACCCGGGCGTTCCAGTCGCGCTTGGCGGCCTGCCAGCCGTCCTCGTTGTGGCCGAGGCGCCAGTAACCCGAGATCGACAGGTCCTCGCGCGGAATCCGGTGCTCGACCCGCAGCAGGGCCCGCAGTTCCTTCACGAAGCCGGCCTCGCCGTGCACGAACGCGTGCACCCGGCCCTCCGGGAACTCCAGGGCCCGTACGGCCTCCACCAGGGCGGCGCCGATGGGCCGGTCGCCGCGGTGCAGCCAGACGATCTCCGCGTCGGAGTCGATCTTCTGCTCCTCCTCGGGTCCGGAGACCTCGACGAAGGCGCGGACGGTGGCGGCGTCGGGCAGTGACTCCAGCGCGGCGGCGATGGCGGGCAGCGCGCTCTCGTCACCGGCGAGCAGATGCCAGTCGGCATCCGTGTCGGGGGCGTACGCGCCACCGGGGCCCATGAACCGCACGACCTCGCCCGGCCGCGCCCGAAGGGCCCACGGTCCCGCGAGCCCCTCGTCCCCGTGCACCACGAAGTCCAGGGTCAGCTCACGCGTCTCGGCGTCCCAGGCGCGCACCGTGTACGTCCGCGTCACCGGCCACTGCTCGCGCGGGAACTCCTCGCGGACGCGCTCCAGGTCGAAGGGCTCGGGATACGTGACACCCGGCGGCCCGAACAGCAGCTTCACATAGTGGTCGGTTCTGCCGCTCGTGGCGAAGTCCGCGAGAGTGTCGCCCCCCAGCACCACGCGCTGCATGTGAGGGGTCAGCCGCTCGGTCCGCACGACCATCGCGGAGTGGGGCTTCCGGGGCTTGCGTTCCGGGCGCTCTGCCATGACTGCCTCCTGTTCACATGGTTAGGCTTACCTAAGTTAGCACCTCTTCGTGTGCAGTAACCATGCACGAACCGGTATCGGTCACGCCAGAAGTGTTCAACTATGCCTCCAGGGTCGCGAGCAGACGGTTCAGCGAGCCGCCCAGACCCCAGCGCCCGGCGAGCTCGTCCAGTGCGGCGGGATGGCGCGGGGCGTGCGGCAGTGCCGTGTCCACCGCGGGGAGCGGTACGTCCCCCGCCACCTTGACGACCGTCGGCGCCACGGCGATGTACGGGCGGGACTCGTCCAGTCGCTTGCGCTGCGAGGGGGTCAGCTTCGCCTTGGGGTCCTCGACGGCGGCCATGATCCCGGCCAGGTCGCCGAACTCGGCCAGCAGCTTGGCGGCCGTCTTCTCCCCGATGCCCGGCACCCCCGGCAGCCCGTCGCTCGGGTCGCCGCGCAGCAGCGCCAGATCCGCGTACCCGGGACCGTCGACGCCGTACTTCTCGCGCAGCCAGGCCTCGTCGGTCAGCTGGAGCGTGCCGACGCCCTTGAGGGGGTACAGCACGCGCACCCCCCGCTCGTCGTCGACGAGTTGATACAGGTCGCGGTCGCCGGTGACGATGTCGACCGGGCCGCTCGCCCGTCCGGTGAACGTGCCGATCACGTCGTCCGCCTCGTACCCGGCGACTCCCACGCGCGCGATGCCCAGCGCGTCCAGGACCTCCTCGATGACGGGCACCTGCGGGGAGAGCGTGTCCGGCACCTCCTCCTCGTCCGGGCCGGTCTCGGTCGGCGTCGCGACCCGGTGCGCCTTGTACGACGGGATCAGGTCGACCCGCCACTGCGGGCGCCAGTCCGCGTCCATGCAGGCCACCAGATCGTCCGGCCGGTGGTCCTTGACCAGGCGGTCGATGAACTCCAGCAGCCCGCGCACCGCGTTCACCGGCGTGCCGTCCGGCGCCTTCACGGATTCCGGCACACCGAAATAGGCGCGGAAGTACAGCGAGGCGGTGTCGAGGAGCATGAGTCGTCGCGTCTGAGCTGTCACGCTCCGCATCATGCCGTACGCCACTGACAGTGACCTGGACCACTCCCGTGTTTGCTCCGTGTAAGCGGGGGCAGGCGCGGCCTCTGAACGAACTCGGTTGCATATTGAACGTATTCAACCGTCACCGGCAGCCGGGACCACCTGAACCGCGCGTCCAGCGTGTTCCCCTGCCCCGACGAGAGGCACCTGTGTCATCCAGGCTTGAGGCCGACCATCTGTACAAGGTGTTCGGAAGACGATCGGAAGAAGCCGTGGAGCGGCTCCGCCAGGGGGCCGACCGTGAGGAACTGCGCTCCGACGGCACCACGGCCGCCGTGATCGACGCGTCCTTCACGGTGGAGCCGGGGCAGATCTTCGTCGTCATGGGCCTGTCCGGATCCGGCAAGTCCACGCTGCTGCGCATGCTCAACGGACTGCTGGAGCCCACCGCGGGACACGTGCGCTTCGACGGCCAGGACCTCACCGCGCTCAGCGCGCGCGAACTGCGCGAGGTCCGTTCCCGCAAGATCAGCATGGTGTTCCAGCACTTCGCGCTGTTCCCGCACCGCAGCGTGCTGGAGAACGCCGGGTACGGCCTCGAGGTCCAGGGCGTACCGGCCGCCGAGCGCCGGGAACGGGCGGCCACCGCCCTCGAACTGGCCGGACTCGCCGGCTGGGAGAAGTCCTGGCCCGACGAACTCTCGGGCGGCATGCAGCAGCGGGTGGGCCTCGCCCGCGCGCTCGCCACCGACGCCGACCTGCTGCTCATGGACGAGTCGTTCAGCGCGCTCGACCCGCTGATCCGCCGCGACATGCAGGACCAGCTGATCGAGCTCCAGAAAAAGCTGGAGAAGACCATCGTCTTCATCACGCACGACCTCAACGAGGCCATGCGCCTCGGCGACCGCATCGCCGTCATGCGCGACGGCCGCATCGTCCAGACCGGCACCGCCGAGGACATCCTCGTCCGGCCCGCCGACGACTACGTCGCCTCCTTCACCCAGGACGTCGACCGCTCGCGGGTGCTGACCGCCGGCGCCGTCATGGACACGGACGTGCGCGGCGACGAGGCCGACTGCGCCTGCGAGAAGGCCAGGCCCGACACCCCCTTCGTGGACCTGTGCGCCATGAGCGCCCGCCTCCCGCACCCGGTCGCCGTCCTCGACGAGAAGCACGCCCTCGTCGGCGTCGTCCCGTGGCAGCGGCTCCTCGGCTTCCTCGGCGACGAGCGGATCGCCCCCGCGGACCGTCCCGGCGGACGGGACAAGGGGGTGAAGGCGCATGCCTAGGATCCCCTTCGGCGACTGGGTCAACAGCGCGGTCGACTGGCTGCTCAACCACATGGCCTGGCTCTTCGACTTCCTCAAGACCGTCTTCTCCGGCACCTACGACGGCATCGACGCGGTCCTCCAGGCGCCCCAGCCGCTGCTCCTCGCCGGCATCCTCGCCGTCGTCGCGTTCTGGCTGCGCGGCACCTCCGCGGGCGTCCTCACCTTCGCCGGATTCGCCTTCATCGACTCCCTCGGGCTGTGGGAGGACGCGATGACGACCCTGTCCCTGGTCCTCGTCGCGACCCTGATCGCCTTGGTCGTGTCCGTCCCCGTGGGCATCTGGGCTGCCCGCTCCGACCGGGTCAGCGGCATCGTCCGGCCGGTCCTCGACTTCATGCAGACGCTGCCCGCGATGATCTACCTCATCCCGGCGATCCTGTTCTTCGGCACCGGTGCCCCCGCCGGCATCGTCGCCACCCTGATCTTCGCGCTGGCCCCCGGCGTCCGC
Source organism: Streptomyces sp. f51 (assembly GCF_037940415.1). Classification (NCBI taxonomy): domain Bacteria; kingdom Bacillati; phylum Actinomycetota; class Actinomycetes; order Kitasatosporales; family Streptomycetaceae; genus Streptomyces; species Streptomyces sp. f51. The sequence continues at coordinate 1,191,309 of NZ_CP149798.1, read as the reverse complement.
ATGACCGAACTGGGCATCCGCCAGGTCGACAAGGAACTGGTCGAGGCCGCGGACGCGTTCGGCACCACCCCGCGCGCCACCCTGCTGCGCATCCAGCTGCCGCTCGCCCTGCCCACCGTCATGGCCGGCGTCAACCAGGTGATCATGCTGGGCCTCTCCATGGCCGCCATCGCCGGCATGGTCGGCACCGGCGGTCTCGGCGGCGACGTCAACGAGGCCATCGGCCAGCTGAACGTGGGCCTCGGCTCCGAGGCCGGCGTCGCCATCGTCATCCTCGCGATCTACCTCGACCGCATGACCGGCGCGCTCGGCACCCAGGTCTCCCCGCTCGGCCGGCGTGCCGCCGCCCGGGCACGGGCCGCACAGGGCCTGAGGATCTGGTCGTACCGGCCCCGTCCCGCGGTCGCCCTGGTCGGAGTCGTCGTCCTGGCCCTGGTCGCGGGCGGCATGGGCCTGTTCGGCGGCGCGGGCACGCCCGCCACCGCGGCCGACGGCCAGGACGTCGGACAGGGCAAGAAGATCACCATCGGCTACATCCCCTGGGACGAGGGCGTCGCCTCCACCTTCCTCTGGAAGGAGATCCTGGAACGGCGCGGCTATCAGGTGGACGTCAGGCAGTTCGACGCCGGCCCGCTCTACACCTCGCTCGCCCAGGGGGACGTCGACTTCGAGACCGACTCCTGGCTGCCGACCACGCACGCCGAGTACTGGAAGAAGTACGGCAAGCAGCTCGACGACCTGGGCTCCTGGTACGGCCCGACGTCCCTGGAGCTCTCCGTGCCCGCGTACATGAAGGGCATCGACTCCCTGGACGACCTCAAGGGGCAGTCGGCGAAGTTCGGCGGCCGGATCACCGGCATCGAGCCCAGCGCCGGCATGATGGGCCTGCTCAAGAGCAAGGTGCTCAAGGCGTACGGGCTCGACAAGGAGTACAAGGTCGTCGACAGCTCCACGCCCGCGATGCTGGCCGAGCTGAAGCGCGCGTACGCCAAGAAGCAGCCGATCGTCGCCACCCTCTGGTCGCCGCACTGGGCCTACAGCGAGTACAAGCTGAAGAAGCTCAACGACCCCAAGGGCGCCTGGGGCAAGGGCGACGGGGTGCACACGCTGTCCCGCAAGGGCTTCGCGCAGGACGACCCGGTCGTCGGCAAGTGGCTGAAGGACTTCCGGATGTCCGAGAAGCAACTCACCGGTCTCGAAGCCGAGATCAACAAGGCGGGCAAGGGCAGGCAGCAGGACGCCGTGCGCGCCTGGCTGAAGAAGAACCCCTCGGTCGTCGGCGACCTGGCCCCCGTCGAGGACTCCGCCGCCGCACCGGCCGAGGCCGAGCGCCCGCTGGACGTCGCCTGGTTCCCCTGGGACGAGGACGTCGCCGTCACCTACCTCTGGAAGAACGCGCTGGCACGGCGCGGCTACACGGTCAACCTCAAGCAGATGGACGTCGGCCCGGTCTACACCGGTCTGGCCTCGGGCGACCTCGACCTCAACTTCGACGCCTGGCTGCCGCACGCCCAGTCCAACTACTGGGACCAGCACAAGAACGACCTTCGCGACCTCGGCAGCTGGTACAGCCCGACCTCCCTGGAGATCGCGGTCCCCTCGTACGTGAAGGACGTCAAGTCCCTCGCCGACCTCAAGGGCAAGGCGAAGACCTTCGGCGGGAAGATCATCGGCATCGAGCCGGGCACCGGTGAGATGAACCTCCTCAAGAAGAAGGTGCTTCCGGGCTACGGCCTGGACAAGGAGTACGAGGTCGTCGACGGCTCCACGCCCGCGATGCTGGCCGAGCTGAAGCGCGCGTACGCCAAGAAGGAGCCGGTCGCGGTCGTCCTGTGGTCGCCGCACTGGGCGTACAGCCAGTACAGGCTCACCAAGCTCACCGACGACAGGAAGCTGTTCGGCGAGGGCAACACGATCCGGACCATCGCCGGCAAGGAGTTCCCCGGCCGGTACCCGAAGCTCACCGAGTGGATCAGGAAGTTCAGGATGAGCGAGTCCGAACTCGGCGGCCTGGAGAGCGAGATCAGGCGGCACGGGCAGGGCCACGAGGAGGAAGCCGTCGCCGCGTGGGCCAAGGAGCACCCGGACGTGGTGCGCCGCATGACCGCGAGCTGACGGGCGGGCCGCCGTCGCGCGGCAGACGGTTCACTCCGAGGGGTGGTCCTTGTCGTCAGGGTCGATGTGACCCGGACGACCAGGACCACCCCTCGCCGCGTCCCCGGAGCCGCGCCCCCCGGCCGCCCGTCCGTACGCGTGCGCGCCGGACCGCACACACGGGCGAGGAAGCGCCCGGCCGCGTACTGGCGTACGGGAGAGTTCCGGACAAAACCGTGGCGCGGCCGGCGGCCCCGCCCGCACGGGCGCGGTCCCGGCCCGGGCCGTCGCCCGCGGTCGCGTCCCACCGGCCCCCGCCGCGGGCGGGCCGCCGGCCCGGCGCACACCAGCCCCGTGCGCGCGGGATCCCCCGAACGCGGCCACCGCCGTGCGCCCCGGCGTGACGCGATGCGCCAACTGCGCACCGGTCAGGCGGACTTCGGGTCATCATCGAGACGCCGAAGCGTCCGGGCGAGGCTCCCGCCCTCGTGATCGGCCCTTTCGCCCCGGTACGAGGGGGTGGCGGCGCCGGGCGCACGAGGGCTCGCGCGGTGGCGCGAACTGTAACCCTCACTCTCCCTCGAAGTGACAGCGATGTGACGGCTCCATGAAACGGTTTGCCGAACATGCGTAGGGTGCAAACAACTCAACAGAACCAGCGGACCGGAAATCCGGACGGTTCGTGGACCGACGACGCGAGGGAGGGAGCCGGAGCGATGGGCGACCACAAAGAACAACCTCTTCGGGTGGGCGCCGCCGTGCGGCGACGGCGCCGCGCACTGCGCCTGACCCTCGCCGTCGTGGCCGAGCGCAGCGGTCTGTCGGTGCCCTTTCTCAGCCAGGTGGAGAACGAGCGGGCGCGGCCCAGCAGAAGCTCCCTTGAGCGGGTCGCCGACGCCCTCGGCACCACGGCCGCCGACCTGCTCGCCGCCGCCGACCCGGCGTGCAGCGTCGACGTCGTGCGCGCCGACGCCGGGGCCGAGTTCACTCCCGAGGCCCAGGCCCGCCCCCTGGTGCGCGGTCACCACCAGCTGCACGCCACCGAGTTCACCGGCGAGCACGAAGAGGCCCGCGAACTCCAGCACCGCAACGACAAGTTGATGTACGTCGCCGACGGCGGGGTCGAGGTCGAGGCGGAGGGCCGGGCCCATCGCCTCGGCCGGGGCGACACGCTCTATCTGTCCGGCGGCGTCCGCCACCGCTGGCGCGCCACCGTCCCGGACACCCGGGTGGTGGTCGTCGAGGTCGCCGACCACATCGACGCCGTGGAGGACCCCCACACCTTCGGCAAGCGCTGAGGCGTACGGGCGACGGGCGTCCCGCCCCCGCGCGCGAGAGGATGGCGGGCAAGGGAACGGCGTCGGAGAGGCGGACGGATATGCGGGTGGTGTCCCTCGTGCCCTCGCTGACGGAGGCCGTGGCGGTGACCGTGCCCGGCGCCCTGGCGGGCGCGACCGACTGGTGCAGCCACCCGGCGGACCTGGACGTCACCCGCGTCGGGGGCACCAAGAACCCCGACGTGGACGCCGTCGTACGCCTCGCGCCCGATCTCGTCGTCGCCAACGAGGAGGAGAACCGCGCGGCCGACCTGGCCGGCCTGCGCGCGGCCGGGATCGAGGTGCTGGTCACCGAGGTCCGGGACGTACCGGGAGCCCTCCGCGAACTGGACCGGGTGCTCCTGGCCTGCGGCGCGCGCGGCCGTCCGCGCTGGCTGGACGAAGCGGAGGCCGCGTGGGCCGGGCCGCCCGCTCCGGGCCCCCGCAGGACGGCGATCGTGCCCGTGTGGCGGCGGCCATGGATGGTGCTGGGCCGGGACACCTTCGCGGGGGACGTCCTGGCGCGGCTGGGCGTCGACAACGCCTACGCGCACCACGAGGACCGCTACCCCCGTGTCCCCGTCGCCGAACTGAACGCGGCGGGCGCCGACCTGGTGGTGCTCCCCGACGAGCCGTACCGCTTCACCGCCGACGACGGCCCCGAGGCCTTTCCCGGCCTGCCCTGCGCCCTCGTCGACGGCCGCCTGCTGACCTGGTACGGCCCGTCGCTCGCCGGAGCCAGGACCCTGCTCGACCGGGCCCTGCGAGCGGCCGACCGCTGATCGCTGACTGCCGACCGCTGACCGGGCGGCCGAGCGCTGACCGGGCGGCCGGGAGGCCCTGGTCGCCCGGTCGGCGCTCGGTGTTCCCCGAGGGGTTCCGGGTCCGGCTTCCGGTCAGGCCCCGGGCCGCTCGGACACCAGCAGTTCCCGGAGCTCGTCCATCGCCTCCCGGAGCCGGTCGGCGAACGTCCGCATCTGCGCGGCGACCGCCAGCGGCGTGCTCAGGTAGAGGTTGAAGCGCTCGGGAAGCAGCACATAGGCGATGCCGATGCACTGGCTGCTGGTCGACCCGAAGCCGAAGTACTGGATGTTCACGGACGGCGCCGAACTCGTGCTCAGATAGTCGTCCCGCATGGTCAGCCAGCCCGGCGTCCGGTACAGCGCGGGCTGCTCGGTCACCCCGAGCTCGGCCCCCCGGCGGCGCTGGATCAGCTCCAGCTCCCACAGGTGCTGCTCAGGCGCCTGCCCGGACTGGCACGCCTTCGCGCGCGCCACATGGGCCTGCGTGGCCGCCCGGAACGCGGTGCGCCGGGTGTCCGCGTCCGCCGCCGGGTCCTCCATCGCCGCGACGAAGGCGACCATCTCGGGGGTGACGACACGCATCGCCTCGGTCCGGCCGTGCCGGTACTGCCGGGTGGCGATCGACTCGTACGTGGCGCCCAGGTGTCCCTTGGCGCGCTGGTGCGCGAGCTGGTACGCGGCCTGGACGAACGCGTCGGGCGAGACCCCCAGCGCCTTGGCCGCGCGGCTCCCGAAGTCCGTGAACGACACGGTGCCGGTCGCGGTGTTCTCCCCGTACGCCGCGAACGCCTCGGCGGCGGAGCGCGCCCGCTCCCGCAGCGCGTCGTCCAGTTCGAACACGATCGGTTCCAGCGCCGGCAGCCCCTGGGGGCGGGCCCCGGACTGCCGGGACTGCTCCTCGGCGGGGGTGTCGAGCAGGGCGTCGGTGAAGCTGAGGATCGTCGTCCCGTCCAGCTCGCAGTGCTCGACGTTGATGCCGGCCCGACCGTCGGCGAAGACGACGAAGGTCACGGCCTTGTCGAACCAGCGGTTGCCGCGGTCGCCGTACAGCAGCTGGTCACAGGCGTCCTGGACGTCGGCAGGTGCGAAGTCCTCAAGGGCGACGCAGAACAGCGCGGTCTCGACGTCGTCGAGGGCGGCGGCGTTGCCCGGGTGGCAGGCGAGCAGGGACTCGCGGGCGGCCGCCCACTCCGCGCGGGCCATGGTGGTGAGGTGGCCCACCGAGGTGTCCGCGCCGGCCGGGGCGGCCTTCATCACGGCGCGCAGCCCCGCCTCGATGTCCTCCAGGCCGTGCGGGACACCGTCGGGGCCCAGCACGTCCAGCCGGAACATGCCGCCCCGGAAGAACACCACGATGTGCCGGGCCTCGGACGGGCCGGGCCACTCCTCGGTGTAGGGGGCGCGGACGGTGTCCTGCCGTGCGCCGGGGATCCGGGTGGTGGAGAACAGGAACTGGTTCTGCACCATCGACTGGGGTGTTCCGCGCTGCACGAGCGGCGGGACCAGTCCCTGGTCGAGCCGGCGCTTGTGGTTGAGGGCCCCGGCGACGAGACCGGCCGCCCGCTCCACCTGTGCCTGGTCGGAGTCGCGGAACAGGAAGAAGAAGTTGGCGTTCAGGGCGATCCTGTCCCGGCGGCCCAGATACCGGTACGGCCAGAAGACGTCGAGCCAGCTGTGCACGCCCTCGGTGGCGTCGTACTCCTCCAACGCGGCGTGCAGTGCCCGGCCGGGGCCACCGGGCCTGAGGAAGGCGGCGATCTCCGCCTCGGTCGCCGACCGCTCGTCGGCGGTCAGCAGCGGCGCGCACCAGGCGAGGAACCGCTCGCAGCTCGCCTCCAGGGTGGGCAGCGGTACGCGCGGGAGGCTGTCCTCCTGAGGGGAGACCGCGTTGCCTGACGCATCCTGACTGGATTTCAACTCTGTTCTCGATTCGGTTCGTCGGTACCCGTGATGTCGTACGGCCGGGACAGATAGAGCTGTGCGTACAGCCAGCCTTCCGTCTCCAGGCCCTCTGGATCCACCCCCGCGGCCGACATGCCGTCGAGGACGAGCGCCTGCTCCTGCGCGGAGGCGAAGCGCCGCTGTCGGAAGACCTCGTCGACGCGGACGGTCCGGTAGCCCAGATCCGCCAGCGCGCGCTCGACGGGGTCGAACGGGAACATCCGCAGCACGAAGTGCGCCATCCAGGGCCGGCGGTCGCCCTGCGCCCGGACGACGCGCGTGAGCGTCCGCTCGGTGACGTAGCCGACGCAGCCCGTCGAGATCACCAGGTCCGTGCCCGAGAGCCTGGCGCGCTGTGGCGCCGTGGGCTCGTGCCGCTCCAGGTCGGCGTGCACCACGTCGTCGAGGAAACCGGCCTCGCGGGCGTAGGACAGCGCGGGGGCGGAGGTGTCGAGGCCGACGAAGCGGATCGCCTGCGGGGGCCTGCGCGACCGTGCCAGCTCCCGGTCGCGGGCCAGCAGGGCCTCGCGGCTCACACCCGCGCGCTCCGCGTCGCCGTAGCGCGTGTACAGCTCGTCCATGGTGGCGTCGTACTTCAGCAGCGCGGCGTTGATCCCGTACGAGCAGCCGATGTCCAGGACCTTGGGCACGGCCACGTCCCGGGTCTCCCGGTACTCCGTGATGATCTTGGCGAACCACGGCTTGGCCTGCTGTGGAACGTCGTAGTCGAGCGGGCGCAGCACGCTGAAATAGGTGCGCGGATCGGGCTGGTCGTAGATGTGGTCGAGTGTGACTTTTCCGGTCACGTCGAAACGCACAGGGCTTACTCCTCCGTGGGATCGCGCGGGGGGAAACGGCCTACGGCGACTGCGGGTTGCCGCTAGTCGAGGAGCCGGTCGCCGCGGACGGCACGGCCCTCGGCCGCCAGGTGCTCGGGCAGCACCCGGCCGAAGAGCTGCCGGGTCCGCTCCACGCTCCCGACGACTCCGGGGCGCTCGCTGTAGGCGAAGATCGCGGAGTGGCGCGCTGTCTCGCCGCGCACCGGGCTCACCCGGTGCAGCGAGTAGCGCCCCTTGAACAGTTGCAGGTCACCCGGTTGCAGGGGGAGGCGCCGGGTCAGCCGTTCGCCCCTGCCGTCCAGCACGTCCCGGACGTCGTCGAAGTTCTCGTCCCGCGCGGTCCGGATGTTCGGGCAGTACTCGAAGACGCCGCCGACCTGCGCCTGCTGGGTGAGCATGCTCACGGTGAACTCGTTGGTGTCGAAGTGCCAGGGGTGCTCCATGCCCGGCGCGACGACGTTGAGGACCAGCCCGGAGAGCGGGTCCGCCAGCTCGTGCAGCTCCGGCAGTTCGAAGCAGTCGGCGACGAAGCGCCGGAAGACCGTGTCGGAGTAGAGCCTGCTGATGAGCGAGTCCGCGGGGACGCGGTCCCGTGCGACGAACGCGTTGCCCCGCTCGAAGGTCCTGCGGCCCGGGTGGTCCGGCGGCAGTGCCGTGTCCACCGCGATGTTGTAGACGTTCACCGTCTCGACGTCGTGATGCGCCCGGGGGGCGATGGCCGAGCACTCCTGCCGCAGCACCTCGCGCAGCGACGGGCGGATGAAGTCCGGCAGCACGGTGCAGCCGAGCGCGGACAGCTCGCGCCGGGCGCGGGAGACCACGGCCCGTCCCGGGGCGCTGGTGAGTTCGGACAGGGGATAGCGGGCCGTGTCGACCACCTGATCAAGCGTCAGGGCTTCCAAAGAGCGCATTCGATCCTCTCCACACGCGGGCCACCCCCCTCGCAGCCCTTCGCCAACTGGGCTGGCTGGAAGGGCACTTGAAGTTCCCACAGTGACGCCGTGCTGTCTGTGACACGTCACACTGCCCATCTGTGTGCTCCGGCATGCTTCCGCGGTCTCGACACGGGGCGGGTCACCGTGCACATGCGGCGGGGCCTGTCGCCGCTCCGCCGATGCGCGGTCGGGCGTGATCACCGACGTTGACCTCGTCCACGCGGTACGCGCACACTCTGCGGGTCCGCGACGGTCGTCGGCGTAAGGGGAGGTCCCGCCATGTCCGGAGCGACACGAACGGGAGCCCGTACCGGGTCCCTCGCCCGTCTTGACCGTCCCCGTGGAGGGAGACCGACCGCATGGAGTTCGACTTTTCCGGCCCGGTGATCGAATGGCGCGGGCCGTCGCCGTACTACTTCGTCCGCTTGCCGGACGAGGAGTCGGCCGACGTCCGCGAGGTGGCCGCGATGGCCACCTACGGCTGGGGCGTGATCCCGGTCGAGGCCCGGATCGGCGAGGTCGTCTTCCAGACGTCGCTCTTCCCGCGGGACGGCGGCTATCTGCTGCCGCTCAAGGCGGCCGTGCGCAAGCCGGCCGGCCTCTCGGCAGGAGACGACGTGACGGTGGGGATGACCGTCCGCCTCCACGAACCCCCGGGCCCACTAGGCGCTTCAGGGGTCGTGGTGGGCGGTTGAGACGCTTTGGCGGCGCCGGGCCGCCGCGGCGTCTCACCGGGGGGCGGCGAGCAGCCTGCCCGTGAGCAGGCCGTGGGCCGTCCTGACCGCGGCCACCGACCAGGCGGTCAGCAGCAGGACGTACAGGGCCACGGCCAGTGCCTGGAAGGCGGGCAGGCCCGTGTGCCGGGCCAGGCCCTCCGCGCCGGTGACACAGGTGCCCACCGGGAATGTGAAGGCCCACCAGGTCATCGCGAAACCCATGCCCTGGCGGCGGGCCCGTACGGTCATGGCGACGGCCAGCGCGAGCCACAGCAGCGCGAAGCCCAGCACGGGGACGCCGTAGAGGACGGCGAGCAGCGCGAAGCCCTGGTCGTAGGGGGCGGGCACCACACCGGGGGCGGCGTCCGCGAACTTGCCCACCGCGGTCGTCGACTGGCCCAGCGGGCCGAGCACCAGGAACAGCGTCGGGGTGAGCGCGAGCGGCAGCGGACCCGAGGTGACGAGCCGCGCGAAGATCATGGGCAGCATCACGAAGGTGGCCACCAGGCTGATCCCGAACATCGCGACACAGGCGAGGAGCAGGGTCTCCCGGGGCTGCCCGGCCGGCAGGTGGGGGACGAGGAGCGGGCCGAGCGCGGCCGACACCATGGGGGCGACGATCGGCAGCAGCCACACGGGGGACGCCTGCCCGGGCTCGATGCGATGCCGTACGACCATGAGATACGGGACGGCCACGGCGGCGGCGAGCCCGATCAGCGTCCCCGCGGTGAACAGCACGGTGTCCACGGCGACCGCGGCCGGTGTCCCGATCCAGTCCCGGCCGACCAGCAGCGTGCCGCCGCCCACGGCGAGCAGGGCCATCGAGAGGCAGCCGTAGAACGGGGCCACGGCCGGGTCGAGGAGGTGGGCGCGGGCCTGGTCGCTGTGGTGGGCCCAGTGCAGCGCGCGGGCGGCCAGCAGCGACACCAACAGGGTGAGCGAGAGGGCCCACACGACGGTGCAGGTGGTGCGCAGACCGGGCACGTCCACCGGGAGCCCGGCTCCCGCCGTGGCCACGATCGCGGTGCCCATCACGGAGGCGTACCAGTTCGGGCCGAGCTGACGGACCGCGGTGACGACGCGGTTTCCCGGGACACGGGGGGTCTTCGTGTCGGGGACGGTTCCCGCCTGATGGGCGGACAAGGGCTGGGCTGCGGTGACCATGACACCACGGTCGCGCCCCGGCGGACTCCCCACCAGGGAGTGCGCACCTATGACGACATAAGCTGGGTTTATGAGCAGCGGGTCTGAGGATCGTCATGGGTAGCGGCGCCGAGGACCGGCCCGGTGCCGGGATCGCCCACCGGGTGCCCGATCTCGGCGCGCTGGAACTGCTCCTCGCGGTGGCGCGCCTCGGCAGCCTCGGACGTGCGGCGCGGGAGGTGGGGATCACCCAGCCGGCGGCCAGCAGCCGTATCCGTTCCATGGAGCGGATGCTCGGCGTGGCGCTCGTGGACCGGTCACCGCGCGGCTCCCGGCTCACCCGCGAGGGCGCGCTCGTCACGGACTGGGCCCGGCGGGTGGTGGACGCGGCCGAGGCGTTCGACGCCGGGGCGCAGGCGCTGCGCGACCGGCGCGACTCGCGGCTGCGGGTCGCCGCGAGCATGACCATCGCCGAGTATCTGCTGCCCGGCTGGCTGATCGCGCTGCGCGCGCAGCGTCCCGACACGGCCGTGTCGCTGCTCGCGGGGAACTCCGCCGCCGTGGCCGAGCGGCTTCTGTCGGGTGAGGCGGACCTCGGGTTCGTCGAGGGGCTCTCGGTGCCGTCCGGTCTCGACGCCACCGTCATCGCGCACGACCGGCTCATCGTGGTGACGGCGCCCGGGCACCCCTGGGCGCGGCGGCGGGTGCCGCTCGCGGCGGCCGAGCTGGCCGCGACGCCGCTCATCCTGCGGGAGGAGGGGTCGGGCACGCGTCAGGTGCTGGACTCCGCGCTCGGTGGGCTCGCCCGTCCCCTGATCGAGCTGTCCTCGACGACGGCGGTCAAGGCGTCCGCCGTGAGCGGCGCGGGGCCCGCCGTGCTCAGCGAACTCGCCCTCGGTGAGGAGCTGTCGGCCCACCGGCTGGTGGGTATCCCGCTCGCCGACGTCCAGCTCACCCGCGCCCTGCGCGCCGTATGGCCGACGGGCCACCGCCCCACGGGCCCGGCCCGCGACCTGCTGTCCCTGACGCGGGGGGCGTAGCGGACAGGCTCCTCAATCGCCGGAGGGGCTGAATCTCGGCCGTCCGGCGATTGAGGACGAGGCCGTCCAGGCCGAAGGGGGGCTGGGGGCGGCAGCCCCCGGAATCGGGACGGGTAGGGGCGGAGGGGGCGAAGAACCGTGGTGCGGGCGCCGGGCAGGTCAGGTCGCCGCAGTGATCAGGCCCCGCATGACCCGCAGGTCGTCCCCCATCTCCGGGTGCCACTGGACTCCCAGGGCCCAGCCGGGTCCGGGGAGTTCGACCGCCTCCACCGTGCCGTCCACCGCGTGCGCGCAGACCGTGAGGCCCTCTCCGAGGCGGTCCACGGCCTGGTGGTGGTACGTCGGGACGGCGCACCGCTCCGGTACGAGACCGGCGTACAGCGTCCCGGGGACGGGGATCACCTCGTGGTGGCCGACCACACCGATGTCCTTCACATGACCGTCGAGATGCTGCACGAGCGTGCCGCCCAGGGCCACGTTCAGGAGCTGGTGGCCCCGGCAGATGCCGAGCAGCGGGGTGCCGGAGTCCAACGCGGCCCGGATCAGGGCGAGTTCCCAGGCGTCACGCTCGTGCGCGGGCGGGCCCGTACGCGGGGAGCGCTCGGCACCGTACCGGCCGGGGTCGACATCGGGACCGCCCGCGACCACGACCGCGTCGAGCCGGGCGACGGTCTCGCGGGCCAGGGCCGGATCGTCGGGCGGCAGCATCACGGCGAGCCCGCCGGCCCGCTGCACGAGCCGCGGATAGCCGGCCGGCAGCAGCGCGGCCTCCAGCTCCCACACGCCCCAGCGCGCCCCGGTCTCCAGATACGTACTCACACCGATCAGCGGCCTGCCCACGCGTCACTCCCTTCCACGGCTTCAATGGAAAGGTCTCATACCTTTGCGGGGCGGGGGAGCGGAACACAGGGGCTCCACACGTCACGTCCGGCTCACGCCGGGAACCCGCTCACGCGGGGCCCCTTCGCGCCAGGAGCCCCGCTCACGCCAGGAACCCCCGCAGCAGCGCCGCCGTGCCCGCGCAGTGCTCCCGCATGATCTCGCGCGCCCCGTCCGCGTCCCCGTCGAGCACCGCCTCGACCAGGGCGGTGTGCTGACGCTGCGAATGCTCCAGGTTGCGGACGAGGAGCGGGATGCAGTCGAGCAGGTCGTTCACGCCGGCGCGGACGGCCGCGTACCGCGCGGTCAGGGACGGGGAGCCGCACAGCTCCGCGAGGGTGAGGTGGAGCATGGTGTCCAGGCGCCGGTAGTCGGCCAGCGGGGCGTCGTTCGTCCGCTCCAGCGCCTCGCGCAGCCGGGCGCCCTGCGCGGCGTCGAGGCCGTGCGTCGCGCACAGCCCGGCCGCGCCGACCTCCAGGACCTCGCGGAAGCGCAGTACGTCCTCGATGTCGACCGCGGCGACCCGGCGGCGCAGCTCGTGCTCGCCCGGCGCGTCGGTGCGCGCCAGCACGAACGTGCCGCCGTAGCGCCCGCGCCGCGACTCGACCAGACCCTGGTCCTGGAGCACCTTCAGGACCTCGCGCAGCGTCACCCGGCTGATGCCGAGCCGCTCCGCCAACTCCCGCTCCGCGGGCAGCCGTTCACCTCCCGGCACCAGGCCGAGCCGAACGATCTGGAGGATCTGCTCCAGCGCCTCCTCGAAGCCGTTGCCCGCCCGCACCGGCCGCAGGACCGGCGTCAGCCGGTCGCCCGTCCCCCGGCCGGATTCCGCCCGCGTCATCAGGTCGCGCCCCCTTCCCAAGCAATGGTTCTCCGCAATACCTTATGGCCCTCGGCTGACCCAAGGAGGCTTTTCCGGTGGCAGACCGCACACCCCCGCTCACCGTCGAGGAACTGCGCGCCCTCGTCGGGGCCGGAGACATCGACACGGTCGTCCTGGCCTTCCCCGACATGCAGGGGCGGCTCCAGGGCAAGCGGTTCGCCGCGGCCTTCTTCCTCGACGAGGTCCTGGAGCACGGCACGGAGGGCTGCAACTACCTCCTCGCCGTCGACACCGACATGAACACCGTCGACGGCTACGCCATGTCCTCCTGGGACCGCGGCTACGGCGACTTCGCGCTGCACCCCGACCTCGGCACCCTGCGGCGCGTCCCCTGGAGCGAGGGCACCGCCCTGCTCATCGCCGACCTCGCCTGGAACGACGGCTCCCCGGTGGTGGCCGCACCCCGCCAGATCCTGCGCCGCCAGCTGGACCGCCTCGCCGACCTCGGCTACACCGCCCAGGTGGGCACCGAGCTGGAGTTCATCGTCTTCAAGGACACCTACGAGCAGGCATGGGACACCGGCTACCGAGGGCTCACCCCGGCCAACCAGTACAATATCGACTACTCGGTCCTCGGGACCGGACGCGTCGAACCCCTGCTGCGCCGCATCCGCAACGAGATGCAGGCGGCCGGCCTCACCGTCGAGTCCGCCAAGGGCGAGTGCAACCCGGGCCAGCACGAGATCGCCTTCAAGTACGACGAGGCCCTCGTCACCTGCGACCAGCACGCGATCTACAAGACCGGCGCCAAGGAGATCGCCTCCCAGGAGGGCGTCTCGCTCACCTTCATGGCCAAGTACAACGAGCGCGAGGGCAACTCCTGCCACATCCACCTCTCGCTCGCCGACGCCGACGGCACCAATGTGATGGCGGGTTCCGCCGGGGACCCGGGCGGGATGTCGGAGGTGATGCGCCACTTCCTCGCCGGACAGCTGGCCGCGCTGCGCGACTTCTCCCTCCTGTACGCGCCCAACATCAACTCCTACAAGCGGTTCCAGCCCGGCTCCTTCGCCCCGACCGCCGTCGCCTGGGGCCACGACAACCGCACCTGCGCGCTCCGCGTCGTCGGCCACGGCCGCTCCACGCGCTTCGAGAACCGGCTGCCCGGAGGCGACGTCAATCCGCATCTGGCCGTCGCCGGACTCGTGGCGGCCGGACTGTACGGCATCGAGCGCAAGCTGGAGCTGCCCGAGGCCTGCTCGGGCAACGCCTACACCGCCCAGTACGCGCACGTCCCCACCACCCTGCGCGAGGCCGCCGAACTCTGGGAGAACAGCCCGATCGCCCGGGCCGCCTTCGGTGGCGAGGTGGTCGAGCACTACCGCAACATGGCGCGCGTCGAACTGGAGGCGTTCGACGCCGCGGTGACCGACTGGGAGCTGCGCCGCTCCTTCGAACGCATGTGAGGACCCCCTTGCCGCACCCGCACACTTCGCAGCCGTCCACCCCACCCCCGCACGACCACGAACTCCGCGTGCTCGACCCGGCCACCGAGGAGGTCGTCGCCACCGCCCCGGCCGCGACGGCCCAGGACGTGGACGACGCCGTCGTACGGGCCGGCCGGGCGCAGACCCGCTGGGCCGCGCTCGCACCCGCCGACCGGGCCAGGCTGCTGCGCCGTTTCGCGGCCGAAGTCGACGCCCACATCGAGGAACTGGCCCGTCTGGAGGTCCGCGAGGCCGGCCACACCCTCGGCAACGCCCGCTGGGAGGCGGGCAACGTCCGCGATCTCCTCGACTACGCGGCCGGAGGAGTGGAGCGACTGACGGGTCGTCAAATCCCGGTCCCGGGCGGCCTCGACATCACCCTCCTCGAACCGCTCGGCGTCGTCGGCGTCATCGCGCCCTGGAACTTCCCGATGCCCATCGCCGCCTGGGGCACCGCACCCGCACTCGCCGCGGGCAACGCCGTCATCCTCAAACCCGCCGAGACGACCCCGCTCACCGCGCTCCGGCTGGCCGAACTCGCCCTGGACGCGGGCCTGCCCGAGCATCTCTTCCAGGTGCTGCCCGGCGCGGGCCCCGTCGCGGGGGACGCCCTCGTCCGGCACCCAGGCGTCGCGAAGATCGTCTTCACCGGGTCCACGGCCGTCGGCAGACAGGTCCTGGCCAAGGGCTCCGCCCTCCTCAAACGCGTCACCCTCGAACTCGGCGGCAAGAGCCCCAACATCGTCTTCGCCGACGCCGACATCGAGGCCGCCGCGGCGGCGGCCCCCATGTCCTTCCTCGACAACTCCGGCCAGGACTGCTGCGCCCGCACCCGCATCCTCGTCCAGCGCTCCGTCCATGACCGCTTCCTCGAACTCCTGGCCCCGGCCGTCGAGTCGGTCGTCGTCGGCGACCCCTCCGACGAACGCACCCAGATGGGCCCGCTGATCTCCCGGGCCCAGCTGGACCGCGTACGGTCCTACGTCGACGACGGCGCGCCCGGCATCCGGGGCAAGGCCCCCGAGGGCCCCGGCTTCTGGTTCGCGCCCACCGTCCTCACCGGCGTCGACCCCGGCGCCCGCGTGGCCGTCGAGGAGGTCTTCGGTCCCGTCGCCGTCGTGCTGCCCTTCGAGGACGAGGCCGACGCCGTCCGGCTCGCCAACGCCACCGACTACGGCCTGTCCGGATCCATCTGGACCCGCGACGTCGGCCGCGCCCTGCGCGTCTCCCAAGCCGTCCGCGCGGGCAACCTGTCCGTCAACTCCCACTCCAGCGTCCGCTACTGGACCCCCTTCGGCGGCTTCAAGCAGTCGGGGATCGGCCGCGAACTCGGCCCGGACGCCCTCACCGCCTTCACCGAGACCAAGAACGTCTTCATCAGCACGGAGGGTCCCGCACAGTGACTTCAGACACCCCCGAGACCATCTGCCGCCGCCTGGTGGGCCGCACCGCCGTCATCACCGGCGCCGCCAGCGGCATCGGCCTCGCCACCGCGCGCCGGCTCGCCTCCGAGGGCGCCCACGTCGTCTGCGGCGACATCGACGAGCAGCACGGGAAGGCCGTCGCCGAAGAGGTCGGCGGCACCTTCGTCAAGGTCGACGTGACCGACCCGGAGCAGGTGGAGACCCTGTTCAGGACGGCGTACGACACCTACGGCTCGGTCGACATCGCCTTCAACAACGCGGGCATCTCGCCGCCCGACGACGACTCCATCCTGGACACCGGCCTGGAGGCGTGGAAGCGCGTCCAGGAGGTCAACCTCACCTCGGTCTACCTGTGCTGCAAGGCGGCCATCCCCTACATGCGCCGCCAGGGCCGGGGCTCCATCATCAACACCGCCTCGTTCGTGGCCCGGATGGGCGCGGCGACCTCCCAGATCTCGTACACGGCCTCCAAGGGCGGTGTCCTCGCCATGTCCCGTGAACTGGGCGTCCAGTTCGCCCGGGAGGGCATCCGGGTCAACGCCCTGTGCCCCGGCCCGGTCAACACCCCGCTGCTCCAGGAGCTGTTCGCCAAGGACCCGGAGCGGGCCGCGCGCCGGCTCGTGCACATCCCGGTCGGGCGGTTCGCCGAGGCGGACGAGATCGCCTCGGCCGTCGCGTTCCTCGCCAGCGACGACTCCTCCTTCGTGAACGCCACCGACTTCCTGGTGGACGGGGGCATCTCGGGCGCCTACGTCACCCCGCTGTAGCCCGGCCGCGCGGCGCACGGTCCGCGGGGCGCGGGAGGGCCCGCACCACCCCGCCCGGCGGACCGTCCACCACCCGTCCCGGCAAGTCCCCCTGCCCACCGCGGCATTAGAGTGCCGGGATGAGCGTGACACCTCCTCCCGGCTGGTACAGCGACCCGTCGTACCCGCTCGTCGAGCGCTGGTGGGACGGGACCGCGTGGACCGACCACCGGCGTCAGCCCGAAGTCCCCCAGCAGCCCCTGATACAGACCCCGCCGGCCGAGGGCTCCGGCCCGGGACGGGCCAGGACCGTCGCCCTCGTGACGGCCGCGGTCGTCCTCGTGGCCGCGATCGTCACCGGCGCGGTGCTGCTGCGCCACGACGACGGCGGCGACGCCGCGGCACAGACCACGCCCACGTCCTCGTCCCCCACCGGGACCGAGGCGCCCTCGCCCTCACCGTCGGGTCCCTCGCCCTCGGCCGGTGACCCGTCCGTCGTCGTGGACGAACTGAACGGCATCACCTTCCCGGTCCTCGACGGCTGGGTGAAACCGCAGTACGCCGCCGACCACGACATGGTGCTGTCGACCCCGAGGACCTACGACTGCCCGGGCGACCCCGGTCTGTGCCGGCACGGCCGGGTCGACTCGCGCACCGCGACCGCCACCGACGAGACGTCGCCGAAGGCCCTCGCCGAGGAGGACATCGCGGACGCCGCCGACAGCGCGTACGGACACGACCTCCTGGGCAGCCGCCCCTTCCGTGGCATCAGCTCGCACGAACTGGTGAAGTCCGGCTCCGTCGCCGTGGCCGGGCGCGCCGGATACCTCGTGCGCTGGAAGGTCAGGACCGGTGTGGGGCCCGGCGGTTACGTGGAGTCCCTCGTCTTTCCTTCCAGCGTGGGCTCGCAGTCCCCGGTCATCGTCCGGTTCGCCCTCGACGCCGGGGCCGACGGGCCGCCGCTGTCCGACATCGACCGCATCACCGCCGGCATCCGCCCGGTGGGCGGCAAGGACGCCGGCGGCGGTGTGGGGAGCAGCATCGGCCCGACCCGGTGATCCCCCGGGTCAGAGGAAGGTGTGGCCCTCTCCCCGGTAGGTCGGGACGGAGGCGGTGACGGTGTCGCCCTCCACGAGGTGCAGCGTGTCGAACCGCTCGCACAGCTCACCGGCCTTCGCGTGCCGGAACCACACCTTGTCGCCGATGAGCAGATCGTCGGCGGGGGAGCCGAGCAGCGGGGTCTGCACCTCGCCGGGACCCTCCTGGGGGTCGTACGACAGGCCCTCCGGCAGATACGGGACCGGCAGCCGGTCGGGGCCCGCGGCCCCGGAGGCGGGATATCCGCCGCCGAGCACGGTCACCACACCCACACCGGGGCGGCGCACCACGGGCTGGGCGAACAGTGCCGCCGGGCGTCCGCTGAAGGACGTGTAGTTGTCGAAGAGCCTCGGCACATAGAGCCCCGAGCCGGCCGCGATCTCGGTGACCGCTTCCTCCGCCGCCGTGTGCTGGACGCTTCCGGTGCCGCCGCCGTTGACGAATTCGAGGTCCGGTTCCACCGCGCGGACCGCCCGGACGACGTCCGCGCGCCGCTGGGCGAGCTCCTTGCGGGCCGTCGCCTGCATCAGCCGCACGGCACGCGAGCGCAGCGGCCGCCCCGAGACAGAGTCACCGACGCCGGCGATGTGACCCTCGTACGCCATGATCCCCACCAGCTTGAACCCCGGGGCGCGCTTGACGGCGCGGGCGAGGTCCGCGACCTGGGCGGCGGAGTGCAGCGGTGAGCGCAGCGCGCCGACCCGGACCCGGCCGCCGAACAGCTTCAGCGACGTGTCCAGTTCAAGACAGACCCGTACGACCTCGGTGCCGCCGTCGCGGGCCTCGTCGATGAGGCGCAGCTGTGCCGGGTCGTCGATCATGACGGTCACCGCGGCGGCGAGCTTGGGGTCGGCGGTCAGCTCGGCGTAGCCCTTGCGGTCGGCCGACGGATAGGCGAGCAGGACGTCGTCGAAACCGGACCTGGCCAGCCACAGGGACTCGGCGAGGGTGAACGACATGAGCCCCGCGAAGCCCTCCCGGCCCAGGACGCGTTCCAGCAGGGTGCGGCAGCGGACGGACTTGCTGGCGACGCGGATCGGCTTCCCGCCGGCCCGGCGGACCAGGTCGTCCGCGTTCGCGTCGAAGGCCTCCAGATCCACGATGGCGACGGGGGCGTCGAGGTGAGCGGTGGCCCGGTCGTAGCGGGCCCTGTCGGCGGCACGGGCAGTCATGAGCGAAGACTGCCAGACTCCATTACCGCAGGGTAGGGGGACGTTCCGGGCAGATGCCCCGGGGCCTCGGACTGGTTCCCGTCCGGCGCTCGTCAACCCGTAGAGTGACGCGGACGCAGGGAGGTACGTCCTTGCCCCGGCGGACCCTGCCCGGGGTGACGGTCCACCGGTGCGGGTATGCGTGCCCGTGGTGAACCTCTCGCGCACACGAACGGCTCGCCGAGTTACGGGGCGTCCGACAGCCCGGTACGAGGAAACGGGGGGTGCATGAGTACGGAAGCGCGGCGCGCCTCGAATCCCCGGCGCCCTTCCGTTCCGCCGGGCTCCCAGGGGCCCGCGACCCCCCCGGCTCCGGGCCACCCCCCGGCCGAGGTCCCGCCGAAGCCGGACCGCCCGCCCGGGCCGGACCTGTCGGCCGGCGAGGACTGGTCCGCAGAGAACCCGCCCTCGACCCCGTCGGGCCGGCTCCCGGGACCGGAACGACCCGCACCCGCCCGGGGCTCCGACCGGACCGCAGCCACGTCGGGATCCGGACAGCCCGCGTCACCGTCCGGGTCCGGACAGTCCTTGACCTCGTCGGGGTTCGGTCAGGTCGCGCCCTCTTCCGGATCCGGACAGGGTGAGTCCTCTTCCGGGTTCGGACGACCCAGGTCCTCCACGGAGGCTGGACAGTCGGCGTCGGCGTCGGCGTCCGTGTTCGGTCCGCCCGCAACCGCCTCCGGATACGGGCAGGCTGCGTCCGGCCGCGTTCCGGCGGGTCCGCCGCGCCCCGCGGGTCCGCCGCGCGGCTCGGTCCCGTCCGTGCCGCCGCAGCCCACCGCGCCGCCGTCCACGCCGGACCGGTCCGGTCCGCCCGCCTCCGGCGTGCCGGGCGCCGCCCCGTCCGGCAGGGCGGAATCGGCCGTGCCAGCTGCGAAGAGGCCCACCTCGCTCGTCCGCCCGCGGGCCGCCGCGCCCGGTACCCCCGGAGCCGCTTCGTCCGCCGGGCAGACATCGGTGTCGACCGGTGGCACGGGCTCGCCGGGGCAGGCCGCGCCCCGCACGTCGAGGCCCACCGGGGCCGGTGTCCCGGGAGCGGCCTCCCCTGCCGCACCGGAGTCCGTCTCGCCCGGCCGGCCGTGGTCCGCGCCGTCCGGTACGCCGGACTCCGACGCGGGACCGTCCGCCCCGGACGGCACACCGGCGTCCGCCGCACCGCGTTCGGGTCCGTCCGGTACGCCGGGGCGCGACGCGCGACGGTCCACTCCGGCCGGCACACCGGTGTCCGCCGCACCGCGTTCGGGTCCGTCCGGTACGCCGGGGCGCGACGCGCGACGGTCCACTCCGACCGGCACACCGGTGTCCGACGAACCGCTGCCCGGCTCGTACGACACGAGGGGCCCTGACACATCCCGGTCCGAGCAGACGGGTCCGCCTGCGTCCGGCGCCCCGCGTCAGGCCGCGCCGCGCCCCGGGTACACCGGGTCGCCTGCGTCCGGCCAGGCCGCGCCGTCATTCGCGCAGACGGGTTCGCCTGCGTCCGGCGCTCCCGGTCAGGCCGCGCAGACCGGTTCGTCTGCGTCCCGCGCACCGCGCCAGGCCGCGTCGGAAGCCGCCCCGCTGAGCTCTCCGGCGGAGGACTCGGCGGCTCCGCAGCGGCCGGTGGGGGAGGCCGCCGTGCAGCGGTCCGGCACCGGGGCGCGGCCGGAGGGCCTGCGGTATCCGCACCTGCGTCCCGAGGGCCGCACGGCGCCCGTGAGCCCGCCGCCCCCCGCGGCCTCCGCGCGTTTTCCGGACACCCCGCCCGCGTCCGCCGGGCCGGCGCGTCCCGACGAAGCCCCGCGCACCGCGGGAGTGCCCCGACCCGCACGGGACGACCGGCAGGCCGCCGCACCCCCGTTCGTCCCGCCCCCGTCCCTCCCCTCGTCGCCGCCCCCGGCGCCTTCTCCGTTCGTGACTCCCGGCCCCGCGGCCCCCGGCCCCGAGCGTCCCTTCGTATCGTTCGCGGAGCCCGACACGTACGGCGGCGACACCGGGCGGACGCGCGGGGGAAGCCGCTCCCGTCTCGTGACCGCGGCGGCCTGTGTCGTTCTCGGGATCGGGCTCATCGGCGGTGCGGTGACCGGGAGTTGGCTCACCGGCGACGGCACGGACGGACCCGGTTCGCCCGGCGCCTTCGCCACGGCAGGGGAGCTGTGGCACAGCGTGCCCGTGGACCGGCTCTTCCCGCCGACCGTGGACGGCGAAGGAGCCGGTCCCGGGGGTTCCGACCGCACCTGGACACGGATCGCGGTCGCCCCCGACACCGGCTGCAAGGACGCCTTCGACCCGCTGCTGCGCCGGGCCCTCGCCCCCGTCGGCTGTCTGCGTCTGCTGCGGGCCACCTACGTGGACGCGACCCGCAGTCATGTCACCACCGTCGGCCTGCTGTTCACCAAGACGGACGCGGCGGGCATGACCTCCCTCAAGGCCCGCTTCGCCAAGGACGGCCTGGACCGGCGTACCGACCTGCTGCCCCTTCCGTACGCGGCCAAGGGCACCGACGCCGCCGGGTTCGGCAGGGCCCAGCGCGCCTCCTGGACCGAGTCCGTCCTCACGGACGCCCCCGTCGTCGTGTTCGCCGTCTCCGGGTTCGCCGACGGCCGCACGGTCGCCGCCCCGCAGCCCGCCGCCGACGCGATGAAACCGGACGCGACCACGCCCGCGGCCCAGGCGGGCCTCGGCCACGAGGCGAAGGGCCTCGCCGACCGGGTCGAGCGAGGACTCCGCAAGACCGTCAAGTCGTCCACGGAGGAGCCGTCATGACCCGCGACGACGGCCCCGACGGCCGCGACCGGCAGCCCCACGGAACCGCGGCCGAAGGCGCGCCGACCCCCGCCGACGGCGTCCGCCGCCGCCCGCGCCCGGCCGGGGAGACCCGCCGCCCTCCGCTCTCGCGCAGGTCCGGTGCCCTCGCCGCCGCGCTCGCCGCCTCCCTCGCGCTGGTGCCCTCCACCGCCGCGCACGCCGACGGCATCCGCGCCCAGCAGTGGGGCCTCGACGCCATGCACACGCAGCAGGCCTGGCGCACGACGAAGGGCAAGGGCATCACCGTCGCCGTCCTCGACACCGGCGTCGACGCCCTGCACCCGGACCTCAAGGGAAATGTGCTCGCCGAGAAGGACATGGTCGGCTTCGGCGCGAGCCGGGGCGACCGCTCCTGGGCCCGGCACGGCACCGCCATGGCGGGCATCATCGCCGGACACGGGCACGGGCCGGGCGACGCCAACGGCGTCATGGGCATCGCTCCGGAGGCGAGGATCCTGCCGGTCCGCGTCATCCTGGAGGACAAGGACCCGGCCCGCTCCAAGGCCCGCAACACCCGCGGCAACGCGCTCGCCGAGGGCATCCGCTGGGCCACCGACCACGGCGCCGACGTCATCAACCTCTCCCTCGGCGACGACTCCAGCTCCGCCCACCCCGAACCCGCCGAGGACGAGGCCGTCCAGTACGCGCTGAAGAAGGGCGTCGCGGTCGTCGCCTCGGCCGGCAACGGCGGGGAGAAGGGCGACCACATCTCGTACCCCGCCGCCTACCCGGGCGTGATCGCCGCGACCGCCGTCGACCGGTACGGAACCCACGCGTCCTTCTCCACCCGCCGCTGGTACGCCACCGTCAGCGCCCCCGGCGTCGACGTGGTCATCGCCGACCCGGACGACCGCTACTACGAGGGCTGGGGGACCAGCGCGGCGTCCGCGTTCGTCTCCGGAGCGGTCGCGCTCGTCAAGGCGGCCCACCCGGGACTGTCCCCGGCGCAGATCAAGAAGCTGCTGGAGGACACCGCGCGCAACGTGCCCTCCGGGGGCCGTGACGACTCCCGCGGCTTCGGCTTCGTCGACCCCGCGGCGGCCATCAAGGCGGCGGGCCGGCTCAAGCCGGAGGGGCTCAGGTCGGCCGAGTACGGCCACAAGTACTTCGGCACCGGCCCCGACGCCCCCGACGGCGGCGGCAGTTCGACCGACTGGGCCGCTCCCCTCGCGGGCGCCCTGGGCCTGGCCCTGCTGACGGGGGCGGTTTTCCTCTGGCGCGGCCGCAGATTCCCGAACCCCTTCGAACGCTCCTAGGCACAACCCGAACCGCCCGCGACCCGGAGCGGTCTCAGTCCTCCGCCGTGTCCCGGAACGCGGACACCGCGGCCTTCGACACCGCCTCCACCAGCGAAATGCCCTTCGCCTGCGTGGAGTTGCCGTTCGAGAGGGTCGCCACCAGATACTCGTGGCCGTCCGCCGAGATCCGCCCGATGCTGTTGACGTCCCACAGCCCGGTCGTGCTGCGCGCCAACCACCCGTTCTTCAGCGCCCATTGAGAACCGTCGGCCGCGGCCGACACCCCCCACTGCTGGTCGGCCTCGATCTCGCCCATCAGCCCCTGGACATAGGACCGCGAACTCGCGCTGAGCCGGGAGCCCTTCCCGAACACCTGCCGGAGCAGCTTCAGTTGATCGCCCGCGGTGGTCTGGGTCAGCCCCCACAGCTCGCCGTCGCCGCCCTGCGTGGACGTCAGCCCGAAGCGTCTGTTCGCCGCGTCCAGCCCGTCGGCGCGGCCGATCGCCGCCCACAGCGCGGACGCCGACGCGTTGTCGCTGTTCTCGATCATCGCGGTGGCGTACGTCTTCTCCCGCGCGGTGAGATGCCGGTCCGCGTCCTGCGCCTGGAGCAGCAGCGCGGCCAGGATGTTCACCTTGACGATGCTCGCGGTGTCGAAGGCCGCGTCCCCGTGGGCGGCGCTCTCACCGGAGTCGACGTCGAGGACGGCGACCGACGTCTTCGCCCCGGCCGCCACCGTCACCGACTTCAGGGCCTTCGCGAGCAGTGCGTCGCGGTCCACGGAGGGCTCCGCCACAGGTTCCACCGATGCCTCCTCGCTCCCGGCCGGCGACGCAGAGGGCGATGCCGGCGCGGCCGACGATACGGCGGCGGTGCCGTCGTGCGCCTGCGCCTTCACGTACACGGTCCCGGCCGCCGTGGCGCCGACGAGGACGACGGAGGCCACCGCGACGGAGAGGAGCGGCGTGCGCCGGGAGGGCCGGGCGCGACGCCCGCGTGCTCTGTGACGGTCCATCCGGCGATGCTGGACGGCCCGGCTGTGCCCGCGGTTAGACGCTTGTTAGAGGTGTGTCAGCGAAGTCTGAGAAACGCGTGAATCCCGTCGGCTCCGTGTTTCAGGGGCCGCACAGGCGCAGCAGCATCCCCCCGATAGGGTCGGGGACCGTGGCGAACAAGAACATTCCCGACTCCGGCTTCTCCGACGACGACGGCTCGGCCGACCCCCGGCTGAGCGCCGCGCTCGCGGCCTGGTCCGCCGACCGCGCCGCCGTACCGCCGGTCCTGGAGGCGCTCACGGGTGCCCGGCTGCTCGTCCCCGTCGTGGCGATCCTCGGCGAGGTCGAGGAGGACGAGAACGGGCTGCGCCGGGAGAAGACCAGCGACATGGCGGTCCCCACGCTCAAGGCCGGGAACCGCACGGCCCTGCCCGCCTTCACCTCCACGGACTCGCTGGCCCGCTGGGATCCCGAGGCCCGCCCCGTGGCCGTACGCCTGAATCAGGTGCTGGAGGCGGCGGCGCACGAGAAGGCCGACACGATCGTGGTGGACCTGGCCGGGCCGGTGTCCTACGAGCTGACCGGATCGGCCCTGCTGGCGCTCGCCGAGGGGCGTACGACCGCCGACCCGCTGGCCGACCCGGCCGTGGTCGAGGCGGTACGGGCCGCGGTGGCCGCCGAGCCCCTGGTCGTCCGGGCGCATCTCGGCCCGGGTCCGGCGGACGGCACCCTCGCGCTGGTGCTCGACGCGTCGGCCGCCCCCGCCGAGACCGCCCGCGCGGTGGCCGAGCGGCTCGCGGCCGACGAAACACTGAGGGCCCGCCTGGTGCGCGGCCTCGACCTGGCACTGCTGCCGGCCGGGGCGACACCTCCGGGCGAGCCCCTGTACGTACGCGGATAGGTACGCGGGCGGGCCCGTGTCCGTAGGACGTTCCGTACGGACACGGGCCTCGGATCAGCCGTAGACGGGGCCCGTGTACTTCTCGCCGGGGCCCTGGCCCGGCTCGTCCGGGACGAGGGACGCCTCGCGGAAGGCCAGCTGGAGGGACTTCAGGCCGTCGCGCAGCGGTGCCGCGTGGAAGGAGCTGATCTCGGTCGTGCTCGCGTCGAGCAGACCGGCGAGCGCGGTGACCAGCTTGCGCGCCTCGTCCAGGTCCTTGTGCTCGTCGCCCTCCTCGGTGAGACCGAGCTTCACGGCGGCGGCGCTCATCAGGTTCACGGCGACCGTCACGATGACCTCGACCGCGGGGACCTCGGCGATGTCGCGGGTCATGGTGTCGAAGTCGGGGTTCTGGGGAGGGGTGTCACTCATGCCTCACACGATAGGCCCCGGCGCGCGTGCCCCCGTCCACGGGAGTCGTCCGGGCCGTGGACGAGGGCGGCTCCGCCCCGGTGTGCGGCGGTGAGAAGGCCTCCGGTTAGCGCCTGCCCGGCGGAACTGCTAACCTTGTGTAACGACCGGCCGGACACGATGTGCCCGGCCCACAAGTGGAGGCTCCGATCTCCCACCTGACTGTCCTCCGGGACGGCAGGTCATCCGGTCAGGCGGCCGCCATCGTTCCGTACGGACGATGGAGTCGCCCGAATGCGCGCCCCGCGGCAGACCGCGGCGGTGCTCCGGTTGCTATGGAGCCCCGCCTGTGTCCCGTCCGGGGCATTTTTCATGCCCCACGGCGGTTGGTCACCATGTCATCAGAGACATACGCGGCTGTCCGCCAGACCGCCGTGTGGTGCTACCGAGGAGGATCCATCAGCACCGAGCCCCGCATCAACGACCGGATTCGCGTTCCCGAAGTGCGACTTGTCGGTCCCAGCGGCGAGCAGGTCGGGATTGTTCCGCTTGCCAAGGCCCTTGAGCTTGCTCAGGAGTACGACCTCGACCTGGTCGAGGTGGCGGCGAGTGCTCGCCCGCCCGTCTGCAAGCTCATGGACTACGGCAAGTTCAAGTACGAGTCGGCCATGAAGGCCCGTGAGGCGCGCAAGAACCAGGCGCACACGGTCATCAAGGAAATGAAGCTCCGGCCGAAGATCGACCCGCACGACTACGACACCAAAAAGGGTCACGTCGTCCGGTTCCTCAAGCAGGGCGACAAGGTCAAGATCACGATCATGTTCCGTGGTCGCGAGCAGTCCCGGCCGGAGCTCGGCTACCGACTGCTCCAGCGGCTCGCGACGGACGTCGAGGACCTCGGGTTCATCGAGTCGAACCCGAAGCAGGACGGCCGAAACATGATCATGGTTCTCGGTCCGCACAAGAAGAAGACCGAGGCGATGGCCGAGGCCCGTGAGGCTCAGGCTGCTCGCAAGGCGGAAGCGAAGGCCAACCCGGGTCGCTCGCAGAACGCCGCGGAAGAGGTCGCCGCCGACGGTGACGACATCGAGAGCGCGCCCGTCGAGACCGAGAGCGCGCCCGTCGAGGCCGAGTCGGCCGAGAGCCCGGCCGAGGCATCAGCCGAGGCCTGATCCCAGGGCCCCCGCCCAGGGATGTCAACCGATACATATGACGTTCCACCCGTGCCCGGTCCCGCGACCGGGCACCGGAACGCCACTGACGAGGAGAGAACGGCGCTATGCCGAAGAACAAGTCGCACAGCGGTGCCAGCAAGCGCTTCAAGATCACCGGCTCCGGCAAGGTGCTCCGTGAGCGCGCCGGCAAGCGCCACCTGCTCGAGCACAAGTCGTCCCGCGTGACGCGCCGTCTCACCGGCACCGCCGAGATGGCCCCGGGCGACGCCGCGAAGATCAAGAAGCTTCTCGGCAAGTGACGTACCGGCGCCCAGCGCCGCACGTCTGATCCGGGACCCAATCGATTTCGGGTCGTGTGAGTCCAACCACGGCCCCGCTACAAGGAGTTAAAAAGTGGCACGCGTCAAGCGGGCAGTCAACGCCCACAAGAAGCGCCGGGCAATCCTCGAGGCGGCCTCCGGCTACCGCGGTCAGCGTTCGCGCCTGTACCGCAAGGCCAAGGAGCAGGTCACCCACTCGCTGGTCTACAACTACAACGACCGCAAGAAGCGCAAGGGCGACTTCCGTCAGCTGTGGATCCAGCGCATCAACGCTGCGGCCCGCCAGAACGGCATGACGTACAACCGCCTCATCCAGGGTCTGAAGGCCGCCAACATCGAGGTGGACCGCAAGATCCTCGCGGAGCTGGCCGTCAACGACGCCAACGCGTTCGCCGCGCTCGTCGAGGTCGCGCAGAAGGCCCTGCCGTCGGACGTCAACGCGCCGAAGGCTGCGTGACGCTGCGCCGGCATCAGCCGACGTGACTGAAGGACCCGCAGGTCATGCCTGCGGGTCCTTTGCTGCTGACGCCCGCCGCGGCTGTGTGCCCGGGTGCCGGTGCCGGCCAGTGGGGGCTGATCGCTCCCCCGAGTTCTCGGCTCCGCTCGAACAGGGGGGACCCCCATCGCGGCGGAGCCGCAGATCGACAGAGCCCCGCGCCCCCGGGGGGTCGGAGTCGCCCCGTCATCATGTGATCCGCGCAGATATCGAAGGTGAACCAGAACATGGCCTCCGCCAGCCCCGAGCTGATCTCGCCCCGTTCCCCCCGTGTCCTGGCCGCGCGGCGGCTGGCCCGGCGGAACTTCCGGGGCAAGGAGCGGCTGTTCCTCGCCGAGGGGCCGCAGGCCGTACGGGAGGCCGCCGCCCACCGCGCCGACGGCACCGCCACCCTCGTCGAGCTGTTCGCCACCGTCGAGGCCGCCGAGCGCTACGCCGACATCATCGACGGCGCCCGCCGCGCCGGCGCCCGGGTGCACCTCGCCGACGAAGAGGTGATCGCCGACATCTCGACCACCGTCACCCCGCAGGGACTCGTCGGTGTCTGCCGCTTCCTCGACACCCCCTTCGAGGACGTCCTCAAGGCCGCGCCCCGGCTCGTCGCCGTCCTCGCGCACGTCCGCGACCCCGGGAACGCCGGGACCGTGCTGCGCTGCGCGGACGCCGCCGGCGCCGACGCCGTCGTCCTCACCGACGCCTCCGTGGACCTGTACAACCCCAAGGCCGTACGCGCCTCCGTCGGATCCCTGTTCCACCTGCCCGTCGCCGTCGGCGTCCCCGTCGAACAGGCCGTGGCCGGACTCAAGGCCGCCGGCGTGCGCATCCTCGCCGCCGACGGAGCGGGCGAGGACGATCTCGACGACGAGCTCGACAAGGGCACCATGGGCGGCCCCACCGCCTGGGTCTTCGGCAACGAGGCATGGGGGCTCCCGGAGGAGACCCGCGCGCTGGCCGACGCCGTCGTGCGCGTTCCGATCCACGGAAAGGCCGAGAGCCTGAACCTGGCCACGGCCGCGGCCGTATGTCTCTACGCGTCGGCCCGTGCACAGCGCGCCTCCACAGGGTGCCGCTCCGTCACCGGCAGCTAGTAGGGTGACGGGCCCGGGGGCCCTCTGCGCCAGACGAGAGGTGGGGTACGGGGATGAGTGTCGGCACGGGCGGTGCCCACAGCGCGCTACGAGCGCGGGACGCGCGCGGCACGGCCGCGTCCCGGCACGATGACACCGCCGCGGCCGGCTCCGGACTCGGGATAGACCCCGACGACCTGCCCGACGGGATCGTCGTCGCCGACGAACACGGCCGGGTGGTCTGCTTCAACGCGGCCGCCGCCCGGATCACCGCGGTCCCCGCAGCCGAGGCACTCGGGCGCCGCCTCGAAGCCGCGCTCCCGCTGGAGGACCTCGAAGGCCGCCGCTGGTGGCAGCTGACCGATCCGTACGGCGGTCTCGCCATCCGCAACGGCCAGCCCGAACGGAACCTGCTCCTCCCCGGCGGCCGGGAGATCCTCGTCTCCGCGCGGTACGTGCGCACCCACCCCACCGGACCGGTCCGCCGGGTCGTCGTCTGTCTGCGCGACACCGAGGCCCGCCGCCGCACCGAGCGCAGCCACGCCGAGCTGATCGCCACGGTCGCCCACGAACTGCGCTCCCCGCTCACCTCGGTCAAGGGCTTCACCGCGACCCTGCTCGCCAAGTGGGAACGCTTCACCGACGACCAGAAGAAACTGATGCTGGAGACCGTCGACGCCGACGCGAACCGCGTCACCCGGCTCATCGCCGAACTCCTCGACATCTCCCGCATCGACTCCGGGCGTCTCGAGGTGCGCCGCCAGCCCGTCGACATGGGAGCGGCCGTCGGCCGGCACATCCAGGCCTACGTCGCCTCCGGCCAGCCCGCCGACCGCTTCCTGCTGCGCATCGAGCAGCCCCTGCCCGCCCTCTGGGCCGACCCCGACAAGGTCGACCAGGTGCTCAGCAACCTGATCGAAAATGCGGTGCGCCACGGCGAGGGAACCGTCACCATCGACGTGGCACCCTCCACGTCCCCGCGCGAGCGGCAGGACGAGGAGGGCACGGCGAACGCCGTCACGTCGGTCACCGTGAGCGACGAGGGCACCGGAATCCCGGAGGAGTCCATGAACCGCGTCTTCACCCGCTTCTGGCGGGGCAGCAAGCGCGGCGGCACCGGCCTCGGGCTCTACATCGTCAAGGGCATCGTCGAAGCCCACGGCGGCACCATCACGGTCGGCCGCGCCCCCGGCGGGGGAGCGGAGTTCCGATTTACGCTGCCCGTGGGCACCCCGGCGTA
The DNA here is from genome assembly GCF_037940415.1 of Streptomyces sp. f51. NCBI lineage: Bacteria > Bacillati > Actinomycetota > Actinomycetes > Kitasatosporales > Streptomycetaceae > Streptomyces > Streptomyces sp. f51. The sequence goes on along the minus strand of NZ_CP149798.1, from coordinate 1,162,205 downwards.
CCTCCTCTGACGCCTCCGCGGCCCCCACGGGCTCACGCGCACGGGACCACCGCCGGGACGCCCCGTCCTGGTCGGGCCCCCACCCCCGATAGACTCGGCCTTTGGCACCTTTGCGTCCACGCATCTGCGGACGATTCGTCTCCGAGTCGATGACGGGGACCCTCAGCCAGCCAACCGGAAGCACGGGAAGAGATGTCGGCACCTAATAAGTCGTACGACCCTGTAGAGGTCGAGGCCTTGAAACCGGAAGAGATCGAGCGCATGCGGGACGAGGCGCTCGCCGCCTTCGCCGCCGCCGGCGACCTCGACGCGCTCCAGGAGGCCAAGGTCGCCCACACCGGCGGCACCTCCCCGCTGGCCCTCGCCAACCGCGAGATCGGCGCACTGCCCCCGCAGGCCAAGGCGGCGGCCGGCAAGCTCGTCGGCCAGGCCCGGGGCGCCGTGAACAAGGCCCTCGCCGCCCGCCAGGGCGAGCTGGAGGCCGAGCGGGACGCCCGCGTACTGGTCGAGGAGGCGGTCGACGTCACCCTGCCGTACGACCGCGTACCGGCAGGCGCACGGCACCCGCTGACCACCATGATGGAGCGGGTCGCGGACGTCTTCGTGTCCATGGGATACGAGGTCGCCGAGGGCCCCGAGGTCGAGGCGGAGTGGTTCAACTTCGACGCCCTCAACTTCACGCCCGACCACCCGGCCCGGCAGATGCAGGACACCTTCTTCGTCCAGGGGCCCGAGGGCACCCACGGCGACGAGTCCGGTGTCGTGCTGCGCACCCACACCTCGCCGGTGCAGGCCCGCGCCCTGCTCGACCGGGAGCCGCCCGTCTACGTCGTGTGCCCCGGCCGCGTCTACCGCACGGACGAGCTCGACGCCACGCACACCCCGGTCTTCCACCAGATCGAGCTGCTGGCCGTCGACGAGGGCCTGACCATGGCCGACCTCAAGGGCACCCTCGACCACATGGTCCAGTCGCTCTTCGGCTCGGACATGAAGACCCGGCTGCGCCCGAACTACTTCCCCTTCACCGAGCCGTCCGCCGAGATGGACATGCTCTGCTACGTCTGCAAGGGCGAATCCGTCGGCAACCCCGACCGCCCCTGCCGTACCTGCTCCTCCGAGGGCTGGATCGAGCTCGGCGGCTGCGGCATGGTCAACCCGCGGGTGCTCGTCGCCTGTGGCGTCGACCCGGAGAAGTACAGCGGATTCGCCTTCGGGTTCGGCATCGAGCGGATGCTGATGTTCCGTCACAGCGTTGAAGACATGCGAGACATGGTCGAGGGTGACGTCCGGTTCACCCGGCCGTTCGGGATGGAGATCTGATGCGGGTCCCGCTTTCTTGGCTGCGGGAGTACGTCGACCTGCCGGCGACGGAGACCGGCCGCGACGTCCAGGCCAAGCTCATTTCGGCAGGCCTCGAGGTCGAGACCGTCGAGCAGCTCGGCGCCGACCTCAAGGGCCCCCTGGTCGTCGGCCAGGTGCTCACCATCGAGGAACTGACGGAGTTCAAGAAGCCCATCCGCTTCTGCACCGTCGACGTCGGCACCGCCAACGGCACCGGTGAGCCCCAGGAGATCGTCTGCGGCGCCCGCAACTTCGCCGTCGGCGACAAGGTCGTCGTGGTCCTGCCCGGCGCCGTCCTGCCCGGCGACTTCGCGATCGCCGCGCGCAAGACGTACGGCAAGACCTCGCACGGCATGATCTGCTCCGGCGACGAGCTGGGCATGGGCGACGACGGCAGCGGCGGCATCATCGTGCTGCCGCCGGAGATGGAGCCGGGCACCGACGCGATCGAGCTGCTCCAGCTCGTCGACGAGGTCCTCGACATCGCCGTCACGCCCGACCGCGGGTACGCGCTGTCGATGCGCGGTGTGGCCCGCGAGGCCGCCATCGCCTACGGCCTGCCGCTGCGCGACCCCGCGCTGCTCGACGTACCGGCCCCGAACGCGTTCGGGCACCCGGTGCGGATCAGCGACCCGATGGGCTGCGACCGCTTCACCGCGCGCACGGTGACCGGCCTCGACCCCGACGCCCAGTCCCCGATCTGGCTGCGCCGCCGGCTCCAGAAGGCCGGCATGCGTCCGGTCTCGCTCGCCGTCGACATCACGAACTACGTGATGCTGGAGCTCGGCCAGCCGCTGCACGCCTACGACCGCAGCCGGGTCGAGGGCACCATCGGCGTGCGCCGGGCCGAGCAGGGCGAGAAGCTCACCACCCTCGACGGCGTCAAGCGCACGCTCGACGCCGGCGACCTGGTGATCACGGACGACCGCGGCCCCATCGGCCTCGCGGGCGTCATGGGCGGCGCCCACACCGAGATCGACGACACCGAGGGCACCACCACCGAGGTCGTCATCGAGGCCGCGCACTTCGACCCGATCTCCATCGCGCGCACCGCCCGCCGGCACAAGCTGTCCTCCGAGGCGTCCAAGCGCTTCGAGCGCGGCGCCGACCCGGCGGCCACCTCGGCCGCGGCCCAGCGGACCGTCGACCTCCTCGTGCTCCTCGCGGGCGGCACCGCCGACGCCGGGGTCACCGAGGTCATCGCGCCGTCCGCGCCGCACACCATCACCATCCCGGCGAACCACCCGGACAAGGTGGCCGGTGTCGACTACGGCCGCGAGACCGTCGTCCGGCGCCTCCAGCAGGTCGGCTGCGACGTCTACGGCCAGGACGAACTGATCGTCACCGTGCCGTCCTGGCGGCCCGACCTGACCGACCCGAACGACTTGGCGGAGGAGGTCATCCGCCTTGAGGGCTACGAGAACCTGCCCTCCACGCTGCCCAAGCCGCCGGCGGGCCTCGGCCTGACCGACCGGCAGCGGCTGCACCGCCGGGTCGGCCGCGCGCTGGCCGGCGCCGGTTACGTCGAGGCGCCCAACTACCCGTTCATCGGGGAGCACGTCTTCGACCAGTTCGGCCTCGCCGACGACGACCCGAAGCGCAGGGTCGTCAAGCTGGTCAACCCGCTCTCCGACGAGGAGCCCGCGCTCCGTACGACGCTGCTGCCGGGCCTGCTCCAGGCCCTGCGGCGCAACGACGGCCGCGGCAGCCACGACCTGGCGCTCTTCGAGACCGGTCTGGTCTTCCACCCGCAGGAGGAACTGCGTGTCGCCGGGCGGCTGCCCGTGGACCGCCGTCCCACCGACGAGGAGATCGCGACCCTGGCCGCCGCGCTTCCCGTCCAGCCCCGGCACGCCGCCGTCGTCCTCGCGGGCGCCCGCGAGCAGGCCGGCTGGTGGGGCAAGGGCCGCCCGGCCGACTGGGCCGACGCGATCGAGGCCGCGCGGATCCTGGCCCGCGAGGCGGGGACCGAACTCCTCGTCCGCTCCGGCCAGTACGGTCCGTGGCACCCGGGCCGCTGCGCCGAGCTCGCGGTCGTCGTGGACGGCACCGAGCAGGTCATCGGGTACGCGGGTGAGCTGCACCCCGGTGTCCTGAAGACGCTGGGCCTGCCCGCGCGCACCTGCGCGATGGAGCTGGACCTGGACGCGCTGGAGCTGGCGAGCTCGGGCCACCCCAAGGGCCCGAGGATCTCGACCTTCCCGGTCGCCACCCAGGACGTCGCGCTGGTCGTCGACAAGGGCGTCCCGCACACGGACGTCGAGGCGGCTCTGCACGAGGGCGCGGGTGAACTCCTGGAGTCCATCCGGCTGTTCGACGAGTACGAGAGCGAGCAGCTCGGCGCGGACAAGAAGTCCCTCGCCTACGCGCTGCGGTTCCGTGCCGCCGACCGCACGCTGACCGTCGACGAGGCCTCCGCGGCCCGTGACGCGGCGGTGGCGCTCGCCGCCGAGCGCACGGGAGCGGTGCTGCGCGGAGCCTAGGCTCCACCGGCTTCCCCGGGGAACCGTACGCCGCCGGGCGTACGGTTCCCCGTTTCCGTTCCACCCCCGAACGCCCCCTCGCCGACGGTCTCCGTCGGTCCCGGGCTGCCCGGTTCGGGCGTTTTCCGGCTCCGGCCTGCATAAATGCGGTCGTTCGAAGACACCTCACTCATTCGGGTGACATGTCCGGGTGACCCCGCGGACCCGGGCCGGGGGTCGACAGAATTCGGAACGGTCTCTCCGAGGCCGTCTGCGCCGTCAGTGCCTATTGGGGGGCCAATCGGCATGATCCGAATCAAGGCTGGGGCTCCCCGCAGGGCGACGCTCCAGACGCATTCGCGGAACCCGGCCAGAGCGGTCCTCGGGCCGCGCCGCCGGAGCGACCGGCTGAGGGCCGGATTCGACCGGGCCCTGCGCGGCCGCCGACCCCGCACCGGGGGCACCCGTGAGGACCGCGGCCGCCGCACCCGCCGGGGCCTCGGTCACCGGGTCCCGCGCACCACCGGCCGGCCACCGCTGCGCCGGGCGCTGAACCTCGGGCTGCCCGCAGTCTGGGGCGCGCTGGCGATCTCGTACAAGATGGCCTGCCCGCTCGCGCAGCAGCACGGGCTCGGCGCCGGCATCGTCACCAGCGCCGTGTTCTTCGCGGTCGGCGCCGGTCTGATACTCCACGTCAGAAGAGCCCTGCTGCGCGAACTGCGGCAGATCCGCAGGGTCGCGGGCGCCGCGCAGAGCGTCCTGCTGCGCCCGCTGCCCCCGCGCATCGACGGGCTGGACATCGCCGCGGCCCAGCTCTCCGCGGACCACGGCGCGAGCATCGGCGGCGATCTGTACGAGGCGATCGCCACCGAACACGGCGTGCGGGTCGTGATGGGGGACGTCCGGGGGCACGGCCTGGGTGCCATCGGGACCGTCGCCGCCGTCCTCGGCAGCTTCCGCGAGGCCGCGCACGACGAACCCGAACTCGGCGGCGTCCTCAGACGGCTCGAAAGGGCGCTGGCCCGGCATCTGCGCGACCGGGCCGGGCATTCCTCCGCCGGACCCGACCCCGACAGCCACACGGCCGAGGAGTTCGTCACCGTCCTGCTGCTGGAGATCCGCAGGGACGGAGAGGTGCACGCCCTCAACTGCGGCCACCCGTGGCCGTATCTGCTCGCCGGAGGCCGCGTCAGGCCCCTCGTGCGCTCCGAACCGCTGCCGCCGCTCGGTCCCTTCCCGCTGCCGGCCTGCCTGACGGCCGAGCCCTGCGGGCGGCTCGGGCCGGGCGAAGGGCTGTTCCTGCACACCGACGGCGCCGAGGACGCGCGGGACGCGCGCGGGCGGTTCTTCCCCCTGCTCCCGGCGCTCGCCGCGGCCGTCCGGGACGGACCCGTCGTACCGCAGGCCGTCCTGCGCGCGGTGTTCGCCGGTCTGCTGCGCCACACCGGCGGGCGGCCCGACGACGACGTGGCCCTCCTGGTGCTGCACAACGACCGCCGGCCCCTCGCGCTGAGGCAGGACCGGTTGACCCAGCACGTGCCCCGGTGAGCGGTACGCGGTCCCGTTCCGGTGGGGGCGACCGGCCACGGGACCCGCGCCCGGACGACCGGAGTCCCGCGGTCGCCCCCGGCCGGACCGGCTCTGCCGTCCGCCCGGCCACGGAGTGTCGGACAGGCGGCCGGGCGGACGGCGCGGAGCGGGCCGCCGCACTGTACGAGGGGGAGCCGGCGGCCCGGCCGGCCTCTTGCGAGGCATTTCAGTCAACCGGTACGGAACTCTCCGCGACAGCGCGCGTACAGCGCGGATACGGGCATTCCCATCACACCCCGTGTGAAAGGGGACGCACTACTCTCTCTGGTGCGGTCGGGCGTGGCCCGCACGACCGGCGCCGTCGGCAACGAGCCACCCGGGGGGCCTCCCATGCAGCCCAACACCCTGCTCGACGCGATCCTCGACGAGGCGGGCATCTCGCACGCGGGACTCGCCGCCCACGTCAACCAGGCGGGCCGGGCCCGCGGCCTCGCCCTGCGCTACGAACACACGGCCGTGGCACGCTGGTTGAAGGGCCAGCGGCCGCGCGGCCAGGTGCCCGACCTGATCTGCGAGGTGCTCGCGGTACGCCTGCACCGGCCGGTCACCCTCGACGACATCGGCCTCGGCGTCCCCGGCGAGCCCTCCACCCCGCACGCCGGCTCCCTGTCCGGCTTCGTCGAACGAGCCACCGCCCTGTGGCGTTCCGACGAACAGCAGCGCCCCCACATCCTCGGCGCCCAGGCCGTCACCGGAACCCCCGCCGTGATGCCGGTGTGGGAGTGGGAGAACCCGCCCGAGGACGTGGACGTCTCCCGCGGAGGCCGGCACCAGGTCAGCATGGCCGACATCGAGATGCTGCGCGCGGCCCGGGCCCACTACGAGCAGATGTACCGCAAGGCAGGGGGCATCGCGACCCGCACCCGGATCGTCGGCTTCCTCAACTCCGAGACCGCGCCCCTGCTGCGCGGCAGCTACACCGACGCCACCGGGCGCCAACTCCACCGCGCGACGGGCGGACTGGTGGCCGTCGCGGGCATCTGCGCGTACGACTCCGACGCGCACGGACTTGCCCAGCGCTACTTCCACCAGGCACTGCGCCTGGCGAAGGCCAGCAACGACAGGGGACTTGGGGCGTACGTCATAGCTCTGCTGGTCAACCAGTCGCTGTTCATGCGCGAGTACCGGCAGGCGGTCGCCTTCGCCGAGGCCGCGCTCCGGGCGGCGGGACGCCAGATCACCCCCGCGCTCGCCTCGGACCTGTACGCCATGCAGGCCAAGGCGTACGCGCACCTCGGCGACGGCAGCAGCGCGCTGTCCTGCATACGGCGTGCCGAGCAGGCCGCCGAGCGCATCCGGCGCGGTCACGAACCCGACGAGACCGGCTATGTCCAGCCGGGACTGGTCAACGTGCAGGTGGCGGAGGCGCTCCTCAGCCTCGGTGACCTGGTGGCCGCGGCCGAGCACGCCACGGCCGCGGTCGACACTCCGGCGCACGACCGGGGGCGCGTGCACCGGCTGGCCATGCTCAGCCAGATCGAACTGCGCCAGGGCAACGCCGACAAGGCGGTGGCGACCGCCGTGCGCATGGCGGAGCAGGCCCGGGGGATGGAGTCCCAGCGGCTGCGCGACAGACTCCGCGCGGTACGCGAACACCTGGTGCGCAGCGGCTGCGCGGGCACGACCGAGGCTGCCGAACTCATCGACGGCGCTCTGCGCGTACCGCTGTAGGAAGCGCGCGGACGATCCGTCCCACCCGCCCGGCCGGGGCGCCGGGCGCGAGCGGTGCCCGGACGCGGGGCGCCGTTCCGCCCGGCCGTGTCCTCCGCCGCCGTGCTGCGCCCCGACCCCAGTGAGCCCTGCTGCCGGAAGGCCGCTGCTGCGATATTGCCATCACTCGGCGGAAGGTGGCAGAACCGTGCAGTGGACGAAACAGAATGAACAAACTGTGTATGAAAACCGCTGGTTCAGCGTCAATCTCGCGGACGTGGAGCTGCCGGACGGGCGGCATCTCGATCACTTCCTGATACGGCTGCGGCCCGTCGCCGTGGCCACGGTGGTGAACGAGGCCAACGAGGTGCTGCTCCTGTGGCGGCACCGATTCATCACCGACAGCTGGGGATGGGAGCTCCCGGCGGGCGTCGTGGAGGACGGCGAGGACATCGCCGTGGCGGCGGCCCGCGAACTGGAGGAGGAGACCGGGTGGCGGCCGGGACCCCTCAGGCATCTGATGAGTGTCGAGCCCTCCAACGGGCTCACCGACGCCCGCCATCACATCTACTGGGCGGACGAGGGCGCGTACATCGGACACCCCGTGGACGACTTCGAGTCCGACCGCCGGGAATGGGTACCCCTGAAGCTCGTTCCCGACATGGTCGCCCGTGGCGAGGTCCCGGCCGCCAACATGGCGGCCGCACTGCTTCTGCTGCACCATCTCAGGCTCGGGCAGGACGTGTTGCCCTGACCGGCCCCCCCGCGTCCCCGGCCCTAGTGGCCGAGGGCCTGCCAGACCGCCACGGCCAGTGCGCCCACGGCCGCGACGACGGCGACGGTGGGCAGGGGCCAGCGGGTGTGTTCGAGGGCGACGATCCGTGTGCTGAGGTCGTCCAGGTCCTTGGCCGTCTGGTCGTCGCGCTGGGTGAGCAGCGCCAGTCCGCCCTCGATGCGGGTGAACCCCACTTCGAGCGACCGGCGTAACTCCGCGATCTCCTTCGGTGCCGCGGGATGCTCGGGGTCGGCGGTCACGAGTCCGCTCCTTTCCGTGGTCGGCACATCCCTGTGTCTGCGTACGGAAAGTCAACTCGCCTGGTGGACACGTGGGGAGCGTGTGCGCCGGGCATATGCGGGCCCGGCGCGCACACGGCGTGTGAACACCGCGGGCCCGGCACCGTGAAAGGTGCCGGGCCCGCGAGAACTCCGAGCGACGGAGCGGCTGTCCGGCCGGATCAGCCGTAGGTGTAGAACCCCGAGCCGGACTTGCGGCCCAGACGGCCGGCGTCGACCATGCGCTGGAGCAGCGGGGGAGCGGCGTACAGCGGCTCCTTGTACTCCTCGTACATCGAGTACGCGACCGAGGCCACCGTGTCCAGGCCGATCAGGTCCGACAGCTTCAGCGGACCCATCGGATGGGCGCAGCCCATCTCCATGCCGTTGTCGATGTCCTCGCGGCTCGCGATGCCCGACTCGAACATCCGGATCGCGGACAGCAGATACGGGATCAGCAGCGCGTTGACGACGAAGCCCGAGCGGTCCTGGGCGCGGATCGCGTGCTTGCCGAGCGCCTTCTCGGCGAACAGCTGCGCGCGCCCGATGGTGCCCTCGGACGTGGTCAGCGCCGGGATCAGCTCGACGAGCTGCTGCACCGGGGCCGGGTTGAAGAAGTGGATGCCGATGACCTGGTCGGGACGCGAGGTCGCGACGGCCAGCTTCACCAGCGGGATCGAGGAGGTGTTGGAGGCCAGGATCGCGTCCGGCCGGGTCACCACCTGGTCGAGCACCTGGAAGATCTCGGTCTTCACCTGCTCGTTCTCGACGACGGCCTCGATCACCAGGTCACGGTCGGCGAACTCGCCGAGGTCCGTGGTGAAGCTCAGCCGGTCCTGGGTGGCCTTGAGCTCGTCCGCGGAGATCTTTCCGCGCTCGGCCGCCTTGGACAGGGAGGAGAAGAGCCGGGTCCGGCCGATCTCCAGGGCTTCTCCGGTGGTCTCGGCGACCTTGACGTCGAGTCCGGAGCGGGCGCACACCTCGGCGATGCCCGCTCCCATCTGGCCGCAGCCCACCACTCCGACGCGTTCGATGTCGGTCACATCGTCCCCTTCACTGATCCGCACGGCCCGGCAGGTCGTCCGTTGTTCGGTCCCTGCTCCGAACGTGCACGTTACTCCCAAGTATCGATGATCGATCGTCGGGGTGGTGCATGCTGAGTCCCGATACGTTCCGTGATGGGAAGAATGCGCGACGTGAGGAGTGCGGGTATGGGGAGACTGCCACGCCGGGCGTTCGCGGCGGCCACGCTCGCGACGCTGTCGGGTCTCGGTACGGCGGGGGACGCCGAGGCCGCCCAGGACACGGCCGCACCGCCCCGGGCGGCCGTACCGCGCGCCATGCGGGGCCTGTGGCTCGCGACCGCCTCGAACCGCGACTGGCCCTCCCGTACGGGCCTGAGCGCCGCACGCCAGCGCGCCGAACTGCTCGGCCTGCTCGACACGGCCGTACGCCTGCGTCTGAACACCGTGTTCTTCCAGGTCCGCCCCGCCGCCGACGCGCTCTGGCCCTCGCCGTACGAGCCGTGGTCCCGCTGTCTGACGGGCGTCCAGGGCAAGGACCCCGGCTGGGACCCGCTGGGCACCGCGGTACGGGAGGCCCACGCGCGGGGCCTGGAACTGCACGCCTGGTTCAACCCGTACCGCGTCTCCGGGCAGCCAGACCCCGCCCGGCTCGCCCCCTCGCACCCCGCGCGGCTCCACCCGGACTGGACCGTGCGCCACGGCGGGAAGCTCTACTACAACCCGGGGCTGCCCCCGGTCCGTACGTTCGTCCGCGCCGCCATGCTCGACGCGGTGCGCCGGTACCCGCTCGACGGTGTGCACTGGGACGACTACTTCTATCCGTACCCCGTGCGCGGTGAGCGCTTCGACGACGACGCGGCCTACGCCGAGCACGGCGGCGGCTTTTCGAGCAGGGCGGCCTGGCGGCGCCACAACATCGACCTGTTGGTGCAGGAGATGGCGGCCGGCATCAAGAAGGCGCGCCCCGGGGTCCGGTTCGGGATCAGCCCCTTCGGGGTCTGGCGCAACGCCTCGACCGACCCGCTCGGTTCACCCACCCGGGCGGGCGTCGAGACGTACGACGACCTGTACGCCGACACCAGGAAATGGGTCCGGCAGCGCTGGGTGGACTACATCTGCCCCCAGCTCTACTGGAACATCGGCTTCGCCGCCGCCGACTACGCGCGACTGCTGCCCTGGTGGGCGGCGGTGGCGCGGGGCACCGGAGTGGGGCTGTACGCGGGCGAGGCGCTGTACAAGGCGGGCGACCCCGCGCAGCCCGCGGCCTGGCAGGACCCGGCCGAACTCTCCCGCCATCTCACCCTGGCCCGCAGGTACCCGGAAGTGGGCGGACACGTCTTCTTCGCGGCCTCGGAGGCCGGAGCCGACCGCGTCGGCGCGATGGCGCGCGTCGTCGCCGACCACTACCGGCAGCCGGCGAAGCCCCCGCTCTGAGGACCTGCCGGCCTCCCGGTGCCCTTGCCTATCGCGGCGGCATCTCCCGGTGACGGATCTCGGAGTCCGGTCCGGGCGAGCACACCGCCTCGTGACCGTCCTCGAACCGCACGCGGTAGGGGGGAGAGCCTTCCGCTCCCATGACCTCGGTGATCTCCGCGACCTTGTCGTGCTGTCCGACGGTCCGGCCGTGCTGCACGAGCTTGTCGCCTTTGGTTGCGTGCATCTGAACGGTCTCCTCGCCTGTGGCTCAGCCCCGTGCCCGCTGGGTCAGAGCGATGCAGACGAGGACGGCGGCCGCCGTCAGGGGCGCCGCCGGGGTGAGCCGCTCGCCCAGGAGCAGTACCGACCACACCAGTGTGAGCAGCGGCTGGGCCAGCTGCAACTGGCTGGCCTTGGGAATCCCGATCGACGCCATGCCCCGGTACCAGACGACCAGGCCGGCGAACTGCGAACCGACCGCGACCCACAGCAGCCCGGTCACGCTGTGCGCCGTCAGACGCACCGGCTCGTACGACAGCGCGAGCAGCGCGCCCGGAACGCTGAGCGGCAGACACAGGACCAGGGCCCAGCCGATGACCTGCCAGCCCGGCATCACCCGGGCCAGCCGGCCGCCCTCGGTGTAGCCCGCCGCGCAGATCAGCAGGGCCCCGAAGAGATAGGCGTCCGCCCCGGTCAGGGCACCGCCGCTCTGCCACACGGTGAACGCGATCACCGCCGCCGCGCCGCCGCAGGCCGCCAGCCAGAACGTCCGTGAAGGCCGAGCGCCGGTGCGCAGGGCCGAGAACAGCGCCGTCGTCAGCGGCAGCAGCCCCACGACGACGGCGGCGTGGGCGGTGGTCGAGGTCCGCAGGGCCAGCGTCGTCAGGAGCGGGAAGCCGAGGACGACCCCGGCGGCGACCACGGCGAGGCCCGCCAGATGCCGCCGGGCGGGCCGGGGGATCCGCAGCGCCAGCAGACAGCCTCCCGCGACGACCGCCGCGAGGACGCAGCGCACGGTCACCAGCGACCAGGGACCGAAGCCCTCAAGGCCCCAGGCGGTCGCGGGGAAGGTGAGCGAGAAGGCGGTGACGCCCAGAGCCGCCTGAAGGGTGCCCGCACGGCGGTCCCCGGGCGCCGGGCTCGGGGAGGAGGCGGCGGCCGGGGGCTCGGCGGTGGTGCTGACCGCTATCCCGGTCCGGTCGATAGCGCTACTCTGTGCTCTCATGCATGAGCGTAGCAGTGGGGACGAACTGGCGGAACGGCTGCGGAAGGAGCTGAACCGCTACTCACCCGGTGGAAAGCTGCCGTCCAGCCGGGCGCTCGTCGAGCGGTTCCGCGTGAGCCCGGTGACCGTGTCGAGGGCGCTCGCGCAGCTCGCCGCCGAGGGGCTCGTCGTCACCCGGCCCGGCGCGGGCGCCTTCCGGGCACGGCCCCGGCCCGCCGCCGCCTCCACCGGCGACACGTCCTGGCAGGAGATCGCGCTCAGCGCGGACGCCGCGACCGAGGCAGTCCCCCGGACCGTGGACGCCTCCGGAGTCCTGGTCTCGCTCGCCGCGCCGCCCCCGGGCGTGGTCGAGTTCAACGGCGGCTATCTGCACCCCTCGCTCCAGCCCGAGCGGGCCATGGGCGCCGCACTCTCCCGGGCCGGCCGCCGCCCCGGCGCCTGGTCCCGGCCCCCCATGGAGGGCCTGCCCGAACTGCGCGAATGGTTCGCGCGCGGGATCGGCGGGGCCATCGGCGCGGCCGACGTGCTGGTCGCGGCGGGCGGCCAGGCCGCCCTGACGACGGCCCTGCGCGCGCTCGCCCCGCCCGGGGCCCCGGTCCTGGTCGAGTCGCCCACGTATCCCGGCATGCTGGCCATCGCCCGCGCCGCCGGACTGCGCCCCGTCCCGGTCCCCGTCGACCCCGACGGGGTCAAACCCGAGCTGCTGGCCGACGCCTTCAGGGCGACCGGCGCCCGCGTCTTCGTCTGCCAGCCGCTGTTCCAGAATCCGACCGGCGCCGTGCTCGCGCCCGAGCGGCGGGGCGAGGTGCTGCGGATCGCGCGGGACGCCGGGGCCTTCGTCGTCGAGGACGACTTCGTGCGCCGCCTGGTGCACGAGGACGCGGGCCCGCTGCCGCGTCCGCTGGCCGCCGAGGACCCCGACGGAGTCGTCGTGCACGTCGGTTCCCTGACCAAGGCGACCTCGCCGAGCTTCCGGGTGAGCGCCCTGGCGGCGCGCGGTCCGGTGCTGGAACGGCTGCGCGCCATCCAGGTCGTCGACACCTTCTTCGTGCCGCGCCCGCTCCAGGAGGCCGCGCTGGAACTCGTCGGCTCGCCCGCGTGGCCGCGCCATCTGCGCACCGTTTCGGCCGAGTTGAAGGCCCGGCGCGACACCATGACCGCCGCGCTGCGGCTGCGCCTGCCCGAACTCGCCCTGCCCCACATCCCGTTCGGCGGCTATCACCTGTGGGCGCGGCTGCCCGACGGCACCGACGAGTCCGCGTTCACCGCCGCCGCGCTGCGCGCCGGAGTGGCCGTCACTCCCGGCCGCCCCTACTACAGCGCCGAACCCCCGGCCGCGCAGATCCGGTTGAGCTTCGCCGCGGTCGCGGGGACGCAGGAGATCACCGAAGGCGTACGACGACTCGCGGCGGCCCACGACGAGGTGCGGGCCTGAGCGGACGCTCCCGGACTCCGCGCCGCCGGGGGTGCGGGGGCGCCGCCGGGGGTACGGGGGCGCGTCGGCGGCGCGGCGAACTCCACGGCGTCCGCACATCCGGCGCACAGACCGGCTGCTGGTGTCCCGTGCATATTCGGACACTCTGCGTAACACCCTTGACCTGCGGAGGCGGGCGCTCCACGATCTGCGCATGCATCTTCGGGTCACGTTCGTCGCCGCCGCACGCAGCTCCGCGCTGCTGGCGGAGCGCTTCGAGGACGACCGGCCGCTGGACCAGGCGGGATGGGAAGAGGCGCAGCGCGCCGCCGCGGGGCTGCTGCCGCTGGCCGCGGCCGAGCTGCGCTACTGCGCGCCGACACCCCGCAGCCGGGCCACCGGCGACGTCCTCGGCTACGCCCCGCTCGTCCAGCTCGCGCTGCGTGACTGCGACATGGGCCGCTGGCGGGGCTTCACCCTGGGTGAGGCCATGGCCCGCGAGCCCGAGGCCGTGGACTCCTGGCTGTCCGATCCGCGCTCCACACCCCACGGCGGTGAGAGCCTGCTGTCCTTCATCGCACGGGTCGGCGCCTGGCTCGACACCCGCCCGGGGGAGGACGGCGGCAGCATCGTCGCGGTCGCCGAGCCGTCGGTCGTACGGGCCGCTCTGGTCTACGCGCTGAAGGCGCCGCCGTCGACGTACTGGAACATCGACGTCCGTCCCCTGTCGGCGATCACCGTGACGGGCCGGGCGGGCCGCTGGAATCTGCGCGTCGACGGAGCGCCCGCTCAGGTCGGACGCGCGTAGGCGGTGCTGAGCACCAGGTCCTTCGCGGGCCCGCGCACCCGCCAGACGGACTCCCAGCGGTCCTCGTCGCGGACGGTGAACTCGCCCCGGTAGAGATCCGCCGAGCACGGGTGGTCGGCGACCCAGTGCCCGCTCGTCAGATCCAGGTCGTGGAACGGACGGCCGTCGGAGAACCGTACGAGAGCGGTCCCGGCGCCGGGGCCCGGCAGGAACCGCAGGGTCCGCTCGGCGGGCCGCCCCACGCCCTGCCACACGAACGTGCCCGATTCCCGGTGCAGCAGCCCGCCGTCGTCCGAGGGGCCGAAGACCGTCGTGCCGGTGAAGCGCCCCTCCGCGCCGCTCGCGAGGTCACGGACGGCCCGCTCGACCCGCCAGCTTCCGGCCAGGTACGCCAGCACGTCCCCGACCGGCCAGAACTCGCCCATGCCGCCCCGCTCCTCCGTCCCGTCCACCGGACAGCGCCTGCCGGCGCGCCCGGCCCCCATTCTCGCCGTCCGGGCCGCCGGGCCGACGGCCGCCCCTCGAACGGGGCACCGCCGGGACTCCGTGCTCAGACCGTGGCGTGGCCGGTCTTGGCGTCGTCGCCGGCGGGCAGCAGCCCGCGCTCGCCGAACACCTTCTTGGCGACCAGCGTCGCGTTGATCGCCTTCGGCATGCCGCAGTAGACGGCGGAGTGCAGCAGCGCCTCGACGATCTCCTCCGGGGAGAGGCCCACGTTCAGCGACGCGTTGACGTGCACCTCCAGCTGGGGCTCGCAGCCGCCGAGCGCGGTCAGCATGCCGAGGGTGACCAACTGGCGGTCGCGCGGCGCGAGTCCGGGCCGGTCGTAGATGTCGCCGAACCCCCAGGCGACGATCTGGTGGCCCAGTTCGGGGCTGATGTCGCCGAGCGCGGCGACCACCCGCCGGCCGGACTCGCCGTCCACCCGGCCGAGGACCTCCATGCCGTGCTCGAAACGCTCCTCGCGCGTGGTGGCCCCGGTGCCGTTCGCGGTGTCGCTCATGTCCGGTCGTCCGATCCCGGCCGCGCCGGCAGCCGTTGGTGGTGATCGATCTCGTCGTCGGGGGCGGACGCGTACGGTACGCCCGTGCCCCCGGCCGGATCAGGAACTCCGGCCGGGACGCGGGACGTGCTGTTCGCCGCCCAGGGAACGACCGTAGGACCTGGAGCGCGCTCCAGGTCAAGCGCGGCCGGGGGCCCGCACCGCCCCGCGGAGGGCGGCGTCGGGCCTACGGGTTGCGGCGGGGCTTCCCGCGCTTCGCGCCGCCCTTGGGGCCGCCGTTGCCCCCGCCCTTCGCGCCGCCGCCCCGGGCCGTGGTCCTGCCGCCGCCCTTGCCGCCGGTCCTGCCGGGAGCGGGCTTGCGCCGGGCACCGCCCGTGTCCGACTTCCGCGCGGCGCCCTTCGCGGGCTTCGCCGCGCCCTTCTGCTGCGTCGGGGGCGGCGTCTGGGAACGCCCGCGCGTGCTGTTGACCGTACGGCCGCGCACGATGCCGATGAAGTCCTCCACCAGGTCGGTGGTCCGCTCCTCGGGCCAGGCCAGCGCGACCCGCGACTCGGGGGCGTCCGTGACCGTCCGGTAGGTGAGGTCCTTGCGGTGGTGGAGCCGGGCGAGGGACTGCGGGACGACCACGACCCCGATGCCCGCCGCGACGAGTTCGACGGCGTCCTCGGTGGTGGCGGGCCGCTCCAGCGCGGGCAGGCCCGGCAGCCTCTCCCAGTCCAGCGGGTCGTCGAGGGGGTGCAGCACGATGTCGTCGGCGAGGTCCTCGCCCGAGACCTGCTCGACCGCCGCCACGATGTGGTCCTTGGGAACCACGACGACGGTCGTCTCGGTGTAGAGGGGGATCGCGCTCAGGTCGGTGCCGTCGACCGGCAGCCGCACGAACCCCGCGTCGGCGTCGCCGCGCCGCAGGACGTCGTACACCTCGTCGGCGGACACCGGGACGAGCGTCAGCGGCACGTCCGGGAGCCGTTCGTTCCAGATCCGCACCCACTTCGAGGGCGTCACCCCCGGAACGTAGGCGAGCCTGAACGAGGGGGATGCTTCGGAGCCGGTCACCACGTCAGATTACCCGGCGTGGCCACCGCCCCCGTACCGGCGATGGTCGGCGGGGGCCCGCACGCTCGATACCCTTGACTCCATGAGTTCGCACCAGACCGCCCAGACGATGAAGCCCGCCACCGCGGCGAAGAAGCTGGGTGTGTACCTCGAGGCCACCCCCGCCGAGTTCCAGGAGGGTGTCGTCTCGCGCGCCGAACTGAACGCGTTGCAGACCGACCCGCCCGCCTGGCTCCAGGAACTGCGCCGCACCGGCCCGCACCCGCGGCCGGTCGTCGCCGCCAAGCTGGGCGTCTCCATCGCGGGACTCGCCCGCGGCGGCGTCAGCGAGGCGCTCACCACCGAGCAGATCGAGGCGCTGAAGACGGAGGACCCCGAGTGGCTGCGGCGTGAGCGCGCCACCCAGGCGGAGGTCCGCAAGGAGAGCGTGCGCATCAAGGAGAAGAACGCGGAGCGCGACGCCAAGCACTCCTGACCCCGGAGCGACCGGCGGGCTCGGCCGCCGACAGGGTGCCGTACGACTCGTACGGCACCCTTTTCATGTGCCCGGGAGCCGGGTCACGTCGGTCACGGACACCGGTGCCGGCAGCGCGCCCGAGCCGATGGTGGCCGCGAGCCGGTCGGCGGACGCGGGCGTGAAGCCTCCCGAGATGTCGACGGTGCCGCCGTCGAGCCGCCGGCTGACGGACGGGGCGGAGATCACGACGCCGTCCAGGACGATGGCCAGCTCGTTCTGCGGCGGGGTGTTCATTGCCTGGCTCGCCGTGAGGGCGGAGAACTGCCGGGCGCCGGCGGAGTCGAAGCGCAGCCGTACGAGCCGGCCTCCGCTCTGCGCGTCGCGCACCGATTCGGCCGAGGTCACATGGGCTCCGTCCACGGCGGTCGGCCCCAGGGCGAACTTGGCGCGCGAGCCGGTGCCGCCGCCGTCGGTCCCGCAGGCGACGACGGACTCCCGCGCGGTGGCCTCCGTCTCGGCCGCGGGCCTCTCCCGCGCCGAGCAGTCCATCGCGGTGAAGCGTGCCTGGAGCGCCGCGTCCGACGCGTCGCCCCCGGGTGTGCCGGGCCCCGCACTCGCGCTCGCCGAACCGGCGGCACGGGGGCGCAGCCCCTCGGTGACGGCCCGCCCGTGCGTGGCGGCGGCGCTGGGCGAGGGCTGCGGCGCCGGCGTCGCGCCGACCGTCTCCTCGGCCAGGACGGGCCGGAAACCGAGCCGGCCGGACGCGCCGAGGTCCGTCAGGCTCTTCTCGTCGGCGGTGCGCCCCGTGACGGTGACCCCGCCCGCGCGCCCCTCGACGCGCACCTCGTAGAGCCCCAGCGCCTTGGCCCGCGCCCGCATGCGGTCCACGGTCCGGCGTACGTCCTCGGCCCCCAGGGGGCTCGCCCCGGCGAAGGTCACCACGGACCGCCGTGCGTCCGCCGTGACGGAGGGCGAGGCGCCGCGGGCTGCCGAGGTGCCCGCAGGCCGGTCCGCGGAGACGGAGCCCGGCCCGGAACAGGCGGCGAGCGCCGCGGCGGCGGCACAGAGGAGGAGAGCCCTGTGCGGGGCCCGGGGGAGACGCATGCCGGGGATGCTTCCAAGGCGGTGACCGCCGGCGAGGCGGATGCCGGCCTTTGACCGGAATTCATCGCGATGGCCCGCGCAATTCTTTCGGGCCCGATCGTGTGGTGCCCGAACGGAGAGGGCGTCACGGTGGCGGGGCGGCGGGGGAACAGGATTGCATAAACGTGCAGCGATACGTATAGTCATGCCATCCAAGAGGAGGGTTCCATGACGATGCGTGCGGCGGTGGCGGGAGCGAGCGGGTATGCGGGCGGGGAACTGCTGCGCCTGCTCCTGGCACACCCCGGGATCGAGATCGGCGCCCTGACCGGCAACTCCAACGCGGGCCGGCGGCTCGGCGGGATCCAGCCCCATCTGCTGCCGCTCGCGGACCGCGTCCTGACCGAGACCACCGCCGAGGAGCTGCGCGGCCACGACGTCGTGTTCCTCGCGCTGCCCCACGGGCAGTCCGCCGAGGTCGCCGAACAGCTCGGCCCCGACGTCCTCGTCATCGACATGGGCGCCGACTTCCGGCTGAAGGACCCGGCCGACTGGGAACGGTTCTACGGTTCCGCCCACGCCGGTACCTGGCCCTACGGCCTCCCCGAACTGCCGGGTGCCCGTGCCGCGCTGGAGGGGTCCAAGCGCATCGCGGTACCCGGTTGCTACCCGACGGCCGCCACGCTGGCCCTCTTCCCCGCCTACGGGGCGGGACTCGCCGAGGCCGAGGCCGTGATCGTCGCCGCCTCCGGCACCTCGGGCGCGGGCAAGGCGCCCAAGGCCCACCTGCTCGGCAGCGAGGTCATGGGATCGATGAGCCCGTACGGCGTCGGCGGCGTCCACCGGCACACCCCGGAGATGATCCAGAACCTCACGGCCGCCGCCGGTGAACCCGTCACGGTCTCCTTCACCCCCACCCTCGCGCCCATGCCCCGCGGCATCCTCGCCACGTGCAGCGCCAAGGCGAAGCCCGGCGTCACCGCCGAGTCCGTCCGGGCCGCCTACGAGAAGGCCTTCGCCGACGAGCCGTTCGTCCACCTGCTGCCCGAGGGGCAGTGGCCGGCCACGGCGTCCGTCCACGGTTCCAACGCCGTTCAGGTCCAGGTCGCGTACGACGCCGCCGCGCACCGCATCATCGCGATCAGCGCCATCGACAACCTCACCAAGGGCACCGCGGGCGGTGCCGTCCAGAGCATGAACCTCGCCCTCGGCCTCCCCGAGGACCTGGGGCTCTCCACGATCGGAGTCGCACCGTGAGTGTCACGGCAGCACAGGGATTCACTGCGTCCGGCGTAGCCGCCGGGATCAAGGCGAACGGCAACCCGGACCTGGCCCTCGTGGTCAACACCGGGCCCCGCCGCGCCGCCGCGGGTGTCTTCACCTCCAACCGTGTGAAGGCCGCGCCGGTCCTGTGGTCGGAACAGGTCCTCAAGAGCGGCGAGTTGACCGCCGTCGTCCTCAACTCGGGCGGCGCCAACGCCTGTACGGGCCCCAAGGGCTTCCAGGACACCCACGCCACCGCCGAGAAGGCCGCCGAGGCGCTCGGTGGCATCGGCGCGGGCGGTGTCGCCGTGTGCTCCACCGGCCTCATCGGCGTCCTGCTCCCGATGGACAAGCTCCTTCCGGGCATCGACCTGGCCGTCGCCCAACTCGGCCCGCACGGCGGCGAGAAGGCCGCCATCGCCATCAAGACCACCGACACCGTGCACAAGACCTCGGTGGTGACCGGGCAGGGCTGGACGGTCGGCGGCATGGCCAAGGGCGCCGGCATGCTCGCACCCGGCCTCGCCACCATGCTCGTCGTGCTCACCACCGACGCGGACGTGGACAGCGCCTCGCTCGACCGGGCGCTGCGCGACGCCACCCGCACCACCTTCGACCGGGTCGACTCCGACGGCTGCATGTCCACCAACGACACCGTGCTGCTGCTCGCCTCCGGAGCCAGTGGAGTCACCCCGGACCAGGCGGAGTTCGCCGAGGCCGTCCGCGCGGTGTGCGACGACCTGGGCCAGCAGCTCATCCGGGACGCCGAAGGGGCCAGCAAGGACATCAAGGTCGAGGTGGTCAACGCCGCGTCCGAGGACGACGCCGTCGAGGTGGGCCGCTCCATCGCCCGCAACAACCTCCTCAAGTGCGCGATCCACGGCGAGGACCCCAACTGGGGCCGGGTCCTGTCCGCCATCGGCACCACCCGGGCCGCCTTCGAGCCCGACCGGCTCAACGTGGCCATCAACGGCGTGTGGGTCTGCAAGAACGGCGGCGTCGGCGAGGACCGCGACAAGGTCGACATGCGCTACCGCGAGGTCCACGTCGTCGCCGACCTCGCCGCCGGCGACGCGACCGCCACGATCTGGACCAACGACCTCACCGCCGACTACGTCCACGAGAACAGCGCGTACTCCTCATGAGCAATCCGACCCGCAAGCACACCGCCCTGCCCAAGGCACAGATCCTCATCGAGGCGCTGCCCTGGCTCACCCGGCACCGCGGCAAGACCGTCGTCGTCAAGTTCGGCGGCAACGCCATGATCGACACCGAGCTCAAGGCCGCCTTCGCCCAGGACATCGTCTTCCTGCACCACGCGGGCCTCAGGCCGGTCGTCGTGCACGGCGGCGGACCGCAGATCAGCGCGGCCCTCGACCGGCACGGCATCGTCAGCGAGTTCAAGGCCGGTCTGCGCGTCACCACCGAGGACGCGATGGACGTGGTCCGCATGGTGCTGGCCGGACAGGTCCAGCGCGAGCTCGTCGGACTGCTCAACGAGCACGGCCCGCTCGCCGTCGGCATCACCGGCGAGGACGCGCACACCATCACCGCCACCAAGCACCAGCCACGGATCGACGGCGAGTTGGTCGACATCGGGCGGGTGGGCGAGATCACCGCGATCGACACGGGCGCGATCGAGGCACTGCTCGCCGACGGCCGCATCCCGGTCGTCTCCTCGATCGCCCGGAGCCAGGACGACGGACATGTCTACAACGTCAATGCTGATACGGCGGCTGCGGCACTCGCTGCCGCACTGGGTGCCGAGACCCTCATGGTCCTCACGGACGTCGAGGGACTGTACGAGGACTGGCCCGACAGCGACGAGGTGATCAGCCGCCTCACCGCGTCCGAGCTGGAGAAGCTGCTTCCCGAGCTCGCCAGCGGCATGGTGCCGAAGATGGAGGGGTGCCTGCACGCCGTACGCAACGGCGTCACCACCGCCCGTGTCATCGACGGCCGGGTCCAGCACTCGATCCTGCTGGAGATCTTCACCGACGAGGGCATCGGCACGATGGTCGTGCCGGACGACGAGGAAGCGGGGCACGCGGAATGACCGGCAGCCTGACGAACGCGGAGCTCACCCGGCGGTGGCAGGGCTCGCTCATGGACAACTACGGCACCCCGCGGCTGCCGCTCGTCCGCGGAGCCGGGAGCAGGCTGTGGGACGCCGACGGCAACGAGTACCTCGACTTCGTCGGCGGCATCGCGGTCAACGCCCTCGGACACGGGCACCCGGCGATCGTCGAGGCCGTGAGCCGGCAGATCGGCTCCCTCGGCCATGTCTCCAACCTCTTCATCGCCGAACCGCCCGTCGCCCTCGCCGAACGGCTGCTCCAGCTCTTCGGCCGCGAGGGCCGGGTGTACTTCTGCAACTCGGGCGCCGAGGCAAACGAGGGCGCGTTCAAGATCGGCCGGCTGACCGGGCGGACCCACATGGTCGCCACCACCGGCGGCTTCCACGGACGGACCATGGGCGCCCTCGCGCTCACCGGTCAGTCCGGCAAGCGCGAGCCCTTCCTGCCACTGCCCGGCGACGTCACGCACGTCCCGTACGGCGACGCGCAGGCCCTCGCCGAGGCGGTCACCGAGGACACCGCACTGGTGATCATCGAGCCGATCCAGGGCGAGAACGGCGTCGTCGTCCCGCCCCCGGGTTATCTGAAGGCGGCCCGCGCCATCACCGCGGCCCACGGTGCCCTGCTCGTCCTGGACGAGGTGCAGACCGGAATCGGCCGCACCGGCCACTGGTTCGAGTACCAGGCCCACGAAGGCGTCCTGCCCGACGTCGTCACGCTCGCCAAGGGCCTCGGCGGAGGACTGCCGCTCGGCGCCACCGTCGCCTTCGGCCGCGCCGCCGCACTGCTGGAGCCGGGGCACCACGGAACCACCTTCGGCGGCAACCCGGTCGTCTGCGCCGCCGGACTCGCCGTGCTCGACACGATCGACTCCGAGGGCCTCCTGGAGAACGTCAAGCGCGCCGGCGGGAAACTGCGGGACGGGATCGAGGGATCCGGCCATCCACTGATCGGCCATGTCCGGGGTGCGGGACTGCTCCTGGGTATCGTGCTCACCGAGCCGCTCGCGCCCCAGGTGCAGAAGGCGGCTCAGGACGCCGGTCTCCTGGTGAACGCGCCCGCACCCGATGTCGTACGGCTGATGCCGCCGCTGAACCTCGGCGACGACGAGGTGGACGCGTTCCTCCGGGCCCTTCCCGGCGTCCTCGACGCAGCCAACGGGGACGGGTGATCCAGGGAAATGGGACGACGACGATGAGTCAGGCGCAGGACCACGAGCACGCAGGGCCTGCCGTGCCGCAGACCCGCACCGCACGCCACCGCCGGATCGTGGACATCCTCAACCGGCAACCAGTGCGCTCGCAGAGCCAGTTGGCGAAGCTCCTCGCCGACGACGGGCTGAACGTCACCCAGGCGACGCTCTCCCGGGACCTCGACGAGCTCAACGCGGTGAAGATCCGCAACAACGACGGCGACCTCATCTACGCGGTGCCCAGCGAGGGCGGATTCCGCACCCCGCGCGCGCCCCTGGGGGAGTCGGCGAAGGAGGAGCGGATGCGCCGGCTCTCCTCGGAGCTGCTGATCTCCGCGGAGGCCTCGGCGAACCTCGTGGTCCTGCGCACCCCGCCGGGCGCGGCGCAGTTCCTCGCCTCGGCGATCGACCAGGCGGAGCTGCACGACGTCCTCGGCACGATCGCGGGGGACGACACCCTCATGCTGATCAGCCGCGATCCGACGGGCGGTCAGGCACTGGCCGATCATCTGCTGCGACTCGCCCAGAACGACCACTGACCCGTACGACAGGGAGGCGCGCCCCGCTCCGGGGCGCGCCTCCCTGCCGTGGGCCCCGGCTCGGTGCGGGGGCCGGCGGTCAGCCCAGACGCCGGGCGAGTCCTCCCGTGCACCGGACCTCGTTGCCGGCCGTGATGAGCAGCGCCTCCACGTCCGGGAGCGACTCCAGCCAGTCGAGGCCCGTCCGCGAGCCCATCGCGAAGGCCGCGGTCGCCCAGGCGTCCACCCAGGTCAGACGGGGGCCCACCACGGTCACGGCCAGCAGGTCGGTGACCGCCGACTTCCCCGTGCGCGGGTCGACGATATGGGCGCCGCGTTCGGCGGTGCCCGAGGTGGCGACGGCCAGCTCGTCGACGCCGGCCGCGGAGATCACGGCGGCCAGCGAGCCCGGACGCAGCGGGTCGGACACGCCCACCCGCCAGGGGCGGTGCGGTCCGGGGACACCGCGCAGCTGGACGTCACCGCCGCCGTTGACACTCACTCCGCTCACGCCGGCCGCGGCGAGGTGCCGGGCCGCGCGCTCCGCCGCCCAGCCCTTGACGATCCCGGTGGGATCGATCCGCCCCTCGTAACGGGTGCTGAACCAGCCGTCGCTGACACGCTCGGCCTCGGCGCCGAGGCCCAGGACCTCGGCGACCTCCGGATCGCACTCCTCGACGGTGAGTTCCCCGCGGGCCAGCCGGGAGATCTGGCTGTCCTCGCGGTAGGTGCTGAACACCGCGTCCACGCGGTGGAGTCCGGCGATCGCCTCGCCCAACGCCGTGCGCACGGCCTCGGGTTCGCCGCCGCGCACGTCGAAGGAGAAGACGGTGCCCATCACCTCCTCGGCGTGGCGCAGTTCCTGGGGCGCGTCCTGCGCGGGCTCAGACACCGGCCTTGTCCAGGGCCGACTGGAGGGACTCCTTGTAGCCCTCGCTGGTGTAGGTGGCGCCGGAGACGCTGTCGATGTGGGCGCTGCCGGCCGCGACGGCCTCCCCGTTGAGCTTGGGCACGGCGAGAGCGGTCTTCTGGTCGCTGAGCCCGCCCTTGGGGGCCTGGACCGCCTCGGCCTTGGTGATCTTCTTGCCGGAGAGGGTGAGCCGGACCTGTACGGGTCCGTACTGGGTGTCGGACACGGTCCCGGTGACGACGCGGGCCTGAGCGGCCGGGGCCGCGGGGGCCTTGCCCGAGGACCCGGCGGACCCGGCGGACCCGGAAGAGCCGGCCGACCCGGAGGAGGCCGGCGCCCCGCCCGCCTTCTTCGCCTTGTCCAGAGCGGACTGGAGGGACTTCTTGTAACCGCCGCTGGTGTAGGTCGCTCCCGAGACGGAGTCGATGTCGGCGCTCTGCGCCGTGACGGCCTCCTGGTTGAGCTTGGGCACCGAGAGCGCGGTCTTCTGGTCGCTGGTCCCGCCCTTGGGCGCCTGGACCGCGTCCGCCTTGGTGATCTTGCCGCCGCTCATCGTCAGCCGCACCTGGACCGGCCCGTACTCGGTCTGCACCACGTCACCGAGGACGGTGGCGGCACCCGCCTGCTCGGCGGTGCCGCGCTGGGGCGCGCCCTGAGCGGCACCGCTCTGCTGGGGCACCGCGCCGGCCTGCGCCGACGCGGCGGCCGGGTCGGAGGCCGGCTTGAGCGCCAGCAGCAGCACGATCCCGGACACGGTGGCGGCGCTGGCCAGCACGAAGCGCCGTATGGGGTGATTCTTCTTCATCGTTCCTGACTCCCGTCGCTCACATCTCGAACGACTCGTGATGGATGCGGCGGGCGGGGACCCCCGCGCCGCGCAGTGCCGCGTACACCTCCTGGGCGAAGCCCGGCGGCCCGCACATGAAGACGTCGTGGCGGTCTATGTCGGGCAGCTTGCGGCGCAGGGAGTCCGCGGAGATGTCCGGCCGTTCGCCCTCGGGGCTGTTGACCGCGTACATCAGACGCGCCCCGCGCTCCTTGGAGATGGCGGCCAGTTCGTCCCACAGGGCCAGGTCCTGGGTGGTGTTGGCCCGGTAGAGCAGGGTGAGGTCGCCGGAGGCGCCGGGGAGGGTCTCGAACAGCGCCCGCATCGGGGTGATGCCGACACCGCCCGCCACCAGGAGCACCTTGCCGCGGCTGCGCTTGCCGGCGGTCAGGGCGCCGTACGGGCCCTCGGCCCAGACCCGGGTGCCCGGCTCCAGGTCGCGCAGGGCGGCGCTGTGGTCGCCGATCGCCTTCACCGTGATGCGCAGCATGTTGGGGCGCGGGGCCGCCGACAGCGAGTACGGGTGGGAGCTGAAGCGCATGCCCGGCGCCAGGAAGCGCCACCGGAAGAACTGTCCGGCCTCGGCACCCATCCGGTGCAGCTTGCGTCCGCTGATCAGCACCGACACGATGCCGGGCGTCTCCTCGATGACGGCCTGGACCCGCATCCGGTGCTTCAGGTTCAGCCGGACCGGAGAAAGGATTCGGTACCAGATGACCAGCGCGGTCACCGAACCGTAGAGCCCGTACCAGACGGTCTTGGCGACGGGCTCCACCGCGAAGTCGTTGCCGGTGGACAGCTGGTGCCAGAACGTCAGGAACACCGCGGCGTACGTCAGCAGGTGGACGTGGTACCAGGTGTCGTACGGGATCAGCCGGCGCAGCCAGCCGACGGAGATGAAGCCGATGAGCACGAGCAGGCCCGTGCCGATCGCGGCCTTGCCCATGTCGGGCAGCTGGTTGACCGAGTCGACGGTCTGCTGCACGATCCCGCCGAGCCCCTTGCCGGACTGGAGGGCGTAGCCCCACATCGTCAGGAAGAGATGGGCGAGGACCATGCAGATGGTGTAGCGGCCGGTCATCGCGTGCCAGCGCGCCACCCGGTCGGATCCCACACGGCGTTCGAGGGCGGGGACGCGGGCCATCTGGAGCACCACGAGCGCCATCAGATACCCGGCGAGCAGCCCGGTGATGCGGCCGGCGTTGAGGATCCTGCCGTTGTTGTCCGCGATGGACGGGGTGTTGTTCCACCACAGCCACAGGACGGCGGCGGCACCGGCCCAGACGGCGATCAGCAGCGGGACGGCGGGCGAGCGGCGAGGGCGGATTCGGCGCATGGTCTGGCGCCGCGCGGCGCGACCACCGGCGATCGTGGACACGGTTCCTCCGTGTTCGTCCTGGAGAGACGGGGTGAGGGGAGTGGCCCCCTGGCCCAGAGATACGGTCCGCGACGCGCGTGCGTTCAGAGGCCGGCCGAGTCGAGTGCGGACTGGAGTGACTGCTTGTATCCGTCGCTCGTGTAGGTGGCTCCGGACACCGAGTCGATCTGCGCACTCTGCGCGGCCAGTGTCTCGCGCCTGAGCTGGGGAATCGCGTAACTGTTGATCTCCTGGTCCCGGGGATTTCCCGAAGGACGGGCGACCGCCGCGGACTCGGTGATCCGGCCGTCCTTCAGCGTGATCCGCACCTGGACCGGACCCCAACGGGTCTGCACCGCATCGCCGGTGACGGTCCGGGCGGCCCCCGTGCTCTTCGAACCGCCGGACGTTCCCGAGGAGTTCCCGGACGAGCCGCCGGGTGACGAGGACGAGGACGAGGGGGCGGAGGAGGACGAGGAGGGGGAGCGCCCCACGGACGACGGGGCGCCCGCCGCGGTGGGCGCCGTGTGCGGCTTCAGCGACAGCAGCAGGACGAATCCGGTGACCGTGGCGGCGGCGGCCAGCGTCACCCGGCGCAGCGGACGGTTCTTCTTCAGGGCGTGCACGGCGGCCTCACAGTTCGAACGACTCGTGGTGGATGCGGCGGTCGGGGACACCCGCCGCGCGCAGCGCCCCGTACAGGTCCCGCGCCATCGCGGGGGGCCCGCAGAGGTAGACGTCGTGCTCGGCGAGGTCCGGGACGGCCCCGCGCAGCGAGTCGGCGGTGAACCGCGGACGGCTGCCGTCGGCGCCGTTGAGCGCGTACAGGACGCGGGCCCCGCGCCACCGCGCGATGTCCTCCAGTTCGCCGCCGAGCACCAGGTCCTCGGCCGTGCGCGCCCGGTAGAGCAGCGTGACCTGGCCGGGCAGTGTCTCGAACAGGGCGCGCAGCGGTGTGATCCCGACACCGCCCGCGACGAGCAGGGCCTTCGACGTACTGCTGCGGTCCGCGGTCAGCGAGCCGTAGGGGCCCTCCGCCCACACCCGGGTGCCGGGCCGCAGCATCCCCACGGCCGCGCTGTGGTCGCCGAGCGCCTTCACCGTGATCCGCATCAGGTCCGGCCGGGGCGGCGCCGACAGGGAGTACGGCGTCGACGTCCACCGCATGCCGTCCGCGAGGAACCGCCAGCGGAAGAACTGGCCCGCCCGCGCGTTCAGTTCGTCCAGGCGCTCCCCGCGGATCACCACGGAGAAGACCCCGGGGGACTCCCGGTGCACGGAGTCCACGCGCAGCCGGTGGCGCCGGTTGAGCCGCACCGGGGCGAGCAGCCGGAACCACACCACGAGCGCGGCCGTGCCGAGGTACAGGGTGTACCAGGCCGCGCGCGCCGCCGGGTCGCCGACGAAGTCGGAGCCGAGGGCGAGCTGGTGGAAGAAGGCCAGGAAGACCGCCACGTACGTCAGCAGATGCACGTGGTACCAGAACTCGTGGCTGATCCGGCGGCGGGCCAGGCGGGCCGAGGTGATCCCGACGGCGAACAGGATGACCGTGCCGGTCGTCGCCTTGAGCATGTCCGGGTAGTCGAGCACCACGCTCAGCGTCTCGTGCACGACGCCCGTGCCGTCCTGGGCGGCGTAGCCGAAGAGGATCAGCGTGACGTGCGCGACCAGCAGGCAGACCGTGTAGCGGCCGGCCATCGCGTGCCAGCGGGCCACCCGGTCGCTTCCGACCCGCCGCTCCAGGAGCGGCACCCGGGCCATGAGCGCCACCAGGACGGCGCAGCTGTAGCCGCACAGCAGCCCGGCGATCCGTCCGGCGTCCGTCAGCCAGCCGGCCGTGCCCACCACCGAAGGGGTGTCCGTCCACCACAGGGCGAGGACACCGGCCGCTCCGGCCCACAGCAGGGCGAGCAGCGGTCCCGCGGGGGAGGGCCGGGGCCGCCCGCGTCCTCGTGCCGTGCGCGGGTCGGCCCGCTCGTACACCGTGGTCATCTGTCCGTCCTTCTTCCTGCGTCCGGAGGGAAACTCTGCGTCGTGAACCTCTGAGGACGCTCTGAACGAGCCCGTTCCGGGCGGACTCACAGCGAACTGAGAGCGTCGCGGGAGACCGGGGGAGACGCGGGGAGCGGGATTCTCGGGGGAGAGGGGACTCAGAGGAAACTCAGAGGCCGTGAGGCGGGGAGCGGCCCCCGTCAGGAGCGATGCTGGAAGACGACATGAACACTCCCACCCCAGACCCCGAGGTCACGCCGGCCCGACCCGCGGGCGCGGACGGCACCCCGGACCCCGCCGCCCCGGAGCCCCCCGCCACCGACGCCCCCGGGAACGGCGCCGTCCGCTCGCGCGGGGCAGGCAGGGCGCCGACGCTCACCCGGCCCGACGGCACGCCCGTGCGGGTCCTCGTCGTCGACGACGACCCGGATCTGGCCGAGGTCCTCTCCGGCGCGCTGCGCTACGAGGGCTGGGAGGTCCGTACCGCCTGCGACGGCGTCTCGGCCGCCGCGGGGGCGCGCGAGCTGCTGCCCGACGCCGTCGTCCTGGACGTGATGCTCCCCGACACCGACGGCTTCGCCGTGCTGCGCGACCTGCACACCGTGCTGCCGGGCGTCTGCGTCCTGTTCCTCACCGCCCGGGACGCGGTGGAGGACCGTATCGCCGGCATCACCGCGGGCGGCGACGACTACGTCACCAAGCCGTTCAGCCTGGAGGAGGTCGTCGCCCGGCTGCGCGGACTGCTCCGCCGCGCCGGCATGGCCCGCCGCGTGGACGAGGGCCCGCGGCTCGTCGTCGGGGACCTGGCGATGGACGAGGAGGCCCGGGAGGTGACCCGGGGCGGCGACCTGATCGAGCTGTCGCCGACCGAGTTCGAGCTGCTGCGCTTCCTGATGCGCAATCCGCGCCGGGTGCTCAGCAAGGCACAGATCCTCGACCGCGTCTGGTCCTACGACTTCGGAGGCCAGGCCCATGTCGTGGAGCTCTACATCTCGTATCTGCGCAAGAAGGTCGACGCGGGCCGGGATCCGATGATCCACACGGTCCGGGGCGCCGGGTACGTCATCAAGCCGGCGGCGGGCCGGTGAAGCCGGGCACGCCGAGGACGGCCGGATCCGGACGCCGGTGGAAGCGGCCGTCGGCGGTCCTGCGCGCGCTGCCGCGCCCCCGCACGATGCGGGCCCGCCTCACCGCCGGACTCCTGGTCCTCCTCACCGTCAGCTGCGCGGCCGTCGGCCTGGCCGCTGTCTACGAACTGGACGGCTTCCTGACCGGCCGCCTCGACCAGCAGCTCCAGGAGGCCGGACCCCGGTTCCCCGCGAGCCTGGAGCACAGCACGACCAAACCGTCCGACCACGACGGCGACGAGCACGGCGACACCCGGCGCCAGAGCACCGGCACCTTCGGGGCACGGCTGGTCGGCGGCGAGGTCACCAACGCCGCCGTCGTGCCGCCGGGCTCCGGCACCGCAGTCCGGAACGTGGAGCCGACCGCCCGCGACGAGAGCGTCCTGGCCGCGGTCCCGGCGGACGGCCACGCCCACACCGTCTGTCTGTCGGGTCTGGGCGACTACCGCGTCCTGGCGGCGCCCGGCAAGGACGGCGACGTCCTGATCACCGGACTGCCGACCGAACCGGTCGACGCGGCCGTCCACCGGCTGGAACTCGTCGCCTCCCTGGTCTTCGGCGTGGCCCTCGTGGTCGCAGGGGTCGCCGGCGCCCTGTGGGTCCGCTTCTCGCTCCGGCCGCTGAACCGGGTCGCCGCGACCGCCACCCGGGTCAGCGAACTCCCACTCGCCAGCGGCGAGGTGGCACTGCCTCCACGGGCGCCCGAGTCGGACCCGCGCAGCGAGGTGGGCCGGGTCGCCGCCGCCTTCAACCGCATGCTCGGCCATGTCGAGGACGCGCTCACCAAGCGGCACGCGAGCGAGGAGCGGCTGCGCACCTTCGCCGCCGACGCCAGCCACGAGCTGCGCACCCCGGTCGCCTCCGTCCGCGGCCACGCCGAGCTCGCGCTGCTGCACCCCGGCCCGGTGCCCCCGAAGGTGACGCGCGCCCTGGAACGGATCGCCGCCGAGTCGGCGCGCATGGGCGAGATGGTCGACGACCTGCTCCTGCTCGCCCGCCTCGACGCCGGCCGTCCGCTGGAGCGCCTTCCCGTCGACCTCACCCTCCTCGTCCTCGACGCCGTCACCGACGCCCGTGCGGCGGGCCCCGGCCACCGCTGGGTCCTGGAACTGGCGGAGGAGCCGGTGACGGTGACGGGCGACGCCCACCGGCTCCAGCAGGTGTCGGCCAACCTGCTGGCCAACGCCCGGGTCCACACGCCGGTGGGCACCCGGGTGACGGTGTCCCTGGAGCAGTCGGGGAAGGAGGCCGTGCTGACGGTCCGCGACGACGGACCAGGGATCCCCGAGGACGTCAGGCCCGGTGTCTTCGAGCGCTTCACCCGGGCCGACCGGCGCCGCGCCGACGGCTCCGGCAGCGGGGCGGGGCTCGGCCTGTCGATCGTGGCGGCCGTGGTCGAGGCCCACGACGGCACGGTCACCCTGGAGAGCCGTCCGGGAGCGACGGTCTTCACGGTCAGGCTCCCCGCGGCCTGACCGGGATCACCCGTCAGTACCGGGTGAGGGCCGTCTCCCCGCCCGTCGTGCCGATGACGATGTGCGGTCCGCGCGCCGGATCGGCCCACGCGAGGATCCTCCGCATCGCGTCCTCGGGCACGGACACGCACCCGGCCGTGGGCCCGCTCCCGTCGACGTGAAGGAAGATCCCCGCGCCGCGCCCCCGCACCGGCCGCTCGTAGTTGAAGCCGACGACGAGGGCGTACGCGTACTGCCCGGCGTAGCCGATCAGGTGCTCGGACTCCGCGGCCCGGCAGTCCGCCGGGCGCGGCTCGGTCCACCGGTTGTACGACCGGGAGGCGTTGTCCTGGCACCACCAGGAGTCCTGGTGCACCCGGCGGTAGGGCATCGCGGTCCTCTCCGGTGCCGCCCGGATCCCGAACGCGTACGGCAGTTCGTACAGCCCGGTGGGTGTCGTGTTCGTGCCCTGGCGCCGGGCCCCGCCCTCGACGAGTCCGCGCGCCCCGAACCGCGCGGGCGCGGAGCCGGCCCGCACCCAGCGTCCGCCCCGCAGGTCCCACCAGGACAGGGTCCCCGAGGTCGCGTCCGCGCGCGGCGCCTCGGCGGTGACGAGCTGGGACCCGCCGCCGGTGTCGGCCAGCCGCGCGGGCAGGACGGCGACCGGCGGCGGCCCGCTCGGGGCCAGGGCGAACAGGGACGCGGACGCGAGGACGGCGGCTCCGAGGCGCATGGCTCAGACCGTACTGGGGGGCAATGGCAGCGGCAGCCCGGGAAGTCCGTCCAGGCTGGTCGCGATGTGCTCCTTCTTGGTGAAGTACGCGCTCAGTGAGGCGTCGTCCTCGCGCGCGAACCGCTTGCCGTGCAGGTCGCGATCCTCCTCGTAGGACATGAAGGGCACCGCGTAGCCGCAGCTGTCGCGGACGAGTTCGGCGGTCACGACGATGATCGCGCGCAGCCCGTGCAGGGCCGGGTCGATGTCGCCGAAGTGGGTGAGGAGCTCCTTGAAGCGCGGGTCGTCGCGGAAGACGGGCTCGCCGCGGCCGTGCACCCGGACGATGTTGGGCGGGCCCTGGAAGGCGCACCACATCAGGGTGATCCGGCCGTTCTCGCGGAGATGGGCGATCGTCTCCGCGGTGCTCCCGGCGAAGTCCAGATAGGCCACGGTCAGTTCGTCGAGAACGGCGAACGAACCCGTGAGCCCTTTGGGTGAGAGGTTGACCGTGCCGTCCCCGGACAGCGGTGCGGTCGCGGTGAAGAACAGGGGCTGCGCCTCGATGAAGGTGCGGAGGCGGCCGTCGATGCGCTCATAGGTCTTTCCCATGTCTAACGATTATCGGGGAAAGTCCTTCGTCTGTCTAAGGGATTGCGGGTTCCGGCGGCGCCGTTCAGGGACACCGCCGGAACCCGTGGCCCGCCCCGGCCGGCGTTGACGGGGCGGGCGCTTCGCCGTCAGGTCACTTGGTGAGCGTGCAGGCGGCCAGGGTGTCCAGGCCGGTGGGCTTGGCGGCGGTGCGGCCGATGGAGATGGCGATGCGGTCGATGGTGGAGACCCGCTTGTCCTTGAGGGGGCCGAGGATCGCGTTCTGGACGAAGTTGGGGCCGCCCTGTCCGACGGTGTCGACCAGTCGCTTGTTCGCCTCGGCGATCTGGGTGTTCAGCAGGGCGAGGTTCCGGTCGACCTCGGCCTTCGCGGAGGCCGGGACGGCGGGCAGCTGCGAGGCGACGTCCGGGCAGGTGATGGTGCCCGCTGCGGTGGCCGCACCCGATCCGGAGGCGGCTCCGCCCGCCTGCGCGGTGGCCGGCGCGCTCGGCGCGGCGGAGGCGGCACCCGTGCCGCCGGCGGCCGCGCCGCCCGCGCCGTTGAGCGTGCAGGGGGCGAGCGCGTCCAGCCCCTGCGGCTTGGCGGCGGTGCGCCCGATGGCCGTCGCGATCCGGTTGACGGTGGCGACCCGCTTGTCCTTCAGGGGGCCGAGGATCGCGTTCTGGACGAAGTTGGGCCCGCCCTGTCCGACGGTGTCGACCAGTCGCTTGTTCGCCTCGGCGATCTGGGTGTTCAGCAGGGCGAGGTTCCGGTCGACCTCGGCCTTCGCGGAGGCCGGGATCGCGGGCAGGCTCGGGGCGACGGCCGGGCAGTTCACCGTGTTCGCGGCGGCCTTCGTCGTGGCGTTCTGCGCGGTGTTGTGCGTCTCGCCCGCCAGGGCGCTGCCGGTGATCACCGCCGCGGACAGCACCACGGCGGAGGCTCCGCCGATCATCACGACGCGCCGCTTGTTGTACTTCGCAAGAGCCCTGGACATGCGGAATCCTCACTCGGGTCGGGGGTGGACGACCACCCGGCGTTCGGCCGGTCGGCCAATGTCCGTGTGTCTGCCGTGCGTGAACGCGGCGCCTGCGTTCAGCGGGAGATACGCGGAAACGATTACGAGCGTTCAGTCCTCGGTGAGGATTCCCCGGCCGGGCGTGCCGGGGGCGGGTCGCGATTGACGAACCATGCAGAGTGCTGCATACTCATGCATGTCAGCGAATGCACTGTTGAGGAGAATCCCGTGACCGAGCGCGTCGTACTCGCCTACTCAGGCGGTCTGGACACCTCCGTCGCCATCGGCTGGATCGCCGAGGAGACGGGCGCCGAGGTCATCGCCGTCGCGGTCGATGTCGGCCAGGGCGGCGAGGACCTGGACGTCATCCGTAAGCGCGCTCTCGCGTGCGGCGCCGTCGAGGCCGAGGTCGCGGACGCGAAGGACGAGTTCGCCGACGAGTACTGCCTCCCGGCGATCAAGGCCAACGCCCTCTACATGGACCGCTACCCGCTGGTCTCCGCCCTCTCGCGGCCGACGATCGTCAAGCACCTCGTCGCCGCCGCGCAGAAGCACGGCGCCACCACGGTCGCCCACGGCTGCACCGGCAAGGGCAACGACCAGGTGCGCTTTGAGGCCGGCATCGTCGCCCTCGCCCCCGACCTCAAGTGCATCGCACCGGTCCGCGACTACGCGATGACCCGGGACAAGGCGATCGCCTTCTGCGAGGAGAAGCAGCTCCCGATCGCCACCACCAAGAAGTCCCCGTACTCCATCGACCAGAACGTCTTCGGGCGCGCGGTCGAGACGGGCTTCCTGGAGGACATCTGGAACGCGCCGATCGAGGACATCTACGAGTACACCTCGAACCCCGCCGAGGCCCGCGAGGCCGACGAGGTGATCATCACCTTCAAGCAGGGCGTCCCCGTGGCCGTCGACGGCAAGCCCGTCAGTGTCCTCCAGGCCATCCAGCAGCTCAACGAGCGTGCCGGGGCCCAGGGCATCGGCCGGATCGACATGGTCGAGGACCGGCTCGTGGGCATCAAGTCCCGTGAGGTGTACGAGGCTCCGGGCGCCATCGCGCTGATCACCGCGCACCAGGAGCTGGAGAACGTCACCGTCGAGCGTGAACTCGCCCGCTACAAGCGGCAGGTCGAGCAGCGCTGGGGCGAACTGGTCTACGACGGCCAGTGGTTCTCCCCGCTCAAGCGCGCCCTGGACGGCTTCATCGACGAGGCCAACCAGCACGTCAACGGCGACATCCGGATGACCCTGCACGGCGGCCGCGCGGTCGTCACGGGCCGGCGCTCCGACACCTCGCTCTACGACTTCGACCTCGCCACGTACGACACCGGCGACACCTTCGACCAGGCCGCGGCCAAGGGCTTCATCGACATCTACAGCCTGTCGTCCAAGATCGCCGCCAAGCGGGATCTGGCGTAACCGGTACGGGACTTGGCGCGGGCCGTGTCGTGTCCGCCACCGGGTCTCCCGAGCACTAGCCTGGCCACCGCCTCCTCACGCACGCGTGGGGAGGCGGTGGCACATCCACACCTTTCGAGGAGTAACGCAAGTGAGCAGCAACAGCGGTGACGTCCGGCTCTGGGGCGGACGGTTCGCCGACGGTCCCGCCGAGGCCCTGGCCAAGCTGTCCGCGTCGGTCCACTTCGACTGGCGCCTCGCGCCCTACGACATCGCCGGTTCGCGTGCCCACGCGCGCGTGCTGCACGGTGCGGGCCTGCTCACCGAGGACGAGCTCACGCGCATGATCGACGGCCTGGACCGGCTGGAGGCGGACGTCGCCGACGGCTCCTTCGTGGGCACGATCGCCGACGAGGACGTCCACACCGCGCTGGAGCGCGGCCTCCTGGAGCGCCTCGGCCCCGACCTCGGCGGCAAGCTCCGGGCCGGCCGCTCCCGCAACGACCAGGTGGCCACGCTCTTCCGGATGTACCTGCGCGACCACGCCCGGATCATCGGCGGTCTGATCGCCGACCTCCAGGAGGCGCTGATCGGCCTGGCCGAGGCGCACCCGGACGTGGCGATGCCCGGGCGCACCCATCTTCAGCACGCCCAGCCCGTGCTGTTCGCCCATCACGTCCTGGCCCACGTCCAGTCCCTGTCCCGGGACGCGGAGCGGCTGCGCCAGTGGGACGAGCGGACGGCTGTCTCGCCGTACGGCTCCGGCGCGCTGGCCGGCTCCTCCCTCGGCCTCGACCCTCAGGCGGTGGCGAAGGACCTCGGGTTCGAGCACGGCAGCGTGGCCAACTCCATCGACGGCACGGCCTCCCGCGACTTCGTGGCGGAGTTCGCGTTCATCACCGCGATGATCGGCGTGAACCTCTCCCGGATCGCCGAGGAGGTCATCATCTGGAACACGAAGGAGTTCTCCTTCGTCACCCTCCACGACGCGTTCTCCACCGGCTCCTCGATCATGCCGCAGAAGAAGAACCCGGACATCGCCGAGCTGGCGCGCGGCAAGTCGGGCCGGCTGATCGGCAACCTGACCGGGCTGATGGCCACGCTCAAGGCGCTGCCCCTCGCGTACAACCGCGATCTCCAGGAGGACAAGGAGCCGGTCTTCGACTCCTGCGACCAGCTGGAGGTCCTGCTCCCCGCCTTCACCGGCATGATGGCCACGCTGACCGTCCACCGCGAGCGCATGGAGGAACTGGCCCCGGCCGGCTTCTCGCTCGCCACGGACATCGCCGAGTGGCTGGTCAAGCAGGGTGTGCCGTTCCGGGTCGCGCACGAGGTCGCGGGCGAGTGCGTGAAGGTCGCCGAGGCGGACGGCAAGGAGCTGGACGGGCTGACCGACGAGCAGTTCGCGAAGATCTCCGCGCATCTGACGCCCGAGGTGCGGACGGTCCTCAATGTTCCCGGCGCCCTGGCCTCCCGTGACGGCCGCGGCGGTACGGCCCCGAGCGCGGTGGCCGTCCAGCTCGCCGAGATCAGGACGGACGTCGCCGGCCAGCAGACGTGGGCGGCGGCCAAGCGCGAGAAGTAGGACGACGGCGTCCCCCGGTCTCCCGCACTCCGGTCCGTCCGCACTCCGGTCCGTCCGCGCCGTGGTCCGTCCGCGGGGCGGACACGGGTGCCGGGCGGACACGGGTGCGCGGGCCGCGGCGGGTGCCGCACGCTGGAGGGTGTCGCGGGTTACGTTGGCCGGGAGCCGTAAAGGAGCCGACCGAACGGAGCCGCGATGCCCTTCGCACGTCTCGCCTCAGCCACGACTCCCACCGCCCACCTCGGCCTGGGACTCGCCGCGGTGGGCCGCCCCGGCTACATCAACCTGGGGCGCGAGGAGGACCTCCCGGCCGACCGCAGTGTCGACGCCCTGCGCGAGCGCACCCATGAACTCCTCGAAGCCGCCTGCGCCCAGGGCGTGCGCTACTTCGACGTGGCCCGCTCCTACGGCCGGTCCGAGGAGTTCCTCGCGGACTGGCTGAGGAGCCGCCCGGACGTCGACGACGTCGTCGTCGGCAGCAAGTGGGGCTACGTCTACACCGCCGACTGGCGCACCGACGCCGAGGCGCACGAGGTCAAGGACCACAGCCTCGCGCTGTACGAGCGGCAGCGCGCCGAGACGGCGGAACTGCTCGGCGACCGGCTCGACCTCTACCAGATCCACTCGGTGACCCCGGACAGCCCGGCCCTGACCGACAAGGAGCTGCACGCGGCCCTCGCGGAAGCGGCCGCCGGCGGTCTGTCGGTCGGCTTCTCCACGAGCGGGCCCGCCCAGGCGGAGACGATCCGTGCGGCACTCGCCGTCACGGTCGACGGCGAGCCGCTCTTCCGTACCGTCCAGTCCACGTACAACGTCCTGGAGACCGCCGCCGCCCCCGCGCTGGCCGAGGCGCACGACGCCGGGCTGACGGTGATCGTCAAGGAGGGCATGGCCAACGGCCGGCTCGCCGGGCCGCACGCGCCCGAGGCGCTGCGCGCCGTGGCTACGGAGACCTCGCTCGGCTGCGACGCGGTCGCGCTCGCGCTGATCCTGCGGCAGCCCTGGGCCGGTGTCGTCCTGTCGGGGGCGGCCACCGCCAACCAGCTCGCCTCGAACCTGCACGCGGCGGTCGTCGACCTCGACGACGACCAGCTGTCCCGGCTCGCCGCGCTGGTGGAGGAACCGGGCGCGTACTGGGAGCGGCGCGGGCAGCTGCCCTGGCACTGAGCGTCTCCCGAGTGGCACGGCCTTGGGATGACACGGCCGTGAGAGGAAACAGCCATGAGATGACACGGCCGTGAAGGGTAAGCAGTGAGACATGCGCGCTCCATGTGAGACATCCATGTCTCACATGCGGTACGCTTGTCTCATGGCTGTCGACCGTGATCACGTGCTGCGCAGCGCAGCCGCCCTGCTCACCCGCAAGTCCACCGCGACGATGGACGAGGTGGCCAAGGCCGCCGGGATCAGCCGGGCCACGCTGCACCGTCAGTTCGCAGGTCGCGACGCGCTCGTCCGCGCGCTGGAGGCGCTCGGCATCGAGGAGTGCGAGGCCGCGCTGGACGCGGCCCGGCTCGACGAGGGCACCGCCCAGGAGGCCGTGCGCCGGCTGGTCGCGGAGCTGGAGCGGGCGGCAGGACTGCTCGCCTTCCTCTACACGGAGAACCAGCTCTTCGAGGGCGAAGGACAGCACGAGGGCTGGTCCCGGCTCGACGCCCGGATGGCGGCACTGTTCCGGCGCGGCCAGGAGGACGGCGAGTTCCGCATCGACCTCAGCCCCGCCTGGCTCACGGAGGCCCTCTACGGACTGATGGCCTCGGCGGCCTGGGCCGTCACCGAGGGCCGGGTCGCGGCCAAGGACTACCACCACATGATCGTCGAGCTGCTGCTCGGCGGCGCGCTCAGGAGAGAGGAACCATGACCAGCACCCTGCGGCCGGCGGTCGCGACGGAGACGCCCAAGCGCCCGGGCCGGTGGCTCGCGCTCTGCGTCCTCGTCCTCGCCGTGCTGCTGGTGGCCGTGGACGCGACCGTCCTCGGCCTCGCGACCCCGTACATCAGTGAGGACCTGGAGCCCACCGGCACCCAGCTGCTGTGGATCGGTGACGTCTACTCGTTCGTCATCGCGGGACTGCTCGTCTCCATGGGCAGCCTCGGCGACCGCATCGGCCGCAAGCGGCTGCTGCTCACCGGCGCCACCGCCTTCGGCCTCATATCCGTGCTCAACGCGTATGCCACGACACCCGAGTTGATGATCCTGGCGCGGGCGCTGCTCGGGGTCGCCGGCGCGACCCTGATGCCCGCCACCCTCGCCCTCATCCGCAACATCTTCCACGATCCGCGCGAACGCAGCCTCGCCATCGGCATCTGGGGCGCCACCGCCTCCGCGGGCACGGCGGTGGGTCCCGTCGTCGGCGGCTTCCTCCTCGAACACTTCTGGTGGGGCTCGGTCTTCCTCATCAACCTGCCGGTGATGGTGGTCCTCGTCCTCGTCGGGCGCAGGCTGCTCCCCGAGTCGAAGAGCCCCGACCCCGGCCCCTGGGACCTGATCAGCGTCACGCTGTCGCTCGTCGGCGTCATCGGCGTGGTGTACGCGGTGAAGGAGCTCGCCGCGCACGGTCCGAGCGGGCAGGCGTTCGCCGCGGGCCTGCTGGGCGCGGGCGCCCTGCTCTGGTTCGTCCGCCGCCAACTGACGCTTCCCGCACCGCTGCTGGACGTCCGGCTGTTCCGCAACCGGGGGTTCTCCGGCGCGGTGCTCGCCGACCTGTTCACCGTGCTCGGCATGTCCGGGCTCGTGTTCTTCCTCTCGCAGTATCTGCAACTCGTCCAGGGGCGCGGGCCGTTCGAGGCGGGGCTCGCCGAAGTGCCGGCCGCCGTGGGCGCGGTGGCGGCGGGTCTGGTCGCGGGACGGGTCGCGCGGCGCTTCTCCGTGCGGACCGTCGTGTCCGGCGGACTGGCCGCGGTGGGACTCGCGCTCGGCGCCCTCACCGTGCTGGACCGCTCCACGGGCTATCCGCTGCTCGGCGCCGCCCTGCTCGTCGTCGGAGTCGGCGCGGGCTTCTCGTTCACCGTCACCGCCGACGTCATCCTCTCCGCCGTGCCCAAGGAGCAGGCGGGAGCCGCGTCCGCGGTCTCCGAGACGGCGTACGAGCTCGGCGCGGCCCTGGGCATCGCCCTGCTCGGCTCCGTGGTGACCGGTGTCTACGCCGGCTTCACCGGCCCCGCGGGCACACCGGCCGCTGCGCACGAGTCCCTGGGCGGAGCGGTGGAGGCCGCCGGACATCTGCCCGGGCACACCGCCGACGAGCTGCTGACCGCGGCCAGGGAGTCCTTCGTGGGCGGACTGGCCCTCGCCTCGGGCGCGGGTGCGGCGGTCCTGCTCGCCACCGCGGCGGCGGCCTGGTTCCTGCTCCGCGGCCAGAGGCTGGAGTCGTAGCCGCACGGGACCGGCGACCGGCGCGACGCGCCGGGCCCGCCGGAGCGGGACTCCGGCGCCGGACCTGCGGCCGTGCCCGAACGGGGCCGCCCCGGCCGATGCGTCGGGGCCGCCGGAACGAGGCCCGGCGGGAGGCGCGTGGCCGTGCCGGAGCGGGTGCCCCGGTGGGAGACGCGGGCGCAAAAGGGTGGGCTCCGACCGGGAACTTCCGGTCGGAGCCCACCCTCTTGGCTGGTGTGCGGCGCCGCTAGGCGGCCTTCGCCTTGGTGGCGTACATGTCGACGTACTCCTGGCCGGAGAGCCGCATGACCTCGGTCATCACGGAGTCGGTCACGGCCCGGAGCACGTACCGGTCGCGGTCCATGCCCTCGTAGCGGGAGAACTCCATGGCCGGTCCGAAGCGGACCGTGACCTTGCCCGGACGGGGCATGCCTGCACCGCCCGGCTGGAGCTTGTCCGTGCCGATCATGGCGAACGGGACGACAGGGGAGCCGGTCATCAGGGTGAGCCGGGCGATACCGGTGCGGCCGCGGTACAGGCGGCCGTCGGGGGAGCGGGTGCCCTCGGGGTAGATCCCGAAGACCTTGCCCTCCTCCAGGACACGGCGGCCGGTCATCAGCGCGGCCACGCCACCGTTGGCGCCGTCCCGGTCCACCGGGATCATGCCGACGCCGGTGAAGAACCACGCCATGAGCCGGCCCTTGAGTCCCTTGCCCGTGACGTACTCGTCCTTGCCGATGAAGTACACCTGCCGGTCGCAGACCAGCGGAAGGATCATCGAGTCGATGAACGTGAGGTGGTTGCCGGCGAGGATCACCGGTCCGTCGCCCGGAATGTTCTCCACGCCTTCCACCCGTAGGCGGAACATCAGGCGCATGATCGTTCCGAGCACTGCCTTGATGAGCGCGAAGCGGGACAACGGGCCCTCCGGTGTCAAGGGATCGGTATGGAGTCTGTGCAGGTGAGGACGATACTCGCGGTTCCCGGTCGATTGCACATCGGGTTCATCGACCGGATACGCACTGTTGACCTACGTTTACCTGCGGTTGCGTGCCCGTGAGCGGTGAGAACCGGGGCGGTCCGGTGTGACGGACATCGCGCGCGCGTACCGGCGAACGGGTGAGCGCCCGGTGTGGAGCCCTCCGCCCGCCTTCCCCGGACGCCTACCCCCGGCAGCCCGGCCGAAGCCGACGGACCGTCATGTTCCGTGACGCGCCGGGCCGGCGAGGTCACCCACTGTTCCGCCGCGGGCCTCCCTCCCGTCACACGGGGACACCTACGATCGACCCGCTTCGACAGGCAGGCACCTACGGCGGGAGGAGCCCTCATGGGGGCACGGAAGTCGAACGGTCAGGAGCCGGGCACGGCGCGGCGGACGCTGCTGGGAGCCGCGGTGCTCGGGGCGGGCGGGGCGGCGCTCGGACTGCCCGGCACCGCGAGCGCGGACGAGCGCCACCGGGGAGGCGGCTACCGGAGCCTGCCCAGACCGGCCGTCATCGGTCACCGGGGGGCCAGCGGCTACCGCCCCGAGCACACCTTCGGCTCCTACGAGCTCGCCCTGGACCTCGGCGCCGACGTCGTCGAGGCCGGTGACCTGGTGCCCACCAAGGACGGCCATCTCGTGTGCCGTCACGAACCGGAGATCGGCGGGACCACGGACGTGGCCGCGCATCCCGAGTTCGCCGGCCGCAGGACCACCAAGACGCTCGACGGAGTCCCCACCACCGGCTGGTTCACCGAGGACTTCACGCTCGCCGAACTGAAGACCCTGCGCGCCGTGGAGCGCATCCCCGCCAACCGCCCGCACAACACCCTCTACGACGGACGGTGGGAGATCCCCACCTTCGAGGAGGTGCTGCACTGGCAGGACGAGCAGACCCGCAAGCGCGGCAAGCAGGTCTGGATCTACCCCGAGACCAAGCACCCCACCTACTTCCGTGCGCTCGGCCTCGGCCTGGAGGAGCGGGTCGCCAGGCTGCTGCGCAAGTACGGCAAGGACAGGAAGGACTCGCCGGTCATCCTCCAGTCCTTCGAACCGAGCAGCATCCAGCGGCTGGACAAGCTGGTCGGCAACCCGCTCGTCGTCCTGCTGTCGGCGGCGAACACCCGCCCCTGGGACTTCGTCACGGCGGGCGACCCGCGCACCGTCGCCGACCTCGTCACGCCCGAGGGCCTGAAGTGGATCGCCTCCTACGCGCAGGGCATCGGCCCCACGCTCGACCTGGTCATCCCCAAGGACGCGGACGGCAACCTCACCACCGCGACCACGCTCGTCGCCGACGCCCACCGGGCGGGCCTGATCCTGCACCCGTACACCATGCGCAACGAGAACCCCTTCCTGCCCACGGCCTTCCGCAAGGGCACCGCCGTGGACGCCTACGGGGACCCCTTCGGCGCGTTCAAGGTCTACTTCGAGACGGGCATCGACGGCGTCTTCTCCGACAACGCGGACACCGCGGTCCTGGCCCGCGCGGACTTCCTCGGGCGATGAGACCGCGGTCCCGCCAGGCCGCCGCACCGGCGCCACGGAACGGGACCGGCGCCCGCCCCTCGTCAACGCGTCACGCCCGCACCCCGGATGGGGTGAGATACGGCCGCCCCGGCAACCTGTCGCCGTGGCGGCCGTGTCGTTGCGGTCATGACCGATGAGCTGGTGACCACCCTCAGTCCGCTGCTCGCCGCCGAGGCGTCCGCGGAGGCCCACGCCTGCGGCGACGAGCCCGGCGACCTGGAACAGGCCGTCTGGCTGCGGCTGCTGGAACGCCTCGACACGGCGGGGCCGCCCGCCGACCCGCAGCGCTGGGTGCGCCGCGCCGTCCGCTCGGAGGCCCGCCGCAGCCGCCGCAGGACCCGCGTCGAGCGGCCCTACGCCACCGAGCCCGCGGACGACGCCGGCGCGGACCCGGAGCAGCGGGCCATGGACGCCGCAGGGCGTCACGAACTGCACGCGGCGGTGCGCCGCCTGCCCGGCCGCTGCCCGGGCCTGATGGCCGCCCTGCTCGCCCCGCAGGACCTCACCTACCGGGAGATCGCGGGTGAGTTGGGTATCTCACAGGGCAGTCTTGGTCCGGAACGTTCCCGATGTCTCGGATGTCTTCGGCGATTGCTGGCCGCGGAGGTTGCGGCCCGCTGACGACGGGGATAGGAGTGGGGGACGACCGGTGGACAGGTGAGCGGGAGGCATGCACACATGGGCATGAGCGTGACCATCTCGGCGGCGACCGAGCAGGATGCGGAATCGATCCTGAAGTTGCAGTACCTCTGCTATCAGAGCGAGGCCGAGCTGTACGGCGACTACGGCATCGAGCCGCTCACCCAGCCGCTCGACTCCCTCAGGGAAGAACTGGCGGGCGGCACCGTCCTGGTGGCCCGGCTCGGCGACGAGGTGGTGGCCTCCGTACGCGGCGCCGTCGACGCCGACGGCACGGCCCGTATCAACAAGCTCATCGTGCACCCGCGCATGCAGCGGCACGGCCTGGGCGGACGCCTGCTCGACGCCATCGAGGCCCGCCTCGGCACCGAGGGCGCGGCCAAGTCCTTCCAGCTGTTCACCGGCCACCGCAGCGAGCGCAACCTGCGCCTTTACCGCAAGCACGGCTACGCGCCCGTCTCCCAGGAGCGGGTGGGCGAGCGCATGACGCTGGTGACCCTGGCCAAGGGCGCCGACACCGGGGCGTACGCCACCAGCGCCTGAGCCGGGCGCGTTCCGGCCCGGTCGTCAGACGGCGGCCGTACGCGCCTTGCGCAGCCAGTACATCGCCGACAGCGGCAGCAGGACCGGGATGAAGAGATAGCCCATGCCGTAGTCCGACCACACCGTGGCGTCGGGGAACGCGGACGGCTCGACCAGCGTCCAGGTCCCGACGACCAGCACGCCCGCGAGCTCGGCGGCGCAGCACACCAGCGCCGCCCTGCGCGCCTTCTCGCCGCCGCGCACGAGCGAGTACGTGATGAACCCGTAGACGAGACCGGCCACCGCGGACA
Source organism: Streptomyces sp. f51 (assembly GCF_037940415.1). Lineage (NCBI taxonomy): Bacteria > Bacillati > Actinomycetota > Actinomycetes > Kitasatosporales > Streptomycetaceae > Streptomyces > Streptomyces sp. f51. Next base: position 1,119,238 of record NZ_CP149798.1, on the reverse strand, counting down.
GCGAGTAGGCGAGCGGCGCCTTGTCGAACTGCGTAGAGATCTGTACGGTCGACCGCGAGACCGCGCCGACCACCATCACCCCGTACAGCCACACCAGCAGGATGCCGGGCCCGCCGATCAGCCGCGCGCGCTTCGCGCCGGCGGCCGGCCCGGCTGTGTCCCGCCCGTCCCGTTCGTCACCGGGCACGGTCGTGTTCTCCTCCGTGGCCGTCATCTCAGCCTCCCCAGATGTCGTAGAGCCGGACCTCGAGCACGGCGAGGACGACCCCGCCGGCCGCCACCGTGACCGAACCCCAGCGGGTGCGCTCCACCAGCGACATGAATCCCGCGGCGGGAATGCAGGCGAAGGCGCCGATCAGATACGCCACGAAGATCGTCGTGCCCTGTTCCGGCTTCTCGCCGCGCGCCAGCTGGACGACACCGATCACCAGCTGGACCAGGGCGAGCACGCTCACCACGGCCATGCCGATGAAATGCCAGTCCTTCGTGGGCTGATCGCGGTGGGCGGCCCAGCCGCACCAGGCGGCGAGCGCGAGCGCGGCGACGGCCGTCGCGACCGTCAGGGCATCAAACATGCCGTGACCCTATTACGGGCCAAAAGACCTGATGCGCTCGCCCCCGGGCTCCTCCGGGGCCGGCGTATCGAACAGCCGGCGGGCGAGACGCCCCGAGGGGTTCCGGGCGGTCCGGGCCGCGGGCACGACCGCCGTGGCGTTGGCCACAACGCACCGCGCGGACGAACTCGACGCGGACCTCGTCGTCGAGGGCCCTCCGCCTTGTCCGTACTGGTGACGGACAAGGAACGGGAGATCTCCGTCCGGGGCCGCCAGGACCTCCTCCACCGTCCACCACTGTCCGCTATTCGGACAGCGATGGCGGTCCCCGGCCCTTGGTCTGCTTTACTTCCTTCCATGACCACGACGAGCTGCCGCATCCTTGCGACCGAGGCGACCACGACGCCCGGTGCTCGTTGTATGTGTCGAATGTGTGCCTGCTAGAGGGCCCTCGCACCACCGCTTGATCCCGCGCCCCGAAGCGGGACCGCCGCGCCCTGTGTCCGTACCGCGTACGTGACCGGGCTGCCCCGCGCACACGTTCTCCTTCCGGTTCCATCGCCAACGCGAGAACCGTGCCGCGTTCCGACCGAATGCACCCGTGCCCGGCGCACACCCACGCCCCGCACTCGACAGTGACGGAATCCCCCAGTGATCACGACAACGGGCCTGACCAAGGTCTACCGCTCGCGCGGCCGTGAAGTGACCGCCCTCGACGGCGTCGATCTGCATGTCCGCGAAGGCGAGGTGTACGGCGTCATCGGCCAGTCAGGCGCCGGCAAGTCCTCGCTCATCCGCTGCGTCAACCTCCTGGAGCGTCCCACCTCGGGCACGGTCACCGTCGACGGGCGGGACCTCACCGCCCTCGCCGGACGCGGCCCGCGCGCCGGCCGGGAACTCCGCCAGGCGCGGACCCGGATCGGCATGGTCTTCCAGCACTTCAACCTGCTGTCCTCGCGCACCGTCCAGGAGAACGTCGAGCTGCCGCTCGACATCCTCGGACTCTCCCGCAGGGAGCGCGGCCACAAGGCCCTCCAACTCCTGGACCTGGTCGGCCTGTCCGACAAGGCCAAGTCCTACCCGGCCCAGCTGTCCGGCGGCCAGAAGCAGCGCGTCGGCATCGCCCGCGCGCTGGCCGGCGACCCGAAGGTGCTGCTCTCCGACGAGGCGACCAGCGCCCTCGACCCGGAGACCACCCGCTCCATCCTCCAGCTGCTGCGCGACCTGAACCGCCAGCTGGGGCTGACCGTCCTGCTCATCACCCACGAGATGGACGTCGTCAAGACCGTCTGCGACTCGGCGGCGCTGATGGAGAACGGCCGCATCGTCGAGTCCGGGACCGTCAGCGAACTCCTCGCGACCCCCGGCTCCGAACTGGCCTCGGCGCTCTTCCCGGTCAGCGGCACCGCCTCGGGCGACGACCGCACCGTCATCGACGTCACCTTCCACGGCGAGTCGGCCACCCAGCCGGTCATCTCGCAGCTCTCGCGCACCTACAACATCGACATCTCGATCCTCGGCGCCGCGATGGACACCGTCGCGGGCCGGCAGGTCGGCCGGATGCGCATCGAACTTCCCGGCCGCTACGAGGAGAACGTCGTGCCGATCGGATTCCTGCGCGAGCAGGGCCTCCAGATCGACATCCAGGGGCAGCAGCCCGTCCTGGTGAAGGAAGGTGCCAAGTGACCTGGTCCGAGATGCAGCCACTGCTGTCCCAGGCGTGTTGGGACACGCTCTACATGGTCGGCTGGTCCACGCTGATAGCCGTGCTCGGCGGACTTCCGCTGGGCGTCCTGCTGGTCCTCACGGACCGCGGCGGCCTGCTCCAGAACACCGTGGTGAACAAGGTCATCGGCCAGGTCGTGAACATCGTCCGCTCGATGCCCTTCATCATCCTGATGGTCGCCCTGATGACCTTCACCCGCTGGATCGTCGGTACGACCATCGGCCGGGAGGCCGCCATCGTGCCCCTCGCGGTGGGAGCCATCCCGTTCTTCGCGCGGCTCGTGGAGACCTCCGTGCGCGAGGTCGACGGCGGCCTGGTCGAGGCCGTGCAGGCGATGGGCGGCAACACCTGGACCGTCGTGCGCAAGGTGCTCGTGCCCGAGTCCCTGCCGTCGCTGATCTCGGCCACCACGACGACCGTCGTCGCCATCATCGGCTACTCCGCGATGGCCGGCACCGTCGGCGCGGGCGGCCTCGGCGACCTCGCGATCCGCTACGGCTACCAGCGGTTCGAGTCCCAGATGATGTGGCTCATCGTGGCGGTCCTCGCCGTCGCCATCGCCGTCGTCCAGTTCGCGGGCGACTCGGGCGCCCGGGTCCTGCACCGCCGCACCGGCAAGGGCGGCGAGCCGCTCCGCTTCCGCGTCCTGGCCGGATTCCTGCCCGGCGGCCCGGCCGGCGCCGCCCCCGCCAAGCCCGCCGATTCCTGACTCCCCGCCTCACCCGGCGGGTTGCACCACCCATGGAGAAAGGCACTTTTCGTGCGTAACACCACCAAGATCACCGCAGCTGTCCTCGCCACCGGCGCCCTCACCCTGGGCCTGACGGCCTGCGGCTCCGGCTCGTCCGACGACAAGGCCAAGGCGACCGACACCCTCGTCGTCGCGGCCACCCCCGTCCCGCACGCCGAGATCCTGAACTACATCAAGGACCACCTGGCGAAGAAGGCCGGACTCAAGCTGGAGGTCAAGGAGTTCACCGACTACGTCCAGCCGAACACGGCCACCGAGGACGGGTCCGTGGACGCCAACTACTTCCAGACCCAGCCGTACCTGGAGGACTTCAACAAGAAGAACTCCACGCACCTCGCCTCGGTCGCCACCGTCCACCTGGAGCCGCTCGGCCTCTACTCCGAGAAGGCCAAGAAGGTGGACGAGCTGAAGAAGGGCGGCACCGTCGCCGTCCCGAACGACGCCGACAACGAGGCGCGAGCCCTGCGCTTCCTCGCCTCCACCGGGCTCATCACGCTCAAGAGCGGCTCGGAGGGCACCGCGACCCCGCAGGACATCGAGAAGAACCCGAAGGACCTCCAGTTCAAGGAGATCGAGGCGGCCCAGACCCCGCGCTCCCTCCAGGACGTCGACGCCGCGGTCATCAACGGCAACTACGCGATCGGCGCCGGCCTCTCGCCCGCCAAGGACGCCCTCGCCCTGGAGTCCACCAAGAACAACGCGTACAACAACGTCCTCGCCGTGAAGCAGGGCAACGAGAACGACCCGCGCGTGAAGAAGCTCGCGAAGCTGCTCACCTCGCCCGAGGTCAAGAAGTTCATCGAGGACAAGTACAAGGGCTCCGTCCTCCCGTCCTTCTGAGCCTCTCCTTCCGGCTCGCGTCGTTCCGAACGGGCCGGGCCCGGACCGATTTGCGGTCCGCGGCCCGACTCGTCACCGCACGGGGTCCACTCCATTACCCGGAGTGGACCCCGTTGTGCCGTTCGGTGGTTTCATGCTGCATGCTGGGCAGTTCAGCGGACCCGACGGTACATCAGGTCCGAAGTCCCCGACGGTTACGGAGCGTCGCATGACGAGCACCTTCCCCGACATCTCCATCAGCACGGAGCGGTTGGTCCTGCGTGCGCTCGACGAGGACGACGTGCCCGCGCTGACCGAGATGATGAACGACGAGATGGTGGCGGCCTGGACGTCCATCCCGCAGCCGTTCACCGAGGACGGCGCCCGCGACTGGATCACCGACTACGCGCCCACCGAACGCGCCGCGGGACGCGGACTCGACCTCGCCGTCAACGAGTTCCTGACCCAGCGCCTGGTGGGTGTCATCCAGCTCGGCAAGACCAACTGGCGGGTCAGGTCGACCGAGTTGTCGTACATCGTCGCCCCCTGGGCGCGCGGCGAGGGCTACGCCTCCGAGGCCGCGCTCGCCACCGCCCGATGGCTGTTCCGCGACCAGAAGTTCGAGCGCGTCGAACTGCGCACCGCCGCCGGCAACACCGCCTCGCAGCAGGTGGCCCAGAAGATCGGCTGCATCAGCGAGGGCGTGCTGCGCAACGCCTGCATAGCGCGCACCCGGACCGAGGAAGGCACCTGGGTCGACCTGCGCACCGACTTCATCGTGTGGAGCCTGCTGCCCGAGGACCTCGACGGCATGGACGGGCACCTCGGCGGTACGGGCGGCTTCGCCTCCTTCAACGACTGGAACTGACCCGACCGGCGCCGAGACGGCCGGGACACGGCACTCCGGCACGGCGTCCGCTCCGCAGGCGAGAACCGTCATGACGACGTCATGTACGGTCACGGCGAGTCGTATACGGTCGCGTCCGGTCACATGCGTGTACGGGAGTCACCGCACCGGATCCCGGTTCGTCGCCCGGGGCCGGCGCCGGGGCACGGCGGGTCCGCCCGCTCTCACGCCACGCCGACCGGCACACGCTCGCCGGGCCGCACCGGGGTACCCTCACCAAGCCCGCTCGGGCCGCACCTGAGACCTGCGAAGACCTTCTGGAGACTGACGACGATGGCCGACCGGGTCACGGTGATCGGCTGGGACGGCTCGCCGCTGTCCGTTGCGGCGCGCTCCGCCCTCGGTGCCGCCACGCTCGTGGCCGGCGCGGCCCACCATCTCGAACTCCCCGAAGTGCCCGACGGCGCCGAACGCGTCCGGCTGGGCAGCGTCGGTCTCGCGGCCCGCCGTATCGCGGGCCACCGGGGCACCGCCGTCGTCCTCGCCGACGGGGACCCCGGATTCTTCGGCATCGTACGGACGCTGCGCGCGCCCGAGTTCGGCCTGGAGGTCGAGGTCGTGCCCGCCGTCTCCGCCGTGGCCGCCGCCTTCGCCCGCGCCGGCATGCCCTGGGATGACGCACAAGTAGTAGTCGCACACAGCCGAACGCTGCGACGCGCGGTGAATGTATGCCGGGCCCACACCAAAGTCGCCGTCCTCACCTCACCCGGCGCCGGCCCGGCCGAACTCGGGCTGCTGCTCGAAGGAGTGCACCGCACCTTCGTCATCTGCGAGGAACTCGGCACCGCACGGGAGCAGGTCACGATCCTCACCTCCGACAAGGCGGCCGACCACACCTGGCGCGACCCGAACGTCGTCATCGTCATCGGCGGCTTCGTGGCCGCGGCCGAGGGCGGCGGCTGGATCGCCGGCCGGGAGCCCGCCGCCGGACCCCGCGGCTGGGCGCTGCCCGCCGGCGCGTACGGGGGCGCGCTCCGCGAGGGGGAGAGCGATCTGCTGCGCGCGGCCCAACTCGCCCGTCTCGGCCCGCGCGTCGGCGACCTCGTCTGGGACATCGGCTCCGGCAGCGGCGCCTTCGCCGTCGAGGCCGCCCGCACCGGCGCCGCCGTCATCGCCGTCGACCGCAGTCCCGGCTCGTGCGCCCGCACCGAGCACTCGGCCCGCCGCTACGGCGTGCAGATGCAGATCGTGCACGGCAGCGCCCCGCACGTCCTGGAGGACCTGCCCGAACCCGATGTCGTCCGGGTCGGGGGCGGGGGAGCGGCGGTCGTCTCCGCGGTCGCCGACCGCAGGCCGCAGCGCATCGTCGCGCACGCCTCGACCCGTGACGCCGCCGAGCTCGTCGGCCGCGATCTGAGCGAGCACGGCTACGACGTCGAGTGCGCGCTGATTCAGTCCGTCGAACTCGATACACGGGCCTGGACGGAGAAGGAGCGGAGCGTCGCGTTCCTGCTCAGCGGCCGTCTGCCTGATCGCGCCCCGTGATCCTGTTGTCGTACTGCGCGCGGTAGGCTGGCCGATCGTTGTACCGCTCCGGGGAGGTCGGCCTTTCGTAGGCCAATGTCCGGAAAACCCGCCCGTTTTGAGGCGTGTGTGGTATGGCGGAACCGGAGGACGCGCAACGTGGCGCAGTCCACAGCGGGCACTCGCGGATCACGCTGTCGCGAGGGCGGGATGACCGGGACAATGCCTGTTAATGGCTTTGTCGTCTTTGTTGGCCGGTCGTACGTGCCGCTGGGCACGCACGCTCGTTCTTCACTGTGGGGCGGTCGGTGCGCCGTTCCGGGCGAGCTGGACTTTGGAGCACTAACCGATGGGCGAGGGGTACGCATGACCGACACCGGCCAGGTCCCGGGCGAGGGATTGCCGGAGAGCGCAGGCATGGTGGAGCAGCCGGGCGTCACCACGCCGGGCGCGTACACCTACCTCGACACCTCCGAGACCTCCGTCGAGGAGGACGACCTCCTTCTGCTGCCGGGCGCACCCGGCGCCCAGGGTGCCTGGGGCAACGAGGTGCCGCCTCCTGCCCCGATGCCCTTCACCGACGAACCCGGCCCGCACGAGACGGACGGACGCGACACCGGCGCCATCGACCTCGGCGCCGTGCGCGCGCCGAGCCCGGTGTCCCAGCCGGCCGCGCAGCCGGTACCGCAGCCCGTGACGCCGCGCCGTCCGCTGCACCTCGGCCCGCCCACGCCGGACGTCTCCTCCAGCCCGGTGCGTTCGCTCGCCGACCGCGGACCCGCGGGCGCCCGCAGGACCTCCGTGGCCACCCCGGTCGCTCCGCTGCGCCAGGCCGGCCCGCCGACCGTGGGCCCCGAGTACCTGGACGTGCCCCAGACCGCCGAGGCCCTCCCGCAGAACGCCGTGCAGTGGACCACCCCGGCCGCCGGAACGCCCGTGCCGGAGACGGTGCGGCCGTCCGTGTCCGCGGTGAGCCCGGAGCCCGTACCGGTCCCCGAGGCACCGCAGGCCGCGGAGACCGGGCAGACGCCCGGGTTCGTGGCGGCGCCCTTCGCGCACGACCCGGCCACGGCGCCCGAGACCGCCCAGGCCCCCGGGCCCCAGGCCGACGAGATGTCGCTCGACCTCCACGACCAGGCGGCCGGCCCTGCGCCCGACGTGCCCGTCACGGACGGTCCGGCCCTCACGGCCGTTCCCGACGGCCCGCAGTTCCAGGACGCCCCGGACACCATCGGCGCGCCTGACCCCGTCGAGGCCGTGGGACACGTTCCCGCCGAGCCCGAGACCGAGACCGAGACGCCCGAGGCCGCACCCGCGCCGACCGCCGAGGACACCGGACACGTCGTCCTCGCGCAGCCGCACGCCCCGGCCGAGGGCCCCGCCCCCGCCGCCGAGCAGGCCCCCTCGCAGCCCGTCTCCCAGGACACCGACGGAGCCGGCCTCGCCGCGCCCGCGGTCGAGGAGGCCGGGTTCGCCGAGCCCGTCATCCAGCTGCCGGAACCGGCTGTCCTCGTCGCGGACGAGGAGCCTCTGGCCGGCGCCGTTCCCGGCGATGAGGGGCAGTCCGCCGCCCCGGTCCCGCACACCTACGAGACACCGGAGTCCGCGCTGTCGGCCCTCTCCGCGCGCTCGGCCGAAGCCGCGCAGGGCGGACAGGACGTCGCCACCGACGAGGTCCAGGCCCCGCACTTCACGGACCAGCCCGTCATCGCCGAGAACGGCGCGGCCTTCGCCGAGGCCGCCGCCTTCCCGGAGGCCGCAGGCTTCACCGAGGACGTGACGTCCGCCCAGGACGGCGCCGCCCCGGCGGCGCCCGGCTTCACCGAGATCCCGCAGGCCGTGCCGGTGGCCGTGGCCGCGCAGGCCGGGCCCGCCCACCCGGCCGAGGGCCGGTCCGACGGCGACCCGCACCACGCCGACCGGAACCAGCACCCCGACGCCGCCCTGGACACGGCGGGCGCCCCCGGATTCCCCGGCGCGCCCGAGGTGCCGCAGGCCGACCGGAGCCTCGGCGGATTCCCGCCCCTGGACGGCACGGTGCCGACGACCGCCCACCAGACCCCGACCCCGCCGCACGGCATGACCCTGATTCCGGCGCCCGTCGAGGAGGAGCTCCCGGTCCAGGAACCGGCGGCAGTCGCACCCGTACCGGCCGAGGAGACCCCCGTCGTGGAGGCCGCCCCGCTCGCGCAGCCGTCGGTGCCCGCGCCCCGGGAGGCCGAGGCCGGTCCCGAGGCCCTGCCGCAGCCGCTCGACGCGGAGCCGGAACCCATGGCCGCACAGCACGCGGAGGACCTGCACACCCAGGTCGCCGACCAGGAAGAGAGCACGGCCGTGGCGGAAGACGTACGCGAGTCCGCAGGTCCGGCGGCCCCCGGCTTCAACGACGCCGAGCGCGAGGCCGTGCTGCGCGTGATCCGCGAGCGCCGCGACATCCGCAACGGCTTCCGCGGCGACCCGATCCCGCACGACGTGCTCCTGCGCGTCCTGGAGGCCGCGCACACCGCCCCGTCCGTGGGCCACTCCCAGCCCTGGGACTTCGTCGTCATCCGCTCCGCCGAGACCCGGCGCAGCATGCACGAACTCGCCCAGCGCCAGCGCGAGGCCTACGCCAAGTCGCTCCCCAAGGGCCGGGCCAAGCAGTTCAAGGAAATGAAGATCGAGGCCATCCTCGACACCCCGGTGAACGTCGTCGTCACCGCGGACCCGACCCGCGGCGGACGCCACACCCTCGGCCGGCACACCCAGCCGCAGATGGCGCCGTACTCCGCCGCGCTCGCCGTGGAGAACTTCTGGCTCGCCGCCCGCGCCGAGGGCCTCGGCGTCGGCTGGGTCAGCTTCTTCGACGAGCGCGAGATGGTCCGCGCGCTGGGCCTGCCCGAGCACCTGGAGGTCGTCGCCTACCTGTGCGTCGGGTACGTCGACGAGTTCCCGGAGGAGCCCGAGCTGATGCAGGCCGGCTGGTCCAAGCGCCGCCCCCTGTCCTGGGTCGTGCACGAGGAGACGTACGGCCGCCGCGCGCTGCCCGGCGAGGAGCCGCACGACCTGCTCGCCGAGACGGTCTCCAACATCCGCCCGCTCGACGCCAAGGCGCTGGGCGAGGCGTGGGAGCGCCAGAAGCGGATGACCAAGCCCGCGGGCGCCCTCGGCATGCTGGAGATCATCTCCGCGCAGCTGTCGGGCCTGTCCCGGATGTGCCCGCCGCCGATCCCGGAGCCCGCCGCCGTCGCGATCTTCGCCGGTGACCACGGTGTCCACGCGCAGGGCGTCACCCCCTGGCCGCAGGAGGTCACCGGCCAGATGGTCGCCAACTTCCTCGGCGGCGGCGCGGTCTGCAACGCGTTCGCCAACCAGGTGGGCGCCGAGGTCTGCGTCGTCGACGTCGGTGTCGCCTCCGACCTGCCTGCCACCCCGGGTCTGCTGCCGCGCAAGGTCCGCGCCGGCACCGCCGACATGACCACCGGACCGGCCATGACCCGCGAAGAGGCCGTCGCCGCCCTGGAGGTGGGCATCGAGACCGCCCGTGACCTGGTGGCCGCGGGCAACAAGGCACTGCTGACCGGTGAGATGGGCATCGCCAACACGACCGCGTCGGCGGCCCTGATCTCGGTCTTCACCGGCGCCGACCCCGCCGAGGTGACGGGCCGTGGCACCGGCATCAACGACGAGACCCTGGCCCGCAAGACCGAGGTCGTCCGGCGTGCCATCGAGTTCCACCAGCCGGACCCGGCCGACCCGATCGGCGTCCTCGCGGCGATCGGCGGCCTGGAGCACGCGGCCATGGTCGGGCTGCTCCTCGGCGGGGCGTCCCTGCGGACGCCGGTGATCCTGGACGGCGTCAGCGCGGGAGCCGCCGCGCTGGTGGCCCGCGCCATCGCGCCCGAGGTCCTGGCCGCCTGCATCGCGGGCCACCGCAGCGCCGAGCCCGGCCACGTGGCCGCCCTGAACAAGCTCGGCCTGCGCCCGCTGATCGACCTCGACCTGCGCCTCGGCGAAGGCACCGGCGCCCTGCTCGCCCTGCCCATCGTGCAGAGCGCGGCGCGGGCGATGCACGAGGTCGCCACGTTCGACTCGGCCGGGGTGACCGAGAAGTAGGCCCACGGCACCGGTGGGGTGGGGCGGGCAGGCGTTCCGGCCTGTCCGCCCCACCCTCGCCGCAGTCTGGATCCCCACCGAAGAACCCCACGTCAGGGCCGCTCCAGAGCCGCAGCGCCCACCGCACCGCCCGCCCGTACGAGGAGCCGCACCTCCATGGCCGAACACCCCGCCTACCCCGTGGGCCTCCGCCTCGCCGGTCGTCGCGTCGTCGTCCTCGGCGGTGGCCAGGTGGCCCAGCGCCGGCTTCCCGCGCTCATCGCGGCGGGCGCGGACGTCCAGCTCGTCTCCCCGCAGGCCACCCCGTCCGTCGAGGCGATGGCCGACGCGGGCGAGATCACCTGGACGAGGCGCCCGTACGAGGAGGGCGACCTCGCCGACGCCTGGTACGCGCTCATCGCCACCAGCGACCCGGCCGCCAGTGCCGAGGCCTCGGCCGAGGCCGAGCGCCGGCGCGTCTGGTGCGTCCGCTCGGACGACGCCGACGCGGCGACCGCGTGGACCCCGGCCACCGGCCACAGCGAGGGCGTGACCGTCGCCGTCCTCACCACGGACGCCAAGGGCCGCGACCCCCGCCACACCGCCGCCATCCGCGACGCCGTGGTCGAGGGCCTGCGCGACGGCACGCTCGTCGCGCCGCACCACCGCACCCGTACCCCCGGCGTCGCCCTGGTCGGCGGAGGCCCCGGCGACCCCGACCTGATCACGGTCCGCGGCCGCCGGCTGCTCGCCGAGGCCGACGTGGTCATCGCCGACCGCCTCGGCCCCCGCGACCTGCTCGCCGAACTCCCGCCGCACGTCGAGGTGATCGACGCGGCGAAGATCCCGTACGGGCGGTTCATGGCCCAGGAGGCCATCAACAACGCGCTCATCGAGCACGCGAAGCAGGGCAAGTCCGTCGTCCGCCTCAAGGGCGGCGACCCGTTCGTCTTCGGGCGCGGCATGGAGGAGGCCCAGGCGCTCGCCGAGGCCGGCATCGCCTGCACGATCGTCCCCGGCATCTCCAGCTCGATCTCGGTGCCGGGCGCGGCCGGGATCCCGGTCACCCACCGGGGCGTCGCCCACGAGTTCACCGTGGTCAGCGGTCATGTGGCTCCCGACGACGAGCGCTCCCTGGTCGACTGGCCCGCGCTCGCCAAGCTGCGCGGCACCCTCGTCGTCCTCATGGGCGTCGACAAGATCGGCCGGATCGCCGAGACGCTCGTGGCGCACGGCAAGCCAGCCGACACCCCCGTCGCCCTCGTCCAGGAGGGCACGACCGCCGCACAGCGCCGCGTCGACGCCACCCTGGCCACCGTCGCCGAGACCGTCCGCGCCGAGGACGTCAGGCCCCCCGCCGTCATCGTCATCGGCGAGGTCGTGGACGTCGGCCCCGGGATTCCCGAGTAACCCCGGGTAACCCAACCCGTTCCCAGCCGTTGGCACCGCACCCAGGACAAGGCAGTATCACCCTGTGGCCGATCTCATCACCGTCGACAACCCCGACGACCCGCGTCTGCGCGACTACACGGGCCTGACCGACGTGGAACTGCGCCGCAAGCGCGAACCCGCCGAGGGCCTGTTCATCGCCGAGGGCGAGAAGGTCATCAGACGGGCCAAGGACGCCGGCTACGAGATGCGCTCGATGCTGCTGTCCGCCAAGTGGGTCGACGTCATGCGCGATGTCATCGACGAACTCCCGGCACCCGTCTACGCGGTCAGCCCGGAGCTCGCCGAGCAGGTCACCGGCTATCACGTCCACCGGGGAGCGCTCGCCTCCATGCAGCGCAAGCCGCTGCCGACGGCGGAGGAACTGCTGCGGACCGCGCGCCGGGTCGTCGTCATGGAGTCGGTCAACGACCACACGAACATCGGCGCCATCTTCCGCTCCGCCGCGGCCCTCGGCATGGACGCGGTCCTGCTCTCGCCGGACTGCGCCGACCCGCTCTACCGCCGCTCGGTCAAGGTGTCGATGGGCGCGGTCTTCTCGGTCCCCTACGCCCGCCTCGACACCTGGCCCAAGGGCCTGGAGTCGGTCCGCGACGCCGGGTTCAACCTGCTCGCCCTCACCCCGGACGAGAAGGCGAGGTCCCTCGACGAGGCCGCCCCGCACACGATGGACCGGGTCGCGCTGATGCTCGGCGCGGAGGGCGACGGGCTCTCCACCCGGGCGCTGATGGCCGCCGACGAATGGGTCCGCATCCCGATGGCCCACGGCGTCGACTCCCTGAACGTCGGCGCGGCGGCCGCGGTCGCCTTCTACGCGGTGGCGACGGGCCGCCCCGGGAGCTGAGAGCCGCGCTCTCCGGGATGCCGTGGCGGGCGCGCTCCGGCCGGACCGGAGAGCGCGCCCACAGGCCCTAGGGGAGTGCCCCGGACGCCGCCTGCTGCTGGTGCACGGGCTTGCGCGGGCTGTCGTCGAGGCCGCGGGACGGCCCCTGGCATCCCTGGGCCGCCGCGATCCCCAGCGCGACCAGCAGCGTCACCACCACGAACACGAAGAGCCGCTGGCGCAGCAGTCGCGGGTTGGCGGGCCGCCTGCCGGTGCCGGTGGTCCGCGGGCCGGTCCTTCCGGTGCCGCTGCGGGGGGCGGGCCTGTTCCCGGTGCGGCCGGTGTTGCGCGGGGGCGCCGGGCGCGAGCCCGACCGCGATCCGCCGTTCGTCCCGCCGGTGCGCGGCGGGGGAGTGGCCCCGGGCCGCCGCTGGGTGCGCTGTTCGGCGTACTGCTCGGCCAGCCGGCCCGTGGGCCGGTCCGGATCCGAACGCTGTGCGGGCGGCCGCGTGTCCACCATGCCCTGGGCCTCGCGGGCGGCGATCTCCTTGAGCCGCAGGGACAGTTGGAGGGTGCTGGGCCGCTCCTCGGGATCTTTCGCCAGGCAGGCACGGACCAGCGGCGCGAGCGCGTCGGGGACCCCGTGCAGATGGGGCTCCTCGTGGACCACGCGGTAGAGCATCACCTCGGAGCTGCCCTGGCCGAAGGGCGAGTCCTGGGTCGCCGCGTACGCGAGCGTGGCACCGAGCGCGAACACGTCCGTGGCCGGGGTGACGGCGACGCCGCGCACCTGCTCCGGAGCCAGGAAGCCCGGAGAGCCGACGGCCGTGCCGACATGGGTGAGCGTGCTCGCCCCCGTCGCCCACGCGATGCCGAAGTCGATGATCCGCGGTCCCTTCGGGGACAGCAGGATGTTGGACGGCTTGAGGTCACGGTGGACCACCCCGGCCTCGTGCACCGCGACGAGCCCCTCGGAGAGGGCGGCGCCGACGGCGGCCACGTCGGCGGCCGACAGCGGACCCTCCTCGGCGACCTTGTCGTGCAGGGACGGCCCCGGCACGTACTGCGTCGCGAACCACGGGCGGTCCGCCTCCAGGTCGGCGGCGACGAGCCGTGCCGTGCAGCCGCCCCTGATCCGCCGTGCGGCCGAGACCTCGCGGGCGAACCGGGAACGGAACTCCTGATCCTCCGCCAGATCGGGCCGGATCACCTTCAGCGCGACCCGCTGGCCGCGCCGGTCGGAGCCCAGGTAGACCACACCCATACCCCCCGCGCCGAGCCGTCGGTGAAGCCTGAACGAGCCGACGACACGCGGGTCCTCGCGCCTCAGGCGCATCATCGCCATGTCCATCCCCGCTGCCCGGTCCGTTTGACGAGCCACAGCTTACGTTTCCGCGGCCGGGTGCGCGCAGAGGCCGCGCCCTCTCGTCCCGATCGATTGTCAGTGCCGGGTGGGAAACTTGAGAGGTGGTCAGAGAGCGTGCGGGCAACAGCTCTTTGGGCCGCCTGTGATCCCAACCATCCATCGCTGAAGGGGGATTGAGCCCGTGAGGGGTGACCGCGTGGAGATAGTCGTGGACGCAGGGGACACGACGCGTACGTACGAGGTGGTGGCGAGCAGGGCGGGCCGCCGGGTGGAGACGGCGGTGCGCCGAGGTGTGGTGGAAGTGAGCGAAGTCACTCGAAACGGAACAGTGGTACGGACCGCCCGCTTCATGGCGACTCGGGTGCTGGCCCTCGTCGAGCAGCCGGTTCCCCGGGAGGACAGCTCGGAACAGTAGGGGCGGATCGGGCGTCCCCTCCGGGAAGACCCTGAGACCGGGGTCCGCGTCTCCACCCACGGTAGTACTCGGCAGGTCACGGCTCATACTCCGGGAGGCCCGGCAATCGGTACGAGGGCATGACGACCCGACGGCGTGACGCGCCTAGATTTGAGGTCAAGCGGCGGGTGCAGCACTCGTCCCCCGAGGTCAGCCACCCGCCGCTGCCAGGCACAACAGAATCTCGGTCAGGAGAGGGACCATGGCCCACACGGCACCGCGGACGGATCTCCGTACGCAGGGACGCAAGGCGTACACAGCCGCGTTCGGCACCCGCCAGGGTCGTCGCCACCCCTTGGTGGCGACCGCGATGGTCCTTCCCCTGGCGGCCCTGCTCGTAGTCGCCTTCGGCGGCTGGGACGCGGTGGTCACACAGGCGTCGTCCGTGGGCGTGATGCTGGGGCGCTGAGCGGCGCCCCAGGCCCGGAAGAGCGGTCCGGGCGGGGACATCCGGCCATGAAACCCCGTGGGGACGGGGGTGCGGCGGACGGCAGGAAGATGCCCGCGCAGCTGGGGAGCTGCGCGGGCATCTCTTTTTGCCCCGGGGGCAGAGAGTGGGGCGGGGCGGGGCGACGGGGTGTTCCGGGTTCTCGGTGGCCGAGGCGGCCATGGGTGCACGGGTGCCCAGGAGGGTGGCCACGCCCTGGGTGCGGGGGTGCCCGGGACGGCAGCGGCGCCACGGGTGCGCGGTGCCCGAGGCGCGGGGAGCCGGGGTGCCGCGGGTGGCCGGGGAGTCACGGTGCCGGGTGTCGGGGGTGGTGTCCGGCTGCGTACCCTCAGCCGGAGGTGGCCCGGGCGGCGGACTCCGTACGGGCCCGCCGGCCAGGCCCGTCGTCCAGTCCAGGGGGGATACGTGACCGTGCGCAGCCTGACGACCGTGCTCGGCGACGCGGCGCGTGCCGCGGCTCATCCGGCCGCCGCACCCGTGGCCGTACCCGGCCCCCGCGGAGCAGGCCCCCGCGGAGCCGGTCCCCATGCAGCCGGTCCCCATGAAGCCGGTCCCCACGGTGTCGGCCCCCGTGAGGCCGGCCCCCATGCAGCCGGCCCCCGCGGAGCCGGTCCCCATGGTGTCGGCCCCCGCGAGGCCGACCCCCGTGAAGCCGGCCCCCATGCAGCTGGTTCCCATGGTGTCGGCCCCTGCGGAGCCGGCCCCCGCGAAGCTGGTTCCCATGGTGTCGGCCCCCGTGAAGCCGGTTCCCGCGGAGTCTGTGCCTGCGGTGCCGAGGACACCCTTCTCGCGGACCGCGACGACGGCACCGTGGTCCGCCACGGCGAGGTCGTCGCCAAGGCCCACGCCCCGGACACGGAGCCCCGTGAGCTCGTCCTGCGCCTCCGCGCGGCCTCGCGCCTCCCCGGCATCCTCCTGCCGCCGTCGGACCCGGCCCCCGCCGACCTCCTCGGCCGCCGGGTGACCCTGTGGCCGTACGGCACCCCCGTGGACCCCGACGCTCCGCAGGCGGCTCCCTGGGAGGAGGCCGCGACGCTGCTGGCCCGGCTGCACCGGACCCCCGCTCCGGACGGGCTGCCGCCCATGCGGGGACCCGCCAAGGCCGCCCGCGCCCTGGCCAGGCTGCGCGCGGCCGGCCCGCACCCCGCCGCGGCCCCCGTCCTGCGGGCCTGGGCCGCCCTGCCCGACTGGGCGCGGTCCGAGGCCCCGATGCCGGACACCACGACCCTGTGCCACGGCGACCTGCACCTCGGCCAGCTCGTACGTCATCCCGCGCCGGACGGCCCCTGGCTCCTCATCGACGTCGACGACCTGGGCGTCGGCGAACCGGCCTGGGACCTGGCCCGCCCCGCCGCCTGGTACGCCTGCGGGCTGCTGCCGCCCGGCGACTGGCTGCGCTTCCTGGGCGCGTACCGCGACGCGGGCGGCCCGGCCGTTCCCCCCGACGGCGACCCCTGGCCCGCCCTGGACGTGGCAGCCCGCGCCCTCACCGTCCAGACCGCGGCCCTGGCGATCGCCAAGTCGGCCGCCGCGGGGCGTCCGTTGGACGAGGTGCAGCAGGCCGTCGTCGACGCCTGTGACCGAATGAGTTCCGTACCGCCCGAGTTGACCCGAGGTTTCGCGACGTAGGGTGCAACCGACCGAGGCCGGGCGATGTCTGTCCTGGCGGAAGCAGTACCGACCGGCGAGGAGTTGAGCCGAGCATGCAGTGTCCGAAATGCCATGCGCCGATGCACACGTACAACCGCAATGGCGTCCAGATCGAGCAGTGCAGCGGCTGCCGAGGGATCTTCCTCGACTACGGCGAGCTGGAGGCGCTGACCCGTGTGGAGGCGCAGTGGTCCCAGCCCGCGCCGCCGCCGCAGGCGTACCCGTCCGCGCCGGCCCCCGCGTGGGGTGCCCCGCAGCACGGCGGTCACGGCGGCCACGGTGGTCACTACGGCGGCCACGGCGGCGGTCATGGCGGTCACCACGGCCACAAGAGCTTCGGGCACATGCTGTTCTCGTCCTGAACCCCCGCGGGGGCTCCCTCCCGGGCGGAGGGAGCCCCCGCGCCGGACGACGCCCGGGAACGACGAAACCCCCGGTCGTGAGACGACCGGGGGCTTTGCTGGTGCGCGATACTGGGATTGAACCAGTGACCTCTTCCGTGTCAGGGAAGCGCTCTCCCGCTGAGCTAATCGCGCAGGTCACGCGGCCTTGAGCCACGCTTGCTGCATGTACTGCGTGCGCGATACTGGGATTGAACCAGTGACCTCTTCCGTGTCAGGGAAGCGCTCTCCCGCTGAGCTAATCGCGCGGGGATCCTTGCGGACCAAGTCCTTGCGGACCAGTGGACGATACTGGGATTGAACCAGTGACCTCTTCCGTGTCAGGGAAGCGCTCTCCCGCTGAGCTAATCGTCCTTGGAGGTGGAGACGGGATTTGAACCCGTGTAGACGGCTTTGCAGGCCGTTGCCTCGCCTCTCGGCCACTCCACCAGAAGTGCGGGTTCGGGAAGATCCCCCACTTTCCTGCGAGCGGACGACCAGGTTCGAACTGGCGACCTCAACCTTGGCAAGGTTGCGCTCTACCAACTGAGCTACGTCCGCGTGTCGTTTCCGTTCCGCTTGCGCGTCCCGGCGACGTGTTGAACTCTAGCGGATTCCCGGGCCAGCACAAAAACGCGTTTGTGCAGCGTGCTGCGGTCTGTCCCCCCGAGGACATGGTCAGGGCACTCCGAGGACACGCGCCCTAGACTCGTCTGCGTGCTCGACCTCCCTCCTCTCGCCCGTTTCGGCGGCCTCGTCGCCACCGGTCTCCTCGATGTCACCAGCGACCCCGCGGCCCTGGACTCGTCCGGCTTCTGGGCCGTCTCGGCGGACTTCGAAGGGCGTCTGACCTGCGCCCGCTTCCGGGACGTACGGGAGGAGCCGGTGCCCGCCCCGGTTCCGGGACGATGGCACGGACCGGCGGCCGGCGACTGGACGTCGTCCCTCGACCGCGCCGCGTACACGGCCGGTGTGCGCCGCATCCGGGAGCACATCGCGCGCGGCGAGGTCTATCAGGCCAATCTCTGCCGGGTGCTCTCCGCGCCGGTACCGGCCGACGCCGACGTCGACGCGCTGACCGCCCTGCTGGCCCGCGGCAACCCGGCGCCGTACGCCGGAACGATTCGGCTCCCGGACCACGGCGTCGAGATAGCCACGGCCTCCCCCGAGCTCTTCGTGCGCCGCGCGGGCCGTGCGGTCGAGTCGGGCCCGATCAAGGGCACCGGACGCACCGAGGCGGACCTCCTCGACAAGGACTACGCCGAGAACGTGATGATCGTGGACCTCGTCCGCAACGACATCGGCCAGGTCTGCGCCACCGGCACCGTGGCCGTGCCCGATCTGTGCGTCGTGGAGAAGCATCCGGGGCTCGTCCACCTCGTCTCCACCGTCAGCGGCGAACTGCGCGAGGGCGTCGGCTGGCCCGGACTCCTGGCGGCGGCCTTCCCGCCCGGCTCCGTCACCGGCGCTCCCAAGTCCAGCGCCCTGCGGATCATCGAGGCCCTGGAGACCGCGCCGCGCGGCCCCTACTGCGGAGGCATCGGCTGGGTCGACGCCGACCGCGGCACCGGTGAGCTGGCCGTGGGCATCCGTACGTTCTGGATCGACCGCGCCGACGGCGTCCTGCGGTTCGGCACCGGGGCCGGCATCACCTGGGGGTCCGACCCCGAGGGAGAGTGGCGGGAGACCGAGCTGAAGGCGTCCCGGCTGCTCGCGGTAGCGTCGGGAACGTACGACGCGGGTGACGGGACCCTCACGGACTGACCCGGTTCCGGGGACGGACGAGGCGGGGACCGGCGCCGGAACGACGTGCCCGGACGACGCGTCCGGCACACTCACATGCGAGGTAGGACCAGTGAAGCTATGGCTCGACGGCGGGCTCCA
Source organism: Streptomyces sp. f51 (assembly GCF_037940415.1). Classification (NCBI taxonomy): domain Bacteria; kingdom Bacillati; phylum Actinomycetota; class Actinomycetes; order Kitasatosporales; family Streptomycetaceae; genus Streptomyces; species Streptomyces sp. f51. Next base: position 1,100,489 of record NZ_CP149798.1, on the reverse strand, counting down.
GGACATCGAGGCCGCCCGCGTCTCCGTCTTCGACCACGGACTGACCGTGGGTGACGGCATCTTCGAGACCGTCAAGGCGGTCGAAGGCCGGCCCTTCGCGCTGACCCGCCACCTCGACCGGCTGGCCCGCTCGGCCCGCGGCCTCGGTCTGCCCGAGCCCGACGCCGACGAGGTGCGCCGCGCCTGCGCCGCCGTCCTCGACGCCAACCCGATGCCGCTCGGCCGGCTCCGGATCACCTACACCGGAGGCCACGGCCCGCTCGGCTCGGACCGCGGAGAGCACGGTCCGACGCTCGTCGTCGCGCTCGGCGGATCGGCCCCGCGCCCCGACTCCACGGCCGTCGTCACCGTTCCCTGGACCCGCAACGAGCGGGGCGCGCTGACCGGCCTGAAGACCACCTCGTACGCGGAGAACGTCGTCGCCCTGGCCCGCGCACGTGAACACGGCGCGTCCGAGGCGCTGTTCGCCAACACGGTGGGCCAACTCTGCGAGGGCACCGGGTCGAACGTCTTCGTCGTCCTCGACGGCGAGATCCACACCCCGCCCGTCGCCTCCGGCTGTCTGGCCGGCATCACGCGTGCCCTCACGGTCGAATGGACCGGCGCCAAGGAGACGGACCTTCCGCTGGACGTGCTGGAGCGCGCCGACGAGATCTTCCTGACCTCCACACTGCGTGATGTGCAGGCCGTGCACCGGGTCGACACCCGTGAACTGCCGGGCACGCCGGGCCCGGTGACCGCCAAGGCGATGCGCGTCTTCGAGGAGCGGGCCGGGGACGACCTCGAACCCTGACCGGACCGGACGTTCCCCGGCTCGGAGGACCACCGGCTCGGCGGACCATCGGCTCGGAGGACCATCGGCTCGGAGACCGTGGGCCGGGCAGTTCGTCGTGGGGAGTTCACCGGCCGGAAGGCCACCGGGCCCGTATCGCCGGGTAATTCGGCTGACGACGGGCGCGTCAGTGGGTACAACACCCCTGATGACCACGACCCTGCGGCCGACCGAGCCGCTTCACCGCGCCACCGACGGGACCCTCTCGCGCCGCTTCCAGGTGTGCGTGAACAGCCGTCCCGTCGGCCGGGTCCACCTCGCCACGGAACCCGGCGCGGGGCCGCCCGCCGCCCGGATCCGCGAGCTGGGCATCGACGAGCCCGACCGGGGCCGCGGCCGCGGCACGGTCGCGGCGCTCGCGGCGGAGGAGGTCGCCCGCGGGTGGGGCTGCCGGCAGATCGAGGTGACCGTTCCCGGGGACGCCGGGCCCGCCTTGCAGCTCACCAGGGCGCTCGGTTACGTCCTGCGCAACCGCGTCATGGAGAAGGCCCTGGACGGCCCCGCGGTCGTCCTCCCTCCGGGCAGCGCCGACCGTCCCATGACGCGGGACGAGTACGAGGAATGGGACCGGGAGGGCAGGCGGCAGTACGCCGAGGACTGGATCCGGCGCGGCGTGCCGGAGGCCGAGGCGCTCGCCAAGGCGGACCGCGACTTCGGCGGCGCGCTGCCGCAGGGCCCGGACACCGCGAACATGTGGCTGACCGTCCTCGAACACGAGGGCGTCCCCGTGGGCGATCTCTGGCTGGGGCGCCGCGGCGGACACGCCTTCGTCTACGACGTCGCCGTTCGTGCCGACCGGCGCGGGCGCGGACACGGCCGGACGCTCATGCGGCTCGCCGAGGCCCGCGCGACGGCCGCCGGACTGGACCGCATCGGCCTCAACGTCTTCGCGGGGAACACCCCGGCCGAGCGGCTCTACGCGTCACTCGGGTACGAGACGACGGAGCACCACCTGTACAAGACGCTGCTGTAGCGGCTGATCACGCCGTCGCGGCGAGCAGCCGGTCGGCGATCTCCTCGATCCGCTCGCGCAGCCCCTCCTGGCTCTTGCCGCCGTCCAGGCGCTCGCCGCCGATGACGTACGTGGGGGTGCCGGTGACGCCGATCGCCTTGCCCTCGGCCTGGTCCGCGTCGACGATCAGGATGTGCCGCCCGTCGATCAGGGCCGTGTCGAACTCCTCGGCGTCCAGGCCGAGTTCCCGGGCGGCCTTGACCAGGAAGGCCTCGCCGTCGCCCTTCAGCTCCTCGACGCGACCGAGTACGGCCTCGACGTAGGGCCAGGCGGAGCCCTGCTCGGCGGCTTCCTCGGCGGCCTGTGCCGCGGCGAAGGCGTGCTTGTTCTTCTCCAGCGGGAAGTGCCGCAGGCGCAGCTCTAGGCGGTCGCCGTAGCGGGCGCGCAGCGCGTGCAGGTCGGCGAGCGCGTCACGGCAGTCGGGGCACTGGAGATCGCACCAGACGTCCAGGACGACGGAGGCCGGGCTCTGGGCGGGGGAGGCGGAGAAGTCGCTCATGGGATCCAGTCTCCCAGTCCGGCGGGGGTGCGGTGCCACCGGGACCTGCGGTGCCGCGGGGATACGGGGGTGCCGCCGGGACCTGAGGAGGACGGCGACCCCGAGATCTCCCTGAGGTCTGCCCGGACCGTGGCATACCGGGCACGAGGCGGTGCAGGATGGAGGGGAAGAGGATCCACGTCGCCCCGAGCCCTGCCTGGAGGACCGGAATGATCGCAGAGACCGTCTGCTCCGCCGTCTCCGTCGCCGGCCTCGGCATCGCCGCGGTGACGGCCTACCGCAAGCGTTACCTGTCGGCGGCCCGTATCGCCGCCTACTCCCTGGTGCCGATCGGCCTGGTCATGACCGGGGTCGTCGGCTGGCTGGCCGACACCGCCTTCAGCCCCACCGCGTGGGCCGGCTTCATCGTGCTCGGCGGCGCCTGGGCACTGTTCATGATCACCCGTGCAGTGGAGCGGCGCGGCGGCGGGACCCGGAAGGAACGCAGAGCGGCGAAGGCCGCCTCCCGGCGCGAGGCGGAGGCACCGGCGGCCTCGGCCCCGTCGCTCGGCCAGGGCTCGGGCCTCACCACCCGGCCCGCGGCGGCCCCCCGGGCCACGGGCTCAGGGGACGACTTCAGCGACATTGAGGCGATCCTGAAGAAGCACGGCATCTGACCTGAACAAGCAGGGCACCTGACCGGCAGAAGCGACACAAGATCACATGCGTGACACAGGGAACGCGTGGAACCGTTCACGTTCGAGCGCGCCCGTCACATCTTCCAGCGAACTCCCGTATATTCCGGGCGTGTTGATCGCGGAGCGCGTGCCCTCTGCGTCATCATCGCCCGCGAGATGCTGGACACAACAACGAGCGACACCGCTGCTCCGCCCGAGGAGCGGCGCGGTTGTCTCTTCGCGCTCTCCCAGCCGCCGCTGATGATCTTCCTTGCGGTGATCGGCTGTCTGCTGCTCATGGCTTCGCTGCACGACCTGCTGCTGCTCTGAGCTGTACACGGAGCCCCTGGCGTCACCCGCCGAGGGCTCCGTCAGCCCGGCCGTGACCGCACGGCCCGCCGGGGCTCGTCCGGCGTCTCCTCACGAGCTAGCCCGCGGCTTCCTTGCGGCGGGCCCGGTAGGCGGCCACGTGCAGCCGGTTCCCGCAGGTGCGGCTGTCGCAGTAGCGGCGGGAGCGGTTGCGGGAGAGATCCACGAAGGCGCGCCGGCAGTCCGGGGCCTCGCAGCGCCGCAGCCGGTCCTGCTCCCCGGCGACCACGAAGAAGGCCAGCGCCATCCCGCAGTCGGCCGCGAGATGGTCGGCGACCGAGGCGCCCGGAGCGAAGTAGTGGACGTGCCAGTCGTAGCCGTCGTGGTCCGTCAGCCGGGGGGTCGTTCCGGCGGCCGCGACCAGTTCGTTGATCAGTGAGGCCGCGACACGCGGTTCCTCCGCGGCGAAGATCCCCGCGAACAGGCCGCGGACGTTCCGTACGGCCGCGAGATCGCGCTCCGACAGCACCCCGACATCGCTGATGTCGTGCTTTCGTACGAAGTCTGCGAGGGACGGCACATCGGCGAGCCCGTCCGCCGTCCCGTCCTCCGGCGCGGTGTTCACCAGATCCACCACGGCGTCGAGTGCGCACCGGGTGTCGTGGGTGATCAGCACGTTTCGCTCCCTGGCCTGGGGGTCGGGCGAGGGCGCCCGCCCGATGCTGGCCGATGGTAGTGGCTTCCCGGCGCGGCGGAGACGGGCGCGGGGTCGCCGGAGCCCGAGCCGGCACCGGGAGTGGCTCCGGGGGCGGGCGGGGCGGGCGCGGGGTCGAGCGGGAGGGGGCGGTGCGCGGTGGGCTGCGGAGCGTGGTGATCGACGCGACGGGCGCGGTCGAGGCGGAGGGCCTGGTGGGCATGGTCGGCGCGCGTCGGCGCCGGCATCGCGAACCTCCGCGACACCGGCGCCGACGCTTCCCTATGCGGTTGTCTGAGCCCGAGCCGTCTCCCCGAGTGGACGGCGCCGGGCGGCTCTGTCGTGACGCGTCAGCTCTCGGCCAGGATGTGTGAGAGCTCCGTGTCGAGATCGAAGTGCCGGTGTTCCGTGCCGGGTGGCACGGCTGCGTCCGTTCGCTTCAGGAATGACTCCAGGGCCCTCGCAGGGGCTTCGAGCAGGGCTTCACCCTCCGGAGAGCTCAGGGCGATGCAGACGACGCCCTGGCCGTGGCTTCGGGACGGCCAGACTCGGACGTCGCCGGTACCGGTGGGCCGGTGCAGGCCCTCGGCGAGGAGGTCGCGGGCGAACACCCACTCGACGGTTTCCTCGGCTCCGGTGTGGAAGGTGGCGTGCACGGCATAGGGATCGGCCGTGTCATACCGCAGTCCTGCGGGTACAGGCAGTGAGGACTCGCTCGACACAACGAGGCGCAGGTGCAGCTCGCAGCTGACCGTGGTGTTCATAAGCGCCAGGGCCTTTCGCTCAGTGTGCGCTCGGGGATTCGCACGTCGGCGAAATCGACATGCCACCTACGGTGCCGTTGTAAACCCCTCTGAGGGTTTTGCATGTCTTTATGTAACTCATCCGGCCGAGGGGATGATCTCCGGATAGGGCCATTCCGGTGACTGGTTTCTCTCGGGTAGGGTTTGGTCGTATGAATACGGGGAGTGACGAGGCGGGCGAGGTCGCCACGGCGGGCGACGGGGCGAACAATGAGCGAGCGCTCGGTTCGCGTGCGCCCCAATTCGTCAAGGCGCGCCGTGCGCTGCACGTGAGCTGGCAGGTGGGCGTTTTCGTCGTGGGGCTCGCCGTGGTCGTCGCGGGAGTGATCATGCTTCCGCTGCCGGGGCCCGGCTGGCTGGTGATCTTCGGCGGCATGGCGATCTGGGCGACCGAGTTCGTCTGGGCCCAGTTGGTGCTCCGCTGGACGAAGCGCAAGGTCACGGAGGCGACGCAGCGGGCGCTCGATCCGAAGGTCCGGCGCCGCAACATCGCGCTGACGACGGCCGGGCTCGTGATCGTGGCCGTTCTGGTGGGGGTGTATCTCTGGAAGTTCGGCTTCGTGATGCCGTGGAACATCTCGCAGTGAGGTGGTCCCCGCGGGGCCCGTCCGGGCTGTCCGGGGTGGTCGAGGTCATCCCCTGACATGGGGTAATGTTCTTCCTGCGCCCGGGCGATTAGCTCAGCGGGAGAGCGCTTCGTTCACACCGAAGAGGTCACTGGTTCGAACCCAGTATCGCCCACACGTAGGAAAGACGGCTCCGGCCCACGTCATCGTGGACCGGAGCCGTTTTCGCTGCTCCGGTACCTGCGAGCGCGGGCGACTCCCGATCCGTCCGGCCCGGGGCGACCGATGCACCGGCCCGGCCCCTCGCGCCGTATCCCGGCCGCGGGTGTGATTTTCAGCCCCTTGGGCGTTCGAGGTGCGGGGTCCGGGCGGAGCCCCAGGGGCGGGAAGGGCAGGGGCGGAGGGGGCGAAAGAAGGCTGTGACGGGAGCGGGGCTCCGGGGCAGGTCCCGTCCCCGGGGGCGTCCCCCACCCGGTGCCGGCGCCCATCCCTTACGCTCTGTTTCCCCCGGCCGGGCCGACGCCCCGTCAGCCCCCTTGCGGCAGTACATTTTCGGCCGTCCCGGCGGGCGGTTTCCGGCGTCCCGGGGGTGGGAGCGGTGCCGGGAACGGACGGTGGCGATCCGTTACGCCGAAGATCGGCGCGGGGCCGGACTTCCGGGATTATGGGTGCGGGCGGAAATCCCCCGGACGTATTCGAGAACGCCGTCGGATTTCTGCGGAAGTACGACAAGCGAGGTGCCGGTCGACCGTAAGTCCCGGATAGGCCCCGGAAATACGCATCCGAAAATCACCCGCGCAGGACTCGGGAACGTCGGCCGGGTCGGCGGAAAGCGGTTCGGAATTTCCGTCACCGGATCCGACACCATGTCACATACCGTCGGCGAGAAGGTGTTCGAGGAGACGGGCGGCGGGGCCGTGGCGGGGCCGGATCCGGGAGGAGTGCCTCACCGTACTCAACAGGCAGAACGGCGGAACCGCAAGGCATTCCTCCCGAAGGGCGGACTCGGTTTCGTCGAGGCCGATCTGACGGAGTGGCGGAGCCGAGGGCCGTACGGAATAGGAGCGGGGACTCCTTCGCGGGCCGCCGTTTATGCGGCGGGTGCGACATCGGCTTCGGCACCCTCCCGCTCTCCCGGAGCCATTCGCCCCTCAGTCCATCCGCCCCAGGACCTCCCGTACCCGTCGTGCGTCGCGGATCCGCTGCTCATAGGTGGCGCCCAGCGCGAGCAGCAGCAGACCGGCGAGCGCGGGAGGCGTCCAGCGGGGGAGCGCGTCGACGATCTGCACGATGTACGGGGCGAGTTCGTGCAGGGCGACCAGGACGAGCGTGGCGCCGCCCAGGACCAGCGGAGCCTGGAGCCGGTGCCTGGCGCCCAGCAGGGTGACGGCGAGCGCCGCCGCTCCCAGCAGCAGCGGACGCTGCCACTGTCCTTCGCCCCATGCCACCGACAGGCTCGGCACGAGGGTCACGGACAGGCCGGGTGCGTACGCCGTCCACGACGACACCGTGGTGTCCGAACGGCGCCTGTACGCGCCCAGGACGAGTGCCGCAACGGTCACCGGCAGCGTGTACGCCTCGGGGGAGCCGACGCCCCAGGAGGCCAGCCGCACCCAGGAGGCCAGGACGAACAGGGCGACGGCCGCGTACTGGACGGGGCGCCGGTCCTCCCGTACCGCCGTGGCCGCGGCGATCAGTCCGCACAGGGCCAGGACCGTGGCCAGCAGGGGCGGTTCGGACACGGTGAGCGCGATGGCGAGCAGCCCGGCGAGGGCGCCGGTGATCTCGATGGACAGGGTCGTCGCCCGGCCCTCGGCGCGTGCCGCGAGCAGCGCGGCCGTGACGGGCACCACCAGCACGAGCAGCGCGGTGTGCTGCGGCTGGAGACCGAGGGAGGCGCCCACGGCGCAGGCGAGGGCCGTCGCGTATCCGAGTGCCGCGGGTGCCGCGAGGGGGCCGGTGCCGGGGCGCGCGGCGACCGCGGCGAACAGGGCGGTCAGTGCGGCGAGGACGGTCAGGGTCGCGCCCTCGGAGGCCAGCGCGAGGAACGCGAGGCTGAGGGAGGTGAGCAGGGCCAGTACGTGGGAGGGGAGTGGGGAGGCGGTGCGGCGGGCGTGGCCGAGCAGGGCCGCCGTGGTGAGTCCCTGGACGGACAGCGCGGCCGCGTAGGGGAGTTCGAGGGTCGCCGGGAGGACGAACACCGTCGCCCACGCCAGGGTCAGCGCTCCGGCCAGGGCGTGCGGACGCCAGGCCGCGGGGCGGACGGCCACCACCAGGGCCGCGGCGACGAGGGCGAGCACGAGCGGTGCCGTGACCGCGTCCACGGGCCAGGGCAGGGAGCCGGTCACCGCGTCCCGCGCGTTCGACGGAGCGCCGGACCAGACGGAACCCAGCCGGCCCGCCGGACCCAGCAGGGAGATCACCACCACGGGCAGGGCCCATGCCAGGGCAAGGGCCCCGACGCAGCCCGCGGCCAGGGCCAGCCCGCTACGCACCCGAGCCGGAACGCGCGTTCCGGCGACGGCCAGGAGCGCGATACCGCACGCCAGTTGACCGGGAACCGTCCACTCGGCCGGCAGGGACACGCGCAGCACCCCGCCGATCGCCCCGACGCCGACGAGTCCCCCGGCGGTCGCGAGACCCGTCGCGGTGGCCGTCGTGAGGCCCGGCTTCGGAGCACTCCACGCCGCCGTCAGCGCGATCGACGCGGCCAGGAGGAGGAGCGCCGCCGCACGGGCGGCCGAGCCCGGGCCGGTGGACGCCCAGGACAGACAGCCGGCGGCGAAGGTGCCCCACGCGCCCAGGCCGTAGGCCCCGACGGCCGCGACGGTACGGACGGACCGGCCGCGCGGGAGCAGCGCGAGCGCCAGGTCCAGCGCCGCCGTGAGCAGCAGGGCGACCGTGACGGCGTACGCGCCCGCGGAGGCCGCCACCGCCCACAGGACCAGCGGCGGCTGCGCGGCGGCCACGGCGGCGGGCAGGGGCAGCCGCAGCGAGGGACGCGCACCGGGGCCCGCCGTCCGGAGCGGCGTGCCCAGCGCGAGTCCGTACGCCGCCCAGATCGCGGCCAGCGCCGTCGAGGCGAGCGCCGCGTAGCCGGCGCCGTCCGTGCGGGGGAGCGCGACCGCGTAGAGCGCGTACGCGTCCAGGACCGTCAGCACCAGGCCCGTCCCCGCCAGCGCCTCGGCCGTCGAGCGCAGCCCGCGGCGCAGCAGGGGCACGGGTGCGCCGAGCGCGGCCAGAGTCACCGCGCCCAGCACCAGCGACCGGCCCGTGATCCCCAGCTGCCCCCAGCCGACCAGCGTGAACGCGACGGCGGCGACGGCCAGCAGGATGCCGCCGAGGAGCAGGAGCACGTTCTGCACGCCGGGGGCGGTGGTCTCGGGGCGCCGGTTCCCGGGCATCGGGGGCGCCGTCCGTACCGTCACGGGCTGGAGCGCGTGGAGGAGCCAGGCGCGGCGGGTCAGCAATACGGCCCGGCGCGCGTCGAGTTGCCGCAACTCGGTGTCCAGGAGCCGCAACTCCTCGGCCGGGGATGGGATCTGGGTCATGCCTCGGAGTGTGGTCCGGGTCACGGCCCCGGACATGAGCGCACGTACTCACGCCGTACTCAGATCGGCGCACGCGCGCGGCCGGTACTTCCGCTCCCCCGCCTCCGTGGGCACACTCGGCCCATGGACTGGACCCATTACCGCTTCCGTGCCGTGTGGGAGCTGCCCGCGCCGCCGGCGGACGTCTACGCGGCCCTGGAGCGGGCGGAGACCTATCCGAGCTGGTGGCCCCAGGTGCGCGAGGTGACCCCCGTCGACGAACGCACCGCCGTCATCCGGATCCGTTCCGTCCTGCCGTACGACATCTCCATCACCGCCCACGAGGCGCGCCGTGACCCCGGGGCCGGTGTCCTGGAGATGCGGATGTCAGGCGATCTCGACGGCTGGGCACGCTGGACCCTCACCGCGGCCGGCCCCGGAACCCGCGCCCGCTACGACCAGGAAGTGCACGTCACCACGCCCCTGCTGCGGCGGCTGGCGGTGCCGGGGCGCCCCTTCTTCCGCGCCAACCACGCCCTGATGATGCGCGCGGGACGGCGCGGACTGAGGGCCAGGCTCCAAGCGGTTTGAACCCCACCCGCCGGGACCTGTATTGTTCAGTCCGTTCCCGGGCGATTAGCTCAGTGGGAGAGCGCTTCGTTCACACCGAAGAGGTCACTGGTTCGAACCCAGTATCGCCCACCCGGAGAAGACCGGTCCGTCACCGACGGACCGGTTTTTCGTTGTTCTCACCGGCATCGCGCCCGGTCAGGCCGCCGCCGACAGCTCCGGGCGCAGCGGCCACGCCGGATCCACCGCCTCCGGGGTACCGCTGCGCGCGAACCAGGCCTGGAGCCCGCGCGCCTGTGCCGCGTGCCACACCGCCTGGAGCGTGTGCAGCTCGGACGGCGACAGACGCTCCAGACGGGCCGAGAAACGGCGCCCCACCGCACGGACGACCTCCATCGAGGCCAGCGCGTCGGCCGCCGCGTCGTGCGCGCCCTCCAGCGCCACCTCGTAGTGCGCGCACAGATCGGTCAGCGTGCGGCGGCCCTTGCGGTAGCGGTCCAGATGCTTGTCGAGGACGCGCGGATCGAGCACCCGCAGCGACGCCGACTCGAACCACCGGTCGAGCGACGAGGCGCGATGCCTGCGCAACTCCCGGTCCAGCAGCGTCAGATCGAACGGGGCGTTCATCACCACCAGCGGCCGCCCCGCCGCCGCCTGCTCGCTCAGCTCCCGGGCTATCTCCTCCATCACGGGCGACGGCCAGCGGCCGTTGCGCTGAAGATGTTCGTCCGTGAGCCCGTGCACCGCCGTCGCCCCCGCGGGCACCGGCACTCCCGGGTTCACCAGCCACCGGGTCACCCGCGGACGGGCACCCGGTGCATCCTGGACCACGACGGCGGCCGAGACGATCCTGTCGGTCTCGACGTCCACGCCCGTGGTCTCCGTGTCGAACGCGGCCAAAGGGCCCTCGTACCAGCACGTCATACGTACACAACTCCTCGTTCACCCGCGGCAGCTGACGCACCGTCTTCTGCCTGTTTGGTGATACCCGGGCTGTTTGCGCCGTACGCCGGAAGGAGACAACAGAGGTACGGGTCTTTGCAGTTCAGCGACCCGTCGCGGGGATACATCAAGCCTGGAAGGCTGTTGGACTCATGGCACTCGCGCAGCCCGAACGGGGCGGGCTGCTGCCCCAGCGGACGGCACCCCATCGCGGCTCACTCGCCACCACCGCCTGCATGGAGACCTTGCAGGTGGGCTACTTGCACGCCGTCGCGGCGGCCGCGGGCTGTTCGCTGTCCCAGCCGTTTCCCGACAACGGCATCGACTGGCACGTCAGCCACAGCGCCCCCGGGCACACGGTCGACGACGAAGTCACCATCAAGGTGCAGCTCAAGTGCACGTACCAGATCCCGCCCAACCCCCCGGGGCCCGCCTTCTCCTTCACGCTCGACAACGAGCACCTGGCGAAGCTCGCGCGTACCCCGGTCTCGGTGCACAAGATTCTGGTCGTGATGCTCGTGCCCAGATCCCAGGACGACTGGCTGCGCGCCAGCCACGACCGGCTCGACCTGCGGCACTGCTGCTACTGGATCAATCTCGCCGGACACGCCATCACGGGCCGGCGCCGGACCACCGTCCGCATCCCGACGGCCCGGATCTTCGACGACCGCGCCCTGTGCGAGATCATGACGCGGGTCGGGACGGGAGGCAGGCCATGACACACCGCCCCATCGACGAGGTACTCCGGCCGGTCAGGCCGCACCCCGCCGAAGCCTTCTGGAACGATCCGCCGGCCCCCGACCAGGTGGACCCGGCCGTCCTCGGCGCGCTGCTGCGGCGGCACGGCTGGCAGCGCCGCGGGGGAGCGGCCGGACGGTACGGCCGCTGGACCCCACCCGGGCCCGGGGGCGGCGGCACCAGCCTGCTGGTGCCGGAGAACCGGGCCTTCCCCGACAGCGACGACCTCCTCGGCGAGGCGCTCGTCGCGCTCTCCCGCAGCGCGTCACCGTCCGCGCGTGACGTCCTCGTCGCCCTCGCCGTGCCCAGCGACGAGATCCGCTGGTGGCGGGACGTACCGACCGGACCCGTGGGCGCGGCGCCCTGGACCGTCGAGGAGCAGACGCGCGGGGCCGCCCGCCAGATGCTGCTCGCCGGCGCGCTCGCGGCACGCGCGCGTGCCGGCTACTACGGCGCCCGGCACCGCAGGGCGGCCGCCGCCTCCCTGGAGAACGTCCTGGTGGGCGCCGAACCGGGAGGCCGCTGCCTGACCGCGTTCGTGCCCGTCACCAGCGGCCGGCCGCTCGCCGTACGTCTGCACGAGGCGCTGTGCGCCGCCCGCGAGGCCATCGACTACCAGCGGGCCACCGGCGGCATGGACGCCTTCGACGCGGCCGTGGAGGCGGGCGTCAGCCATGAACTCATGGAAGCCCTGGTGGCCCTCGTCCGCGGCACCGAGGGTGCCCGGATCACCGTCGAGTGGTCGCCCGCCGCGGGAGTGCCCGAGGGCGGCGCGAACCCCGCTGAGCCCGTCGAGTTCTCGCCCGGGGACCTGGCCGTGCTGCGCGAGGCCGGGGCCCGCTATCTGCGCGAGGAGCCGTCCGTGCCGGTGCGGCTCACGGGCGCCGTGGTCCGGATGCGCCGGTCGGGGCCGCGCGGGGCGGGCACGGTACGGCTGCGGGTCATCGCGGGCGCCGAGGTCCCGCACGTGCGGATGACCCTGGACGAGGAGGCGTACCGGATAGCGGGCCAGGCCCATCTGGTCGGGCTGCCGGTGCGGGTGCACGGCCGTCTGGAGAGCCGCGGAGGCTTCCGCAGGCTCACGGACGCCACCGGGGTCGTGCCCGTCCAGGTGGACGAGGCCGAACGGGACCGGCTGATGAAGTCGCTCCAGGAGAATCTGGACTTCTTCGAGGAGGCGTGCAGCGAGGACTGAACCGCGCGGGAGCGGGGGTCCGGCCCGCGCGGGGAACACGGCCGCGGGCGCGTGCCACGGGGCCCGAGGCGCTCTGTCCACAACCGTTTCGCGGAGGGGACCCCTGGCTCGGTAGGATTCGGGGCATTGCCACGCCATGCCGTATGTGGTGTGGGACCCCTTCAGTCAGGAGAGACCGGTGTCAGACGTCCGTGTGATCATCCAACGCGATTCCGAGCGGGACGAGCGCGTGGTGACGACGGGCACTACGGCCGCCGACCTGTTCACCGGCGAGCGCACCGTCATCGCGGCCCGCGTGGCCGGCGAGCTGAAGGACCTCGCGTACGAGGTGAAGGACGGCGAGGAGGTCGAGCCCGTCGAGATCTCCTCCGAGGACGGCCTGAACATCCTGCGCCACTCCACCGCGCACGTGATGGCCCAGGCTGTGCAGGAGCTCTTCCCCGAGGCCAAGCTGGGCATCGGCCCGCCGGTCAAGGACGGCTTCTACTACGACTTCGACGTCGAGAGGCCCTTCACGCCCGAGGACCTCAAGGCCGTCGAGAAGAAGATGCAGGAGATCCAGAAGCGCGGCCAGCGCTTCTCCCGCCGCGTCGTCACCGACGAGGACGCCCGCGAGGAGCTCGCGGCCGAGCCGTACAAGCTGGAGCTCATCGGCATCAAGGGCTCCGCGTCCTCGGACGACGGCGCGGACGTCGAGGTGGGCGGCGGCGAGCTGACCATCTACGACAACCTCGACGCCAAGACCGGCGAGCTGTGCTGGAAGGACCTCTGCCGCGGTCCCCACCTGCCCACCACCCGCAACATCCCGGCCTTCAAGCTGATGCGCAACGCCGCCGCGTACTGGCGCGGCAGCGAGAAGAACCCGATGCTCCAGCGCATCTACGGCACCGCCTGGCCCTCCAAGGAGGAGCTGAAGGCGCACCTGGACTTCCTCGCCGAGGCCGAGAAGCGCGACCACCGCAAGCTGGGCAACGAGCTGGACCTGTTCTCCATCCCGGACCAGATCGGCTCCGGCCTCGCCGTCTTCCACCCCAAGGGCGGCATCATCCGCCGGGTCATGGAGGACTACTCGCGCCGCCGGCACGAGGAGGAGGGCTACGAGTTCGTCTACACCCCGCACGCCACCAAGGGGAAGCTCTTCGAGACCTCGGGCCACCTGGACTGGTACGCCGACGGCATGTACCCGCCCATGCAGCTCGACGAGGGCGTGGACTACTACCTCAAGCCCATGAACTGCCCGATGCACAACCTGATCTTCGACGCGCGCGGCCGCTCGTACCGCGAACTGCCGCTGCGCCTCTTCGAGTTCGGCACCGTGTACCGGTACGAGAAGTCGGGCGTCGTGCACGGTCTCACCCGTGCCCGGGGCTTCACCCAGGACGACGCGCACATCTACTGCACCAAGGAGCAGATGGCGGACGAGCTCGACAAGACGCTCACCTTCGTCCTGAACCTGCTGCGCGACTACGGCCTCACCGACTTCTATCTGGAGCTGTCCACCAAGGACCCGGAGAAGTTCGTCGGCTCGGACGAGATCTGGGAGGAGGCCACCGAGACGCTGCGGCAGGTCGCCGAGAAGCAGGGCCTCCCGCTGGTCCCGGACCCGGGCGGCGCCGCCTTCTACGGCCCGAAGATCTCCGTGCAGGCCAAGGACGCCATCGGCCGCACCTGGCAGATGTCGACCGTGCAGCTCGACTTCAACCTGCCCGAGCGCTTCGACCTGGAGTACACCGGCCCCGACGGCTCCAAGCAGCGCCCGGTCATGATCCACCGCGCGCTCTTCGGTTCCATCGAGCGCTTCTTCGCCGTGCTCCTGGAGCACTACGCGGGCGCGTTCCCGGCGTGGCTCGCGCCCGTCCAGGCGATCGGCATCCCGATCGGCGACGCGCACGTGGAGTACCTCCAGAAGTTCGCCGCCGAGGCCAGGAAGAGGGGCCTGCGCGTCGAGGTCGACGCCTCCTCGGACCGGATGCAGAAGAAGATCCGCAACGCGCAGAAGCAGAAGGTGCCCTTCATGGTCATCGCGGGCGACGAGGACATGACGGCCGGCGCCGTCTCCTTCCGTTACCGCGACGGCTCGCAGGAGAACGGCATCCCCCTCGACGAGGCCATCGCCAAGATCGCGAAGGTCGTCGAGGAGCGCGCCCAGGTCTGACCCGGTCCGCGCGGCTCACCGCGCGGCCCGGTGCGCAGTGGCGGCCGACGGCCCGAAGCCCCCGGGAAGCTCAGCTTCCCGGGGGCTTCTCGTCGCCCTCGCGCGAGAACACCTGGAGCAGCCACGAGGAGAAGGACCCCGTCACGGCGCCCAGCAGCCCCAGACCGCACGCCATCATGGCGACCGCGATCGTCCGCCCCCTCGGCGTCACCGGAGTCACGTCCCCGTACCCGACCGTGGCCAGGGTGGAGGCGGCCCACCACACGGAGTCGCCGAAGGTGACGATCGTCGCGTGCGGCGCCCGGTACTCGGCCTGGTAGACGGCGAGGGCACCCGAGAAGCCGAGCAGCAGGACCGACAGGCTCGCGTAGAAGATCACGCGCGCGTACAGCGGGAGACGGGGCTCCCCGCGGCGGTACTGCACGGCGTCGTAGAGCTTGACGACCCTCAGCGGCCGCATGAGCGGCAGGATGAGGACCACGGTGTCCAGCAGATGACGCCGGACGAACCGCGGGCCCTGTCCGCTCAGCCGCCAGCGCACCAGATAGTCGGTGAGGAACGCCGCCCAGGTGGCCGCGATCACGGAGAGACAGACGTCGCGACCCTCCTGGGGCAGCTGGTGTGCCAGGACGTGGACCGCGTACGCGGCGAGGAAGAGCAGCGACCCGACCGCCAGAGGTACCTCGGTGCGGTGCTCCCAGCGGGTCAGCGGGCTGTCGTCGTCCATGGCCTCAGCTTGGCCGCAGGCTCCTTCGTGCGGCACCCGGCGACACGCCGCGAACGGGCGAAGCAATATGCTGCAACACATGACGAGTGAGCCGGAGCAGCAGATCGGAGTGGGGACGCAGGACGCGTTCCAGCGCCTGTGGACGCCCCACCGGATGGCTTACATCCAGGGCGAGAACAAGCCCACCGGCCCGGGGGCCGACGACGGTTGTCCGTTCTGCTCGATACCGGCCAAGTCCGACGAGGACGGGCTGATCGTCAGGCGCGGGGAGCACGTGTACGCGGTGCTCAACCTCTACCCGTACAACGGCGGGCATCTGATGGTCGTGCCCTACCGGCACGTCGCCGACTACACGGACCTCACCGGGCCAGAGACCGCCGAACTCGGTGAGCTGACCAAGCAGGCCATGACCGCCCTGCGCACTGCCTCGGGCGCCCATGGCTTCAACATCGGCATGAACCAGGGAACGGTCGCGGGCGCCGGCATCGCCGCCCATCTGCACCAGCACATCGTGCCCCGCTGGGGCGGCGACACCAACTTCATGCCGGTGGTCGGCCACACCAAGGTCCTGCCGCAGCTGCTCGCGGACACCCGCAAGATGCTGGCGGAGGCCTGGCCCACCGCGTAGCCGGGCCGGGGGCGCCCCGCCGGGCGCCCCGTCCGGTCCCCCGCCGTGCGGTCAGGCGTCGTACACGTCGGCCTTGCGCGGCGAGGGATCCTGCACCGCCGTGCTGAGGAACGCCGAGCGGTTGCCGAACTTCTCCGTGTCGACGCCGTTCTCCTCGAGGACCTTGATCGCGGCGGAGTGCACCACGCGCAGCACGGGCGTCGCGGCCCGCAGCGCGTCGTCCGCCATGAAGCGGTGCCGCCAGGGCTGATCGGCCCAGGCGTGCCGCAGTCCGAAGGGCTCGGGCAGCCCCAGGCTCCCGCCGACCCAGTTCAGCAGCGGCGGATACCAGGTCAGGGGCGCCCGCGCCGCGAGCCGTACGACCTCGTCCGCGGTGACCAGCGGCAGGCTCACCTTGCGGGTCTCCCAGAACTTGACGGTCTTCGCGACCTCCTTGGTGGGAGCCTCCGGCTTGCTGGTGAACAGCGGGTTCACCGGACCCAGCGCGTGCCCGGTCACCTCGATGCGCAGCGTCTGGTGCAGCACGGTCACCGTGATCATCATGGTGATGATCAACTGGCCGTCCCACAGCGTCCACTGGACCCCGAGGTAGTGCCGGTCCCCGCTGCCGAACTGCTGCTTGTTGCAGATGTCCTGCACCGCGTGCGACTTGATCGTGTAGGCGTCCACATCCGTGCCGCCCGGCCGGGACACCGCCGTCGCCTTCTCGCCGATCGGCGTGACGATCCAGTGCTTTATCGAAGGCGCGGGAAAACCACCGGTGTTGAGCGGACCGCGCTCCAGCATGCGCAGCTGGTCGTGGATGTTGCGGATCACGTCCCAGCTGCGGAACGGGTGGATCTCCTTCTTCGCGTCCAGCGGCACCAGGTCCTCGGCGAGCTGCCAGCTGCCCCAGCGCGTTCCCATGCCCAGTATGCCCTTGGGGCCCGCGTAGAAGACCGAGTTGGACTGCTGCTCCGCGGTGAGCCGGGCGAGCGACTGGCGCAGCTGTTCCGCCGCCGTCTCACCGGGGCTGCCGGGGACCGCCTCGGGAATCTTGGCGCCGATGCCGCCGCCCGACAGCAGGTTGTCCCAGCGCGCGCGCAGATCCTTGGCGGTGCGCTCGCAGATCTGCTTGGCCCACAGCCAGCCGACGACGGGCAGGACCACCGCGGCACGCGCGTACCAGGCCCAGAAGCCCGTGAACGGCATGCGGATCAGGAACAGGACGGCCAGCGCGCCGACGGCGAACAGCAGGGTGGTGCCGAGCGCGGAGCCCCGCTTGTCCGTCCGCTTGGAGATCTGCGTACGGATCTGGAAGACCATCAGCCACACCAGCAGTCCGGGCAGGAACAGCAGCCCGCACAGCACCATGACGGCCGACAGCCAATTGTCGCGCTCCCGGCGGATGTTGGTCGCCGCGAGACAGTGCTCCACGACGACCTGCGGCTCGGTGCCGAAGGACTGGATGAGCGGGGCGCGGCCCGCGCCCAGCATGCGGGCGTTGACCGCGCCCGCGAAGGCCTCGCCGAGATTCGGCGCGAACAGCTTGATCCGCCCGGCCTTCACCGTGGACTGGTGCCATTCGTTGTCGGCCTTGAGGATCTCCGTCATCGGACTGTCGCGGTACGCCGCCGAGGCGAGGGCGAACGTCGCCGCCGTCTGCCCCGCGGAACCCGTGAGCGGCACCTGCGCCCCGGGAGTGAAATCGAAACCGTCGAACGCCACTTCCGCCCCCATCGCCGCCGCACCCGCTCCTGCGGCTTTCCCGACTTCGGTGTCCCGCACACCTGTTGATCAGGTCTTCGTCTTGATCAGTACTCAGAGTATCGGCCGCGGCCGACATTCGTCGGCGGACGGCCGAAGCCGCCCACCGACGGATGAATCCCGCCCGAACCGCCCGGCGCGGCCGGCCCTCAGGTACCCGGGTCCTGCTCGCGGAGCCGGTCGGCGATGTGCTGCGGCATCGGTTCGTGCCGTGCGTAGCGCCGGTCGAAGCGCGCGGTGCCGTGCGAGACGGACCGCAGGTCGACGGCGTACCGGCCGATCTCGATCTCCGGTACCTCGGCGCGTACCAGCGTGCGCCCGCCGGGTGCCTGCTCGGTGCCGACCACCCGGCCGCGTCGTCCCGACAGGTCGCTCATCACCGGACCCACGTAGTCGTCACCGACGAGGACCGTCACCTCCGCCACCGGCTCCAGGAGATGGATGGTGGCCTCGCGGGCCGCCTCGCGCAGCGCGAGCGCGCCCGCCGTCTGGAAGGCGGCGTCGGAGGAGTCGACCGAGTGCGCCTTGCCGTCCGTCAGCGTCACCCGTACGTCGATGAGCGGATAGCCGGCGACGACGCCCTTGGCCGCCTGGGCCCGCACGCCCTTCTCGACCGAGGGGATGAACTGCCGGGGTACGGCCCCGCCGACGACCTTGTCCACGAACTCGACGCCCGAGCCGTTCGGCAGCGGTTCGACCTCGATCTCGCAGATCGCGAACTGGCCGTGTCCGCCGGACTGTTTGACATGGCGGCCGCGTCCGGTCGCGGGGCCGGCGAACGTCTCGCGCAGGGAGACCTTGTGCGGGACCACGTCCACCTGCACGCCGTACCGGCTGCGCAGCCGTTCCAGGGCGACGTCCGCGTGCGCCTCGCCCAGGCACCACAGGACGACCTGATGGGTGTTCTGATTCTGCTCCAGACGCATCGTGGGGTCCTCGGCCACGAGCCGGCCGAGCCCCTGGGAGAGCTTGTCCTCGTCCGCCTTGCTGTGGGCCTCGATGGCGAGGGGGAGCAGCGGGTCGGGCATCTGCCACGGCTCCATGAGCAGCGGGTCGTCCTTGGCCGAAAGGGTGTCTCCCGTCTCGGCGCGGTTCAGTTTCGCCACGCTGGCGAGGTCGCCCGCGATGCAGTGCGTGAGGGGGCGCTGCTGCTTGCCGAACGGCGCGGACAGGGCGCCGATCCGCTCGTCGACGTCGTGGTCCTCGTGTCCGCGGTCGGTCAGTCCGTGCCCGGAGACGTGCACGGTCGCGTCGGGGCGCAGGGTCCCGGAGAAGACCCGGACCAGGGAGACCCGGCCCACGTACGGGTCGGACGCGGTCTTCACGACCTCCGCGACCAGCGGCCCGTCGGGGTCGCAGGTCTTCACCTCGCGCGGTGCGCCGTCCGGTGTGGTCACGCTGGGCGCCGGGCGCTCCAGCGGGGTCGGGAAGCCGCCGGCGATCAGTTCGAGGAGCTCGACCGTGCCGAGCCCCTGCCGGGCGCCCTCGGCGGCGGGCGCGGCGGCCAGCACCGGGAAGAAGCTCCCGCGGGCCACGGCCCGTTCGAGGTCCTGCACGAGTGTCTTGAGGTCGATCTCCTCACCGCCGAGATAGCGGTCCATGAGGGTCTCGTCCTCGCTCTCGGCGATGATCCCCTCGATCAGCCGGTTGCGGGCCGTCTCGATGAGCCGTTCCTGCTCGGGCCCCGGTTCCGCCTCCTTGCGCTCGCCGGAGGAGTAGTCGAACAGCTGCCGGGTGAGCAGTCCGATCAGGCCGGTCACGGGCGTGTGCCCGTCGGGCGCCGCGGCGCCGTGCAGCGGCAGGTAGAGGGGCAGTACGGCGTCGGGGTCGTCCCCGCCGAACGCCTCCGCGCAGAGCGCGGTCATCCCCTCGAAGTCCGACCGGGCCGATTCGAGGTGGGTGACCACGATCGCCCGGGGCATGCCGACGGCCGCGCACTCCTCCCACAGCATCCGGGTCGAGCCGTCCACCCCGTCCGCGGCCGAGACGACGAAGAGGGCCGCGTCCGCCGCTCGCAGACCGGCCCTCAGTTCACCGACGAAGTCGGCGTATCCGGGGGTGTCGAGAAGGTTGATCTTCAGCCCGTCCCAGTCGACGGGCGCCAGGGAGAGCTGCACCGAGCGCTGCTGCCGGTGCTCGATCTCGTCGTAGTCCGAGACGGTGCCGCCGTCCTCCACGCGGCCCGCCCGGTTCACCGCTCCCGCCGTCAGCGCGAGAGCCTCCACCAACGTCGTCTTGCCCGATCCGCTGTGGCCGACCAGCACCACATTCCGTACGGACGCGGGGTGGTCGGCCGCCGTAGCCCTGCCGGCGGCTCCGGGGTGTGTGTTCGCCTTGTCGCCCATGGCCTTGCCTCCCGTGCACGGTGAGGTCTCTGTGGGCGCGGGACATGCCGAGGCCGCGTTCGGTGGCGGCACCGGTGACGCCCGCGGTTCTTCGAGCTTTGCACTCGCGTCACTGTGCGTCCATACAGGGGACGCGATCGCGCCGTGACGCCGGCGGCACCCTGTCGTGACACGGGGTGCGGGTGCCCGGCCATCGCACAAGCGCACGCGTGGCTACGATGGGCCAGCCGACGGCCAGCAGGGGCCGCCCGGCGACACCGACCCTCGGGAAGGCCATGCTGAACAAGTACGCGCGTGCATTCTTCACGCGTGTCCTCACACCGTTCGCCGCGTTTCTCGTCCGCCGGGGGGTGAGCCCCGACACGGTCACCCTCCTGGGCACGGCCGGAGTCATGGCGGGGGCGCTGGTCTTCTTCCCCCGGGGAGAGTTCTTCTGGGGAACGATCGTCATCACGCTGTTCGTGTTCTCCGACCTGGTCGACGGGAACATGGCGCGCCAGCTCGGCCGCTCCAGCCGCTGGGGTGCCTTCCTCGACTCCACGCTCGACCGGGTCGCCGACGGCGCGATCTTCGGCGGCTTCGCACTCTGGTACGCGGGCAACGGCGACGACAACGTCCTGTGCGCCGTCTCGATCTTCTGTCTGGCCAGCGGCCAGGTGGTGTCGTACACCAAGGCCCGGGGCGAGTCGATCGGTCTGCCGGTCGCGGTCAACGGTCTCGTCGAGCGCGCCGAGCGGCTGGTGATCTCGCTGGTCGCGGCCGGTCTGGCGGGTCTGCACACGTTCGGGGTGCCCGGTATCCAGGTGCTGCTGCCCATCGCGTTGTGGATCGTCGCCGTCGGCAGTCTCGTCACGCTGATCCAGCGCGTCGTCACCGTCCGCCGGGAGGCCGCCGAGGCGGACGCCGCGGTCGCGGCCCAGAGCAGCGAGGCCACCTCGTGACCAGCCTGCGGGACAGGCTGGCCGACGGTTCGTACGCCCTGGGCTGGAGCGTGGTCAAGAAGCTGCCCGAGCCGGTCGCCGTGCGCCTGGGCCGCACGATCGCCGACATCGCCTGGAAGCGGCGCGGCAAGGGGGTCCTGCGTCTGGAGAGCAACTACGCGCGCGTGGTGCCGGACGCGACACCGGAGCGGCTCGCGGAACTCTCCCGCGCCGGCATGCGCTCGTACCTGCGCTACTGGATGGAGTCGTTCCGGCTTCCCGCGTGGAGCGAGGAGCGCGTGGCGGGCGGCTTCGAGGTCGAGGACGTGCACCGCCTCACCGACGGCATCGCCTCCGACCGGGGCGTCATCCTGGCGCTTCCCCACATGGCGAACTGGGACCTGGCGGGCGCCTGGGTCACCACCGGACTGAAGACGCCGTTCACGACGGTCGCCGAGCGCCTGCGGCCCGAGTCGCTGTACGACCGTTTCGTCGCCTATCGCGAGGGCCTCGGCATGGAGGTCCTGCCGCACAGCGGCGGTGCCGCGTTCGGCACGCTGGCCCGGCGCCTGCGCGACGGCGGGCTGATCTGCCTGGTCGCGGAACGGGACCTGTCCGCCTCGGGCGTCGAGGTGGAGTTCTTCGGCGAGACGACCCGGATGCCCGCGGGCCCGGCGCTGCTCGCCCAGCAGACCGGCGCCCTCCTCCTGCCCGTGACGCTCTGGTACGACGACTCGCCCGTGATGCGCGGCCGGGTGCATCCGCCCGTCGAGGTCCCCGGGTCGGGCAGTCGGGCCGAGAAGACGTCTGTCATGACACAGGCGCTGGCCGACGCCTTCGCCCACGGCATCGCCGAGCACCCGGAGGACTGGCACATGTTGCAGCGTTTGTGGCTCAAGGACCTCGACGCCGGGAAGGCTCCCCCCGAGGGGTCCGGCACACAGGACCCCGAGAAGAGGGCCTCGTGAGGATCGGCATCGTCTGCCCGTACTCCTGGGACGTTCCCGGCGGCGTCCAGTTCCACATCCGCGACCTGGCCGAACACCTCATCGGCCTGGGGCACGAGGTCTCCGTCCTCGCCCCCGCGGACGACGACACGCCCCTGCCGCCGTACGTCGTCTCGGCGGGCCGCGCGGTCCCGGTCCCGTACAACGGCTCGGTGGCGCGGCTCAACTTCGGTTTCCTGTCGGCCGCCCGGGTGCGGCGCTGGCTGCACGACGGCACCTTCGACGTGGTCCACATCCACGAACCGTCCTCGCCGTCGCTCGGCCTGCTGACGTGCTGGGCGGCCCAGGGCCCGATCGTCGCGACCTTCCACACCTCGAACCCGCGTTCCCGGGCGATGGTCGCCGCGTACTCCATCCTCCAGGCCGCCCTGGAGAAGATCAGCGCGCGGATCGCGGTGAGCGAGTACGCCCGGCGCACCCTGGTCGAGCACCTCGGCGGCGACGCGGTCGTCATCCCGAACGGCGTCGACGTCGACTTCTTCGCCCGCGCCAAGCCCAAGCCCGAGTGGCAGGGCGACACCATCGGCTTCATCGGCCGCATCGACGAGCCCCGCAAGGGCCTGCCGGTGCTCATGAAGGCGCTGCCCGCGATCCTGGCCGAGCGCCCGCAGACGCGGCTGCTGGTCGCCGGGCGCGGCGACGAGAAGGAGGCTGTGGAGTCGCTGCCCGCCGAGATGCGCTCGCGCGTCGAGTTCCTCGGGATGGTCAGCGACGAGGACAAGGCCCGTCTGCTGCGCAGCGTCGACCTGTACGTCGCGCCCAACACCGGCGGCGAGAGCTTCGGGATCATCCTCGTCGAGGCGATGTCCGCCGGGGCGCCCGTGCTCGCCGCGGATCTCGACGCGTTCGCCCAGGTCCTCGACCAGGGCTCCGCGGGTGAGCTGTTCGCCAACGAGGACGCGGCCGACCTGGCCGCCGCCGCGCTGCGCCTGCTCGCCGACCCGGAGCGCCGGGCCGCGCTGCGGGTGCGGGGCAGCGAGCACGTGCGGCGCTTCGACTGGTCGACGGTCGGCGCGGACATCCTGTCCGTGTACGAGACGGTGACGGACGGCGCCGCCGCGGTGGCCACCGACGAACGCACGGGCCTCAGGGCCCGCTTCGGCCTGGCTCGAGACTGACCCTCCGGGGCTCCACCGGCGACCGACCCGCCCGGGGTCCACGGGTGACGGGCCCGCTCGTGGTGGGCGCCACCGGGTCCCGCGGTGACGGGCGTCCCGGGGGTCCTCCGGCGACCGACGCCTCCGGAGTCCTCCGGCGACGGCGTCCCCGGGGGCCGAGACACCCGGGTCCGCCCCCGCTGGGGAGCCCGAGGGGCGGCGACCCTGGCCCGGCAGAGCCTGAGCGGATCCGGGCACGGGCCGATCGATCCCGTACGGGCGGTTCCGCGGACCCCACGGCAGGGGCGTCCGGCCCGCCCTCGCGCACGGACGGGGCGCCGCGAGACCGCCTTCCCCGTCGGCCGCGCGTGCGGCCCCGCAGCGGGACCGTCGCCCCGCGCGAAGACGCGGTGGGCCGTGCCGGCCGGACACCCCGCGCCCGACGCCGTGGGCCCTCCTGGCCGGACACCCGGCGCCCGGCGGACGGAGAACGGCCGGAACACGACGGTCCGGTGGCGGCTCCGTGTGCGGCCGGGGCCCCGTGGGGCCGGCGGACCCGCTGCCCGGGCCATGGCGGGCCGGCGGACCCACAGTGCCCGGGCCGCGGCGGGCCGGTGGCGCGCGTGCGGGTCCCGGCGGGCCGGTGGCGTGTGCGGCCCCGGCGGGCCCGTGATCCGCACCGGTAGCCTTGCCGCCCGTGACCGCAACCCTCATCTGGATCCTCGTCGGCCTCGTCGCGATCGGCCTCTACCTGAGCTGGACCGCCGGACGCCTCGACCGGCTGCACTCCCGCATCGACGCCGCCCGCGCCGCCCTCGACGCGCAGCTGCTGCGCCGGGCCTCCGTCGCGCAGGAACTGGCCACCTCCGGGGTGCTCGACCCGGCCGCCTCGATCGTCCTCTACGAAGCGGCGCACGCGGCCCGGCAGGCCGAGGAGGAGCAGCGCGAGGTGGCCGAGAGCGAGCTGAGCCAGGCCCTGCGGGCGGTGTTCGGGGAGACCCAGCAGGTCGAGGCGGTCCGTGAGGCGCCCGGCGGCGAGGAAGCGGCCGGTGAACTGGCCCAGGCCGTGCGCCGGGTGCCCATGGCGCGGCGCTTCCACAACGACGCCGTACGCGCCGCCCGCGCCCTGCGCCGCCACCGCAAGGTCCGCTGGTTCCGCCTCGCGGGCCACGCCCCGTTCCCCATGGCCTTCGAGATGGACGACGAGCCCCCCGTGGCCCTGGCCGACCGCCCGACGAACTGACGCGCGGCGGTGGACCGGAACGAAAACGAGCCACCGCCTCCCCATTGGCCCTTGCAGTGGACTGGTCACCTCGCGTTTCCTCGGAGCTGCACAAATCCTCTTCCCCCGAGCGAGGTCAACCCGTGTCCAGCACCCTCTCCAACTCCGCCGAGAACACCGCGATCGGTACCGCCCGCGTCAAGCGCGGCATGGCCGAGCAGCTCAAGGGCGGCGTGATCATGGACGTGGTCAACGCCGAGCAGGCGAAGATCGCCGAGGACGCCGGCGCCGTTGCCGTCATGGCCCTGGAGCGGGTCCCCGCCGACATCCGCAAGGACGGCGGCGTCGCCCGGATGTCGGACCCGAACATGATCGAGGAGATCATCGAGGCGGTCTCCATCCCGGTGATGGCCAAGTCCCGCATCGGCCACTTCGTCGAGGCCCAGGTCCTCCAGTCCCTCGGCGTCGACTACATCGACGAGTCCGAGGTCCTCACCCCGGCCGACGAGGTCAACCACTCGGACAAGTTCGCGTTCACGACCCCCTTCGTCTGCGGCGCCACCAACCTGGGCGAGGCCCTGCGCCGCATCGCCGAGGGCGCGGCCATGATCCGCTCCAAGGGCGAGGCCGGCACCGGCAACGTCGTCGAGGCCGTCCGCCACCTGCGCCAGATCAAGAACGAGATCGCCCGCCTGCGCGGCTTCGACAACAACGAGCTGTACGCCGCCGCGAAGGACCTGCGTGCCCCGTACGAGCTCGTCAAGGAGGTCGCCGAGCTCGGCAAGCTGCCGGTCGTGCTGTTCTCCGCCGGTGGTGTCGCCACCCCCGCCGACGCCGCGCTCATGCGCCAGCTCGGTGCCGAGGGCGTCTTCGTCGGCTCCGGCATCTTCAAGTCGGGCGACCCGGCCAAGCGTGCCGCCGCCATCGTGAAGGCCACCACCTTCTACGACGACCCGAAGATCATCGCGGACGCGTCCCGCAACCTCGGCGAGGCCATGGTCGGCATCAACTGCGACACCCTCCCCGAGACCGAGCGCTACGCCAACCGCGGCTGGTAGTCACATGAGCACTCCTGTCATTGGCGTCCTGGCCCTCCAGGGCGACGTACGGGAACACCTCATCGCCCTGGCCGCGGCGGACGCCGTGGCCAGGCCGGTGCGGCGGCCCGAGGAGCTCGCCGAGATCGACGGCCTGGTCATACCCGGCGGCGAGTCCACCACCATCTCGAAGCTGGCGGTCCTCTTCGGAGTGATGGAGCCGCTGCGCGCGCGGGTCCGTTCGGGCCTGCCCGTCTACGGCACCTGCGCCGGCATGATCATGCTCGCCGACAAGATCCTCGACCCGCGCTCGGGCCAGGAGACCATCGGCGGCATCGACATGATCGTGCGCCGCAACGCCTTCGGACGGCAGAACGAGTCCTTCGAGGCGGCGGTCGACGTACGGGGTGTCGAGGGCGATCCTGTAGAGGGCGTCTTCATCCGCGCCCCCTGGGTCGAGTCCGTGGGTGCCGAGGCCGAGGTGCTCGCCGAGCACGGCGGCCACATCGTCGCGGTCCGCCAGGGAAACGCGCTCGCCACGTCGTTCCACCCGGAGCTGACGGGCGACCACCGCGTGCACGGTCTGTTCGTCGACATGGTGCGCGCGAACCGGACACCGGCGTCCTTGTAGGATCTGTGGGGTCTCCCCAGGCTCTCGACGCCTGGGGGAGTCCGTACAGGTTGGGTTACGCGAAGGAGACAGGCAGATGTCCGGCCACTCTAAATGGGCTACGACGAAGCACAAGAAGGCCGTGATCGACGCCAAGCGCGGCAAGCTCTTCGCGAAGATGATCAAGAACATCGAGGTCGCGGCCCGCACCGGTGGCGCCGACGTGTCCGGCAACCCGACGCTGTTCGACGCCATCCAGAAGGCGAAGAAGAGCTCGGTCCCGAACAAGAACATCGACTCCGCGGTCAAGCGCGGCGCCGGTCTCGAAGCCGGTGGCGCCGACTACGAGACGATCATGTACGAGGGCTACGGCCCGAACGGTGTCGCCGTGCTCATCGAGTGCCTCACCGACAACCGCAACCGCGCGGCCTCCGACGTGCGCGTCGCCATGACCCGCAACGGCGGCAGCATGGCCGACCCCGGCTCGGTGTCGTACCTGTTCAACCGCAAGGGCGTCATCGTCGTCCCCAAGGGTGAGCTGACCGAGGACGACGTCCTGGGCGCCGTGCTCGACGCGGGCGCCGAGGAGGTCAACGACCTCGGCGAGAGCTTCGAGGTCCTCTCCGAGGCCACCGACCTGGTCGCGGTGCGCACCGCGCTCCAGGGCGCCGGCATCGACTACGACTCCGCCGACGCCAACTTCGTCCCGACCATGCAGGTCGAGCTCGACGAGGACGGCGCCCGGAAGATCTTCAAGCTGATCGACGCCCTGGAGGACAGCGACGACGTGCAGAACGTCTTCGCCAACTTCGACGTCAGCGACGAGGTCATGGAGAAGGTCGACGCCTGATCCGAGGGCTTGCCCGGAGCGACGGGCCGACGGGACACACCCGTCGGCCCGTCGCTCTGTCAGTGGCACCCGATAGCCTGCACGAACTGGGGAGACCCCCGGCTGTGAGCGGCGAGATCGAAGGAGGCCCGGGTGCGGGTGCTGGGTGTCGACCCCGGGCTGACCCGGTGCGGTGTCGGGGTGGTCGAAGGAGTCGCCGGGCGGCCTCTGACCATGCGGGGAGTCGGAGTCGTACGCACCCCCGCGGACGCCGAACTGGGCCTGCGCCTGGTCGCCGTCGAGCAGGGCATCGAGCAGTGGCTCGACGAGTACGAACCGGAGTACGTCGCCGTCGAGCGGGTGTTCAGCCAGCACAACGTCCGGACCGTGATGGGCACCGCACAGGCCAGCGCCGTCGCCATGCTCTGCGCGGCCCGGCGCGGCATCCCCGTCGCCCTGCACACCCCCAGCGAGGTCAAGGCCGCCGTCACCGGCAACGGACGCGCGGACAAGGCCCAGGTCGGCGCGATGGTCACCCGGCTCCTCCGGCTCGCCGAGCCGCCGAAGCCCGCCGACGCGGCGGACGCCCTCGCGCTCGCCATCTGCCACATCTGGCGCGCCCCCGCCCAGAACAGACTCCAGCAGACCGCCGCGCGGATCGGGCCCGACCGGGCCGTCGCCCAGAACAGACTCCAGCAGGCCGCGGCGGCGCACGCCGCGCGCCCGGCATCGAAAGGCCGTACCGCATGATCGCCTTCGTCAGCGGCCCGGTCGCCGCCCTCGCCCCCGACTCCGCGGTCGTCGAGGTCGGCGGCATCGGCATCGCCGTCCAGTGCACCCCGGGCACCCTCGCCGGGCTCCGCACCGGACAGCAGGCCAAGCTCGCCACCTCCCTCGTCGTCCGCGAGGACTCGCTCACCCTCTACGGCTTCGCCGACGACGACGAGCGCCAGGTCTTCGAGCTCCTCCAGACCGCGAGCGGGGTCGGCCCGCGCCTCGCCCAGGCGATGCTCGCCGTGCACAGCCCCGACGCCCTGCGCCGTGCCGTGTCCACCGGTGACGAGAAGGCCCTCGTCGCCGTGCCCGGCATCGGCAAGAAGGGTGCCCAGAAGCTCCTGCTCGAACTCAAGGACCGGCTCGGCGCGCCGCTCGGCCCCGGCGGCCCGGCCATCGGCACGGCGGTCACCACGGGCTGGCGCGACCAGCTGCACGCGGCCCTCGTCGGCCTCGGGTACGCGACCCGGGAGGCCGACGAGGCGGTCGCCGCCGTGGCCCCGCAGGCCGAGGCGGCCGAGGGAACCCCGCAGGTCGGCCAGCTCCTCAGAGCGGCCCTCCAGACCCTGAACCGAGCACGCTGAAGGACCCCGGCCCCCGGGCCGGGGCCGTGCCCCGGCGCGGCCGGCGCCCGTCGAACCGCCGGCCGCCCCACCACCACGAGACCGCGAGGCACCACCGATGAACTGGGACGACACGACAGACGAAGCCGCGGACGAGCGGCTCGTCGGCCCCGCGGCCGAACGGCTGGTGGGACCGGTCGCCGACGGCGAGGACCAGGCCGTCGAGGCCGCGCTGCGCCCCAAGGACCTGGACGAGTTCATCGGCCAGGAGAAGGTCCGCGAACAGCTCGACCTGGTCCTGCGCGCCGCACGCGCGCGCGGGGCCACCGCCGACCACGTGCTGCTCTCCGGCGCCCCCGGCCTCGGCAAGACCACCCTCTCCATGATCATCGCGGCCGAGATGGGCGCCCCCATCCGCATCACCAGCGGCCCCGCCATCCAGCACGCCGGAGACCTCGCCGCGATCCTCTCCTCCCTCCAGGAGGGCGAGGTCCTCTTCCTCGACGAGATCCACCGCATGTCCCGGCCCGCCGAGGAGATGCTGTACATGGCGATGGAGGACTTCCGCGTCGACGTCATCGTCGGCAAGGGCCCCGGCGCCACCGCCATCCCGCTGGAGCTGCCCCCGTTCACCCTGGTCGGCGCCACCACCCGCGCGGGCCTGCTGCCCCCGCCGC
This sequence comes from Streptomyces sp. f51, assembly GCF_037940415.1. Classification (NCBI taxonomy): domain Bacteria; kingdom Bacillati; phylum Actinomycetota; class Actinomycetes; order Kitasatosporales; family Streptomycetaceae; genus Streptomyces; species Streptomyces sp. f51. Next base: position 1,071,806 of record NZ_CP149798.1, on the reverse strand, counting down.
TGCGCGACCGCTTCGGCTTCACCGCCCACATGGAGTTCTACGAGCCCGCGGAGCTGGAGCGCGTCGTCCACCGCTCCGCCGGCCTCCTGGACGTCGAGATCGGCACCGAGGGCGCCGCGGAGATCGCCGGCCGCTCCCGCGGCACGCCCCGCATCGCCAACCGCCTGCTGCGCCGCGTACGCGACTACGCGCAGGTCAGGGCGGACGGGATCATCACCCGGGAGATCGCAGGGGCGGCGCTGAAGGTCTACGAGGTCGACGCGCGCGGACTCGACCGTCTCGACCGCGGAGTCCTGGAAGCCCTGCTCAAGCTCTTCGGCGGCGGTCCTGTCGGATTGTCCACACTTGCTGTCGCTGTGGGGGAGGAGCGTGAGACGGTGGAGGAGGTGGCCGAGCCCTTCCTCGTGAGGGAGGGGCTTCTCGCCCGCACTCCCCGTGGCCGGGTGGCGACACCCGCGGCATGGGCGCATCTCGGCCTCACGCCGCCCCGCCGGTCAACCGGCGGAAACGGACAAGAGGACCTGTTCGGGGCGTGACGGCGTGCGTACGCACCGGGGCAGGAACCCCGGTGCCATGCTGAGCGTTGTTCCCTGAGTGCGGACTCGCTTAGACTCCGCCGATGCCGCCCATGTCGACGGCATACATACCCCCATCCAGCAGGCCGCTCACCACTACGTGCGGTCGAAGAAGGAAGTCCCGACCCGTGAGTCCAGTGACCCTCCTCCCGTTCATCGTGCTCATCGGGGCCATGTTCCTGATGACCCGGTCGGCCAAGAAGAAGCAGCAGCAGGCCGCTTCCATGCGCAATGAGTTGCAGCCCGGCTCCGGCGTGCGCACGATCGGCGGTATGTACGCCACCGTCAAGGAGGTCAACGAGGACACGGTCCTCCTCGACGCCGCTCCCGGTGTCGACCTGCTCTTCGCGAAGAACGCGATCGGCGCCGTCCTGACGGACGACGAGTACAACCGCATCGTCCACGGCATCGAGCACGACCTGAAGGCCGACGGCTCGGTCGTGCCGGACGACGCCTCCTCCCTCACCGAGACCGACGAGCCCGCCGCCGACGCCTCTTCCGACGCCTCCGACGACAAGCCCCTCGACCTCGGCAAGAAGGACGCGGCGGACAAGCCGGCCGACGAGGTCGTCGAGGCGAAGGCCGACGAGGCCGACGTCGACGAGGCGGAGCCGAAGAAGACCGACGGCGGGGCCGAAGCGAAGTAGTCACGATCCGGGAGCTCGGCGCGATCCCCGCGCCTCGCCGCTCCCGGGACGTGCTGTTCTCGCACGAGGTCCCGACACCATGGCATGGCCGTTCCGCGCTCACCCGGCGCAGGGCGGCCCGAGAGGGAGTACGAGAAGGTGGCAGCACCGAAGAAGGGCCGGAGCGCGAGCGCCCAGAGCAGGCCGGGGCGCTCGCTGGCCCTGATCCTGATCGCCATCGCGGCGCTCACCGGAGGCATGTTCGCGACCGGGCACCCCACGCCGCGTCTCGGCATCGACCTCGCCGGCGGCACGAGCATCACGCTCACGGCGAAGAACGAGCCGGGCCAGCCCAACGCGATCAACAAGACCAACATGGACACCGCGGTCGACATCATGAACCGCCGTGTCAACGGTCTCGGTGTCTCCGAGGCCGAGGTTCAGACCCAGGGATCCGACAACATCATTGTCAACATCCCCAAGGGCACGAACTCGGAGCAGGCCCGCAAGCAGGTCGGCACCACCGCCAAGCTCTACTTCCGCCCCGTGCTGGCCACCGAGGCCTCCGGCGGCACCGCGAAGGCCACGCCGTCGTCGAGCGCCTCCGGAAGCGCGTCCAAGGACAAGGCGACCTCGTCCTCCTCGCCGTCCCCGACGCCGTCGGCCTCCGCCACCACCCAGGGCCGCCCGGTCAGTGACGCCCTGAAGGCGGGCTCCTCGCCCTCCGCGAGCGGCACCCCCAGCTCCCCGGCCTCGCCCTCCTCCAGCGCCTCGCCGTCCGCGAGCGCCAGCGTGGACCCCGCGACCGCCAAGCTCCAGGCCCAGTACGCCGCGCTCGACTGCTCCGACAGGGCGGTCCGTGCCACGGCCGGTTCCGACGCCAGGCCGACCGAGCCCACCGTCGCCTGCGGCCAGTCCAAGGACTCCACGGGCCAGTACCAGAAGTACGTGCTCGGCGCGGCCGAGGTGTCCGGTACGGACATCAAGAAGTCCGGCGCGGTCTTCGACACGCAGACCGGCGCGGGCTGGAAGGTCACCATGGAGTTCACCTCCGGTGGCTCCAAGAAGTTCGCGGCCATCACCGGCAAGCTCGCCCAGAACCAGCCGCCGCAGAACCAGTTCGCGATCGTCCTCGACGGTCAGGTCGTCTCCGACCCGCGCGTGACGGAGTCGCTGAGCGGCACCGCCGAGATCTCCGGCAGCTTCACCCAGACCGAGGCGCAGGACCTGGCCAACATGCTGAACTACGGCGCGCTGCCGCTCAGCTTCAAGGAGTCCAGCGTCACCACGGTGACCGCGGCCCTCGGTGGCGAGCAGCTGCACGCCGGCCTGATCGCGGGCGCCATCGGCCTCGCGCTGGTCGTCCTCTACCTGGTGATCTACTACCGGGGCCTGTCGGTCATCGCCATCGCCTCCCTCGGCGTCTCGGCGATCCTCACCTACGTGCTCATGGCGCTGCTCGGCCCGGCCATCGGCTTCGCGCTGAACCTGCCGGCCGTCTGCGGCGCGATCGTCGCCATCGGTATCACCGCGGACTCGTTCATCGTCTTCTTCGAACGCATCCGTGACGAGATCCGTGAGGGCCGCAGCCTGCGACCCGCCGTCGAGCGTGCCTGGCCGCGCGCCCGGCGCACGATCCTGGTCTCCGACTTCGTGTCGTTCCTCGCCGCCGCGGTGCTCTTCATCGTCACCGTCGGCAAGGTCCAGGGCTTCGCGTTCACCCTCGGTCTGACCACCGTGCTCGACGTCGTCGTCGTGTTCCTCTTCACCAAGCCGCTGATGACCCTCCTCGCCCGCAGGAAGTTCTTCGCCGAGGGACACAAGTGGTCCGGCCTCGACCCGAAGCGACTGGGCGCCAAGCCGCCGCTGCGCCGCACCCGTCGCGCGTCCGCCCCCGTCGACACGAAGGAGGCGTGAGATGTCGAAACTCGGCACCCTCGGCGCCCGGCTCCACCGCGGCGAGATCGGCTACGACTTCGTCGGCAAGCGCAAGATCTGGTACGGCATCTCGATCCTGATCACCATCACGGCCATCCTCGGCCTGACGGTGCGGGGCCTGAACATGGGCATCGAGTTCCAGGGCGGCGCCGTCTTCACCACCGGCAAGTCCAGCGTCTCGGTGAGCCAGGCGGAGACGTACGCGCACGAGGCCTCCGGCCACGAAGCGGTCGTCCAGAAGCTCGGCAACGGCAGCCTGCGCATCCAGATCGCCGGCATCGACACCGACAAGTCCGACGCGATCAAGACCAAGCTCGCCACGGACCTGAACGTGAAGGCCGACGACATCAACGCCGACCTGGTCGGCCCCAGCTGGGGTGACCAGATCGCCAACAAGGCCTGGGAGGGCCTGGCGATCTTCATGGTCCTGGTCGTGATCTACCTGGCCATCGCCTTCGAATGGCGCATGGCCATCGCGGCCCTGGTCGCGCTGATCCACGACATCACCATCACGGTCGGCATCTACGCCCTGGTCGGCTTCGAGGTCACCCCGGGCACCGTGATCGGTCTGCTCACGATCCTCGGTTACTCGCTCTACGACACGGTCGTCGTCTTCGACAGCCTCAAGGAGCAGACGAAGGACATCACGAAGCAGACCCGCTGGACCTACAGCGACGTCGCCGACCGCTCGATCAACAGCACCCTGGTGCGTTCCATCAACACCACGGTGGTCGCGCTGCTGCCGGTCGCCGGCCTGCTGTTCATCGGTGGTGGCGTGCTCGGCGCCGGTGTGCTCAACGACATCTCGCTGTCGCTGTTCGTCGGCCTCGCGGCCGGCGCGTACTCCTCGATCTTCATCGCCACGCCGCTCGTCGCCGACCTCAAGGAGCGCGAGCCGCAGATGAAGGCCCTGCGCAAGCGGGTCCTCGCCAAGCGTGCCCAGGCGGCCGCCACGGGCGAGTCCCTGGAGCCGCGCGCCGCCGAGCCGTCGTACGAGGACGACGAGGACGACGTCACCCCGGCGGTCGTCGGTCCCCGCAACCAGCCCGCGTCCCGCGCCCGCGGCCGCGGCCGTCCCTCGGGGAAGCGCCGATGACCGGCATCGAGGAGCTGCTGACCAGCCGCATCCGTGACGTGGCCGACTACCCGGAGCCGGGCGTGATGTTCAAGGACATCACCCCGCTCCTGGCCGACCCGGCCGCGTTCGGCGCCCTGACCGGCGCCCTCGCGGGCATCGCCGTGGCCAACGGAGCCACCAAGATCGTCGGCCTGGAGGCCCGCGGCTTCATCCTCGGAGCCCCGGTCGCCGTCCACGCCGGGATCGGCTTCATCCCCGTGCGCAAGGCGGGCAAGCTCCCCGGAGCGACCCTGTCGCAGGCGTACGACCTGGAGTACGGCTCCGCCGAGATCGAGGTGCACGCCGAGGACCTGAGCGCGGCCGACCGCGTCCTGGTCGTCGACGACGTCCTCGCCACCGGCGGCACCGCCGAGGCCTCGCTCCAGCTCATCCGCAGGGCGGGCGCCGAGGTCGCGGGCGTCGCCGTGCTGATGGAGCTCGGCTTCCTGGGCGGCCGCGGCCGTCTGGAGCCGGCGCTGGCGGGGGCTCCCCTGGAGGCGCTCCTGACGGTCTGAGGACCGCGCGCACGCCACCCGGGAGTCCGCTCCCGGACAGGCCCCCGAAAGGCCTGAGGCACCCGTAGGACACCGTGGAGGCGGGCCCGGAGGAATCCGGCGCCCGCCTCCGGCGTTCCTTCTGTACGAGACCGCCGACGGCGGCCGACAGCGAGTCCGGCGCGAAGGATCGCTACCATGGGGTTTCCGGAGCCTGACCGGGGGACCCGGATCGCGCACGAGGAGCCCTCTTGCCAGACGAGGCCCAGCCACTCGCCCCCAGCGCGGAACGCCTGGAGCGAACCGCCTCCACCCAGCCCGAGCCCGCCTCGGGTGCCGCGGAGAAGCCCGCACGGAAGGCAGCGAGCGGGCCGGTCGAGCACGCCCAGGCCGCGCCCGACGGCACGGCTGCCGAGGGATCGCGTCCCAAGCCGGCCCCGCCCGAGCGCCCCGCGCACACCCCACCGGTCCGCCCCGCGGCCTCCCAGCCCACACGCTCCGGCGGCTCCTCGAACCGCGTCCGGGCCCGCCTGGCCCGTCTCGGCGTCCAGCGCTCGAACCCGTACAACCCGGTCCTGGAGCCCCTGCTGCGGATAGTGCGCAGCAACGACCCCAAGATCGAGACGTCGACGCTCCGGCAGATCGAGAAGGCCTACCAGGTCGCCGAGCGCTGGCACCGCGGCCAGAAGCGCAAGAGCGGCGACCCGTACATCACGCACCCGCTCGCCGTCACCACCATCCTCGCCGAGCTGGGCATGGACCCGGCGACGCTCATGGCCGGTCTGCTGCACGACACGGTCGAGGACACCGAGTACGGCCTCGACCAGCTGCGCCGTGACTTCGGCGACTCCGTCGCCCTGCTGGTCGACGGCGTCACCAAGCTGGACAAGGTCAAGTTCGGCGAGGCCGCCCAGGCCGAGACCGTGCGCAAGATGGTCGTCGCGATGGCCAAGGACCCCCGCGTCCTGGTCATCAAGCTCGCCGACCGCCTGCACAACATGCGCACCATGCGCTATCTCAAGCGCGAGAAGCAGGAGAAGAAGGCGCGCGAGACCCTGGAGATCTACGCGCCGCTCGCCCACCGCCTGGGCATGAACACCATCAAGTGGGAGCTGGAGGACCTCGCCTTCGCGATCCTCTACCCCAAGATGTACGACGAGATCGTGCGCCTGGTCGCCGAGCGCGCCCCCAAGCGCGACGAGTACCTCGCCATAGTGACCGACGAGGTCCAGTCCGACCTGCGCGCGGCCCGCATCAAGGCGACCGTCACCGGCCGCCCGAAGCACTACTACAGCGTCTACCAGAAGATGATCGTCCGCGGCCGTGACTTCGCGGAGATCTACGACCTGGTGGGCATCCGCGTCCTCGTGGACACCGTCCGCGACTGCTACGCGGCGCTCGGCACCGTGCACGCGCGATGGAACCCGGTCCCCGGCCGGTTCAAGGACTACATCGCGATGCCGAAGTTCAACATGTACCAGTCGCTGCACACGACGGTCATCGGCCCCAACGGCAAGCCCGTCGAACTCCAGATCCGTACGTTCGACATGCACCGCCGCGCCGAGTACGGCATCGCCGCGCACTGGAAGTACAAGCAGGAGACCGTCGCCGGCTCCTCCAAGATCCGCACCGACGTGCCCCGGGCGGCCAAGGGCAGCGCGGGCCAGGACACCGTCAACGACATGGCGTGGCTGCGGCAGCTCCTGGACTGGCAGAAGGAGACCGAGGACCCCAGCGAGTTCCTGGAGTCCCTGCGCTTCGACCTCTCGCGCAACGAGGTCTTCGTCTTCACGCCCAAGGGTGACGTCATAGCGCTGCCGGCCGGTGCGACACCGGTGGACTTCGCCTACGCGGTCCACACGGAGGTCGGCCACCGGACGATAGGAGCACGGGTCAACGGACGCCTGGTGCCGCTGGAGTCCACCCTGGACAACGGCGACCTGGTCGAGGTCTTCACCTCCAAGGCGGCCGGCGCGGGCCCCTCCCGCGACTGGCTCGGCTTCGTGAAGTCGCCGCGCGCCCGCAACAAGATCCGCGCCTGGTTCTCCAAGGAACG